>UQKO01000012.1 GCA_900541575.1 uncultured Prevotella sp.
CGCTAACGGTTTGGTAACTGAAATAACTCAATATCCTGCTCGGCTTTGCTTTGCTGCCAATTGGCAGAATTATGAAATATTGCTCATTTTCAACCACTTGTAGTTCATTTCTCTCATCTTCACTTTCCGTTGCTTTTGCTTAAATTGTGCACTGTTTACGTCATACATTCGGCTCATTACAAGTTGATGCAGGAACAAGCATCTATGCCGTTCAGCACATGCTCGGTCTTAAGAATGTTGCCACAACACAGATATACGCAGACATGGCAGATGAGACAAAGCGCCAGAGCGTTGACCGCATAACATTGAAGCCAAGAGTTAAACCAGCATTAAAAGTGGTAAACCAATAGGCTGAAATTAGTGATAGACTAGTGCATACTTCAAAAATAGCAAAATAGTAGGATAGAAATTTATGACCCGATTATCCTTTATAATAGTTTCCCACATGGGATTGAATCCATTTGGGAAACTATTGTTGTGATCTATGCAAGCTTGTTCCTCTGTATAGTTCTAATTAGTAGAACTTGTGAAGAAAACTCCAACTTGCTCATTTGACAGAGTTGCATTTTGTCTTCCTTGTTATTTCCCTACCGTCATTTCAAGCGCAAGCGCATCGTCAAAAACTATCATTTTGGCTTCTATAAGAGGGTACTTCTATACATGCAAGTAGAAGCTTCAATCTATATTATGCACTTGATAATATGATTTATTTCTATAAAGCAAATCATCCATGGAGCCTCTCTTCAACAATTGGCAAGAATATAATGGTGATAATGATTTTAACGCATCTAATGCTTTTGGTGAAGCAAGTACGAGCCATCCTTCACAAGCTTCGTGATTTGTACGACCACGAAAATGCGTATTACCACACTGCCAGTAAATAGATTCAACCATTCGCTCGCCGTTCGCATCCTGCCATGCAAAAAGATCTTCTTCCAGAGGTTCCCATCCGAGCGTATATGCGCATGCAGGATTAATTGCGATCCACTGTTGCTGGAGGCGATGCCCAGTAAAGTAACCATCCCTTACAATAATAATATTAGGATCATTCTTCCCATACGACAAATATTTAGCAGTAGGACGCCAAAAATGCGAATCTCCGAAAAACTTGTTTTCCTTTGGCTTGTCCGCAGAGTAAGAGACTTTCATGTTAAACTCCTCTGCAGGAGTATTGTCGGTTGGCTTAATGATTTGTGTCCACTCTCCAATAACAAATTTATCGTTATATGTCTGCATCGGCACTGTTAATCGGGGAGATTCTGAGCATTTATTCTCCCATCCTTTTTCTGTGGTAAATGATTGTTCTGGTGCAATCCGTTGTATAAAACTAGGTTTAACATTTTCATGAATCCGTATTTCCGAAAAATCTTTCGTCATGAATACAGAATCATCATATTTGCCTTCTATGACACCACTATCTATCAACTCAGAAGCAACTTCCATCATACCATCAATAGCCGCTTGTGCTCGTGTGCGGCGATATGGGAATCTTAAGCCTATATTCAAATAGTGTTGCCCCAGTCGCTTGTCTGCCTCATCACTCCAATCCGATAAGTTACCATAGTGACTCATCAGTTGTACAGCGCGCGTATCTATATTTATCTTCTCAAAATCTGTCACATACGAAAGATAGCCCTGAATATGAGACGCAACAGCCATAATACTAGTAGCATCCTCCCAATCAACACTACCTTCTAGAATACGCCTATTTCCAAAGTTGAGACTCGTATGTTCAGGTAAATACATACTATAAACTGACGGCAAAGTCACCTTTGGTGGGCATGGAATATCGTGCTTCTGATCAATAAGTATTGCTCTTGCGTAAATTCGATTTTGATAATGCGGAGAGGTTGCATTTGCCGTTGCAACATGGTTGAATACTGCCAATTTAATAACGTCTAATTCCCGAACATACATGCCAATCTCCAACACGATGCTTGCAGAATCAGTGGGAATACGTTGAACCAAACTTTCTTCATCCACAATCATCTTTGCCAGAATCATCTTCGCCTTATCAGCGATACACAATACTGGCATTTCTGCAAGAAACAATACCCAATCAAATAATACCTCACACACACTTTGATTTGTGAATGACAGTTCAGGAACAGCTGTGCTGTTGCAAGTATTCTCACGCAATATGCGGTTCATGTACGACAGTTTCTCTTCGTACATCTTTAGTTCATCAATATCATTAGTCAACAAAGGCAGGATTTCGTCCCAGTAGTTCATAAAAGAATAACAACTGCCATTACAGATGTCATCCGCAATCATATCGAAGGCGATGTTTCGCCCCTTACGTTCGTCAATTCTGACCAGCACTTTACATGCATCAAGTCTTGTGCCTCCATCATAATGTCTAATCCATCCGCTCGAACCTGACTCATTTAAAGCCTCCGTTGCCTTTGTCCATGCCTCCTCAGCTTTTCCTGATAAGCGGAGACTCTCTGCTTCTTCGCATAATTGCGTCGCAAGTCTTTTGGTGATACAAGTCTCTGCATTTTTCTGCTCCGACCCGACAAAAACTTCTATTTTCTTAATCATAGCCTCATGGACAGATTCTGAGCAATTCGTTAAAATACAACGCTTAAGTTCAGTAACATAGTCATTGAAGGCCTCGCCTAAAACGTCTCTGCCTCGTGCACATATCTTAGTCAGTAAACTTGTATCCGCATCATAAGTATCGCAAAGATACAAATGCATCTGAGTATAGTACCTAAATATCGCATTATATTCATTTGCACATTGCGCACACTGTAATAAATTATGTATTATAGTACATGAAACAGCCTCAAAATAGCTATACTCCGAATCAAGCAACCACTTTGCCAATTCAACCCCCATACCAGAATCAAGAGAAACGACATCTTCAAGTAACTGTTCTGCCGCACTAGAACCGATACGTGATTCACTCACATCATTGATATATCCGAGACGTTGAGTCATCCAATGAATTCTTGAAATAGCATTAGATGGATCCACCTTGTTGGCATTCCCTATCCATTCAGCAAAGGTTGTTGGTTGGTAATCCTTTCGATAACCAACGCCAAACGACTCAACTATCATTGAATGGAACAAATGATCCGCATGTTCTATCTCTCCAAGTTCAAGCCATGCCTTACCTTGGTTATAAGCATTGGATGCCCTACCGTCCAAATCCTGATAGTGCATCATATCTGTTTCTAGTTTTTTGAGCATTATTTTACATAGCCCAATATTAGCACCAGAATGGTATAGTGTCAATATAGCATGACGCTTTTCATCTGAATCCGCATTACATGAGACTGTCTCAAAATACGAATTAAAGTTCTTAGCAACGTTATCTAAAGTTTCAAAACCAAAATCTCTCGCCAAATCTATGATGTACTCATAGTAATCCTTTCTCTGTCGAGCTATGGTATATGAATACTTATGTTGATGTTGTTTCTTCGTCCTGTCGAAGTATGTCAAATAATTATCCAACACCGATAACAGTTCGTATTCCATTGCTTTACCAGCAGGAACTTTTCCTTTTAATTTCGCAAGATACAATAGCTTTCGAGCATATTCTTCCATCAATGCATTGTCGGGGTCAGAAGTATCGGAAGGCACCAAGTCTGTTATCTTATCGTCGTATCCGCAGAAGGCTCGGAGTTCTGCATATTTCAGATGAGGGCGCAATTTTTCAAACTTATCCTCAAATCCTTTTAGATCCATTGAATCCAAATATGCCCATGTCACGTGGCTCAAATAATATTCTATATCCTCCACGGACTTACCAAGAGTGTGACACAACCTTGCCATCTGTAAGTATGGTTTGTTCCCTTCAGGCAATTTTTCAAAGGTCCCTCTCAATACTTCAAAATAATGATTGCTGCGCATAGACTCCCTTTTCTTCAACAAATAAACAATTGCATCACGATACGAGATATACTGCATGGTGAGATTAGTGACAAAATGTTTGGCGACATATTCCTCCATCTCATCCCATCGTTCATTATCTATAAGCGATTGAATTACTCGCAGTCTCAACTGATTGATTACATAATCAGCATCAAAATCTTCATTGTCGTGGGTTGCGAAATCAATCAGATATGAAATGAAAACAGGTATCTTGCTTTCCAATATGGACATTGGGATAAACAACGGTGCCGTATATACCCATTCCTTAAGCAACGATAATCTTTCGCGTAGTGCATCGTACCTGTTATAATGCTCCTCTGGTCGATGGGTCAAAAAATCAGGATAAGAAAGCTCAAATAAGCAATTTGCTTCGGGATTATCGTTTCTACTACGGAATAAACGAGCCAATTTCAAAGCATACATTTGATTACAATGCAAAGTCTTGTCCTCACGAATCTGCATCTTTGCCTCATTCGTATAACCTAATGACAGAAATTCCTCTGTCAGCGTCAGAGAAGAATAGTCTTGCATACCCATTTGGTCAAGTTGACTCTTAAAGAGCATATACCTTGTTAGAGCATACACATCACGCCGTTTAGCAACCAAATGAATAGCACAATTCAAGTCGCGCTCTACATGCCATAGCGGACGGAATTGATACAATTGTTGTTGGAGATTCTCAGGATTAATAATCTCCAGAAAAGCGTCATGCTCACCAGCATAATAAAGGTACGAAGCTTCATTCCATTGAGATTCCACCTTTGAGTTATGGAAATATCCTGCGAGCTCTTTGTAGTAGCACCTATTGATAGCCTCGTTATATTGTTCATCAAAAACGTCTGTAGCTGTAACGTTGAGCAGATACTGCCGGAAAGAATTGTGGAAAAAGGATATAGTTCTGACCCCATTATTCCATAAAAAAAGGTGATGTAACTTATTCTTTAAATCCATCATCACTTGCGCATCCACTTTCCATTCCTGTACAAACCCCAGTTTAATACTTCCAGACACACGAGCCAACAGCCCTAGAAAGTGCTTCATGTGTGCATTATCCAGGTTTTCGTGCTGCAAAGCAACTCTATAATAGTTCTCTATCTCACCATCATACACAGGCAAATTAGTAGCAATCTCCAAACCATGTTCTTGAATTTCATTCAACATGTATCTGAGATACAATGGGTGACCTTGAGACTTTTGCATCAGTATATCAAGCAGACTTTGCGGGATTGTTTCAACTTTCAGTATCTTCGATGCCAGTTCCTCTACTTCGCTGTAAACAAAAGGAGGCATACTAATGGTATATTCGCCTTTTTTGAAGAGTTGAAATATACTATCATTCAGATAAAGATTATTGAAATGTTGGCTACCAAGAATAAAGATTACTCCTTCGGGAATATCTGAAGGAGAAGGCATCACTCGCATCAATGTCTCAGTACATGAAATATACTCCCTGGTAATATGATCAAGACCATCTACTATTATTATGGTTTCTAGTCCTGTATTTTCATAGTCTTCTGAGATGGCATCCATTTGCTTATAGAACCTGTTCTTCAGATCAGCAAAATCCGCCTTAGATGGTAATGCCCTTTGATCAGTCTTTATACCTGCAGCATCTATCATCTTCACGATGTCAAATAGAAACGTTGTTGCATCACCTCTACGATCATCATTGTTCATCGTCGATGATGGGTTGGTGAAATCAAACGCATAATAACGGATAGATCTGTTAGGCAAGTTTCTTGACCATTGAGTAAGAATAGTTGACTTACCTGAACCAGGGCTGCCTTGTAGAAAGACATATCCACTATGGAGTTTTGACAGTTTCTCATTCAATAGGGAGATTGCGTTGACATTTGGCTCGTATGATAAAGGGGTAACATGCAAATTATGGTCATATTGCGTGTTCATCCTCTGTTCAAATTTTAGAGCTCTGACAATTTCACTCAAAGAAGCAAGAACTTTGCGCTCTTTGCTCGCAACCATCTGCTGGATGAGTCTACAAATAGCCAAGATGTCTTCCGTGCGTTTATCGTCTGCAATATTCTCGACATCTACTACTTCCTGCTGATACCCAGCTGTAAAAATAAACGATCCCCAAAACGCTCTCCAGTCAGCATTTTCGAGTTTCAGATTTGATTGCAGATCTTTAATTACCTTATCCCATTTGGCGTTTACATTTCTTCCTCCTTTCAAAGCCGGTATTACTTCTGAACAAAAATCAACAAATCTGCCGATGGGTTCCCCATTTTCATTCATGAGGCTCTTGTCCTGACTGCTAAGTGCCCGATTGGTAAGCAAATGGGGTATGACATGCTTATGTGGATATAGTTTACATAGTTTTTGCCACCCCCACACAACGCCAATAAGAAACTCTTGAAAATTTAGGTATGTAATATTTGCTTCAACAGTAGTCCATTTAACCTGATAAGCATGGACCTCATCTTTGGTGACAAAACAAATATCATCGAGTTTGCCAACATTTTCTTCAGAGTCAGCCACACGTATTTCTTCCAAGGATTTATCAAGAATACAATCGTATACACGACATGCAAACTCGTCGTATTGTGGCAAATATCCACCCATTGCAGCTCTTTCGCCAGCACCAATAGGCAATATATTAGATTTAGTATCCATATTCGTTTATTTAGGTTCTTCGATATCTGACTTTTCTGATTGTTTTTTGTTTTCTATTGCCTCCAATAAACCTCTCCAATTTGCAATTACGCCACCATCTTCTTGTTCAACATATGCACTTTCTGGCTTTTCGATAGGCACAGACGCGCGAAATGGAATTATTGGTTGCATATCTCCTTGGCTGGAGTATCGATAAAAACCCTCGAAGAAACAATCTTTATATCGGAAAGTACCACCGTATGCTTCTTTATATCCACGAATTGCGAAAAAGACATTATATCCACAATGAAGGAAAATATTCAACAAACTACGATTCATTAACAAACCTCGTTGGTAGAATCCGTCCGAAGGATAAATATTGATCGCTGCAATTTCCCCTTGAGCATTCCTAATTATTCCTCGCTCTGCTACATGTAGATTGAGTTTTTCCATAACGACAGGTATAGGTATACCTACATTTGCGAGCACTTTATCTTCAATATCCAACACATCCATCTCCTCTTGGAGCTGCTCCATACACAAACGATATACTTGACAAGGTGCGCCCAAGTCTTCCGCCATGTCATGATTATATCCTCTACATTTATAACTCTCATGCCAAGGGTACTCACCCCATAAGAAATCATACTGACCTCCATTACGGAATGTATAGGTGTCTATATCGTTGGTATGTTGAGCTAAAAAGTTTGTAAATATCTCTGTATCCTCTTCTTTGACAAGAAAAGTTTCAATATTTACGCTCTGATTGCAAGTGATTCCATCAACTGCGTATCTAGTGTTATCTGAATACATAAGTTTTACCCATTCGTCATTGTCACCACATTTCATCAAGAAAGTAAAAGGAGGTAAAGTCCTTTCATCGGCTGCCCATCCAACAGGATCCTCTGGATGTATCGCATATTTGCCCTGATCTCTAAATCTCAGCTGATATTCTGCTATTAAAATTTCAGCATCATCTAATGACGGATCAAAAAGCAAATTATATTTTGTATGCCAAGGCTTTGCATGTTGCATAAACTCCTTATGACCGCCTACAGTCTTCTCAAATTTTACCCAATAGTTATCACAAAAATAGCTGACTATTTCATAAAGAGCAAGCATCTGATACTTTTTGCCCATTCGTTCCTTACTTTGGTCAAAGCGATTGCTACCTCCAGAGATGGTAGAGTCGTAGTAGTCCAGACCGTTCGACCAACCGATTTCTTGAGTAATTATGAACTCTATGACCTTCACTATATCTTCCAATAATACTGGATAGTTATCATCATCTTTCCAAAAGAAAATATCGCTTGCATTTGACCAATTTCCATGCAATGTATATCTATAAAAGTCTCCTAATTTGTCCAAAGACGATTTTATGCGATTTGCCCCTTTCTTATCTGGTAGTTTGCATCTTCCTGCGTCAATCTCTTTGCAAGCCTTGTCAAACCAATCTGTATCCCATGCACTGCATTTTACCAAAGACTGATTGTCGCTCCAGATTTTGTATTCAGGATTTAGTTCTTCAGCCAATTGCATCACAGAAAACACATATTGTCTTACTATAATATCTTTTGGCCAATAGTTTCCTTCTGTCTTTTCATATTTTATATAGAGTAGGTTTGATATTTGCTGCGCCATCTCAGAGTTACGCTTACATAACAATGAACCATACACAGCTGTCATCACCCCCTGAATAACATATGAGTCATTAACATCATACATTACTTCGACGATTTCCTGCATTGTTTCAGGATAGAGGTCAAAGTGATGCTTCATCCTGCGGATCACTAACTTACGGACTACCTGATATGATGCCGTTAGGAACCAGGAATATAGATATAATAGATATTTTGCTTCTTCTCCAGTAGAAATATGCCATTCCAAATACACAATTCCCTGTTCCAACATGCCCGTATCAAACATATTATTGATATGCTTAGACCACTCTTCATCTCGTCTGTTAACAGAAAGTGCTTTCAAATGGTTATGGATATTGTACATCATATGATTGTTGAGGGCACCAAAGTTGTAAACAATGGTATGGGGATCATATAATGACTTAGTATGGTTCATTGCTGCAACTAAGACATCGTTCGTCAGAGTATCTACCTCGGACTTTATATTACGGAACTCCATACTTTTCAACAAATACGAGCTGAGTATTCCTGACGTAAAAGCAGGCAAATGCCATATCTTTTCAGAAGGATTCCACTGAGATAGGAAGGTAACAACAAAATTTTGATAATGGTCAAGGTCTGGATGATTCTGACTATACAAGAAAAAATCAAGATTTTTACACAAATACGCAACAATATCTTCTTCATCTTGTTTCATGGATAACAATGACATTGTTTTCATATAGTCACCCAAACTATCATATTCAAATGTTATCCTTTCTCCGAAATTGTAAGCATTATACTCCATTAAAAGGCTTTCCTTCAGAGTAGCATGCAATAGGTTATTACGCCAAGTTCGATAGGGACAAAGTCTATTACCAAGTTTCAGTGCTTGTTCTCGCGGAATGTCTCCACATCTATAATTATTCACTGCAATACGAGCCAATGTACGCAAGTATCTTGTTGTGATTTCTCGCTTTGGATCCTCTTCTGCAATAATAGAAACATTTTCGTTGCGTTCCTCCAAATACTTCTGATAAATAACATCTAATGTTGGATTCTTACGCTCATCGGGATTCAGCAACCAGTAGCTCTTACAGAAAATAGACAAGAAAAGAGGATTCGCAAACTCCTTGACATTATAATAAAATGATGCTTGAAGTTGTATTTTGTAATGTGCAAAAGACTGTTCTATTGCTTGGCGAGGATTCTCGTGACCAAATAATTCATAACTATCCCATTCTGCAATCTGCTGAAACAGCTTGTCTGTTCCTATGGTTTGACGAATAGAAACAAGTAACTTCACGTTCTTGTAAGGTTCTATTTGATTTTTCAGCTGATTTATGTACCTATACCAATAGTGAGTTCCTGCGCCTTCGTTCAATGCATCTATTGCAATAACTGCGGTTTTATTTTCACCAATGTACTTGCTAAGTTCTTCTATCCAATTATCATTCCAATTGTAATAGTCACGTATCACCTCCATAGGTGATTTATTCTCCACGAAGTCTGTACCATATAACAGATATATTCTACTTTCTTTAACAAGTTCCTTTGCTGTGGTACAAATCAAATGAGTCTTACCAGAACCTGCTTTTGCCGATATATAAGCGAACTGAGCATTGGCATACTCGGTCATATTATGCAAACGGTTCAGTTCCTTAATCTTTTTCTTTACATTTTCTCTATCTCTAGCACCAATGACCAAATTTGCGCTACCACTCTTACGTTCCCATTGCAGTTCATGTAATTCCCAAGCTGCATTATCCGGATTTAAGCCTTCTGACATAAACGTATAAAGAGAGCCTGTATTTAGCCTACGTTTAATGACAGAATACTCATCTTGTTTATCGTTCCATTCCCTCAACCAATGCATAAGGTCAAGTCTCAGGTCTTCAACTCCGACATTACAAAAAGCATAGAGCATGTCTCTGAATGAATTGTTGGGGATATGGAAATCTTCATCAACTCTGTTGCCAGCTCTTGCGATCGATATAGAGATCTCCTTGATACAAGTACCTAAACCATATTCTTTTATATCATAAACATCATCGTTTTCTGTCAGGGGAAGTTCTAATATGATTTTATTCTCTTTTGCTTGCTTTAACACCTCTGCTACACGATGGAAAGACAAGAAACCAAGGCTTTTGTTCATTTGATCTGTATCCAGGCCTACTGCCAATCCAAACTCATTCAAGACTGGAGAACCAGAAAATCCTTCGTACGAATGAAACAACTGATGATCATTACGTGAGATAATTGTGTCAAAATCGGACAATTCATCCTTTATCTCTGAATGTGTACGCACAGATACTCCAAAATAATCGCTTCCGCCTCCGATTTCCAAAGGGAAGCCAATAATCTGCAGATCTACATTCTTTCGAAATTTTGTAGATAGCAGAGAAATGGGCTTTATATAATCTGGGAGTACATATGATTTACAAGTAAGTAAAGCAATGTCGTAATGCCGGTCAAGCAAAACTGCTTTACAGAATTCTGTAGATCCATCTTCCAATGTAATCCAGCAATCATCATCTGTGTCTCCTGTAGATGCAGACACGCAATGAGCTGCCGTCAGCAACTGTTGACGATTAATGAAGAAAGCTGTAGCAAAACCTTCATTGTTGTGGACTGTTACTACACTTTTCTTGCCATAAAGATCTATATTCAATTCAAAGTGTTGCATCTTCTGTTATTATGAAATGATATTGCTCTTTTAGCTTCGCAGCAGTAGCATTGGTTAATCTTTTCGTTTGAATATTAGGTTTATTTACATGTATTGTACGCTCTTGGATACCCTCTTTCAACGGTTTCATCACCACTTTAGCAATGGCTTCAAGTGAGGGACGATCTTCCTTGTTGCCACCAGTGATAAACCAATGGGGCGAGTCAATCTTTTCGACAAACTCTGCATTAGTATTATGTTTGCTGGCATGATGAGACATCTTAACCACAGGCACGATAATTGGCGTTTGTATATTATAATACTCCAATCCCTTTAGAACATCTGAACTTGGGGCATCACCTAGCACCAGTACTTCTATTTTTCCATCAACAATGCAAGCGTATGATAAAGAAGCACAATTACTTTTGGTAATTCCTTCCTCATCGGCTTTCTCGGCTTCTGCGATTTGTAAGTCTTTAAGCAGATTAATCGTTGCATTGGTTTTATTATTGTTTTTTGGCATCATCTTGGCATTTGCCAAAGTAATGATTTGCTGAAATAATTCTTCTTGATTAAGCACATCATATCCAGGGAATTCAGAACGTGTCCATTTTTTGAATTCACTCTTGAACACTGTAACTAGATCTTTTAATCGCTGCCCATCTGGAGAAAGAATAAAGACGTCCCCATAATGCTTTTCTTTATCTAGGGGAACTGTATAACCAGTAGTTATTTGTTCCTTTTCCCATACAGCATTCCATGATTCATTCTTCATTATGGCATTTGCTAAACATGCGGCCTCTGGACTATTGGTTTTGCCTGTTGTCCTATCCTCCAAAGGAGGCAATTTACGCTGCATAGCTTTAATTAGTGCGTTTGTTGTTTCATCAAGAGGTTGTCGTTCTGCATTAGGTTGGGACTGAAAACAATTAAAAAGAATTTTCCCAATGCGGAGCTGTACGAAGTTAGGGTCAAGAAGTAATTTGGTGACACCATTAACATGATCACCATCAATATGTGTAACAATAAGCATATCAATAGTCATTTGTAATTCGTTACGTATATACGACTTTATATCATCAGTTAGCGAACCGCAATCGGTCATGATGCTATACTGACTACCACCATCCTCATCTTTAATTACAATGAAAAGACAGTCGCCACATCCTGATGGAAATGTACTGAATATTGTTTTCATAGGTTATTGTTTATAATTTCTTTGCAGAAAACCACTGAACTCAACTTCATGCTTGTCCAGAAATTGATAAAACACCGCAACTTAGACTTTTGGTTTGTTGTAGCGCATCATCTTGTTCTTTTCTTCCGTTGTTGCCATAGTCTACACTACTTCTAACCCCTTCAGCTCTTCCATCAGCCTACCGAGTTCAGAATAAGTATAATATCTTCCTGAAGCCTGTTTCTCATCCATCGAGTGCTCTGCATTGGCGATAGCGGATGCTAGTGAGCCGCCATTGCGCTCAAAATATGAGTGTAAGCCCTTGCATTTGACGAAGGACTCTGCCGTCTTGCGGTATTCTACATTCAGGTTCAAGTCCTTCAACAACTGCTCCTGGTCGGTGTACATTCGTGATGTATAGCGGAAGTAGTACAAGAAGAACAACTCTGTACAGCGGTGAGTCTCGAAGAACTTCACCTCACAGTACAGTCCTTTCTTTGGCTTGTTAATTGGTTGGGCATATTTCTTCTTCAGTCGCTCGTATTGCGAGCGCTCAGGCTCCCTATCCTTCGTGTCCATATCAATGATGCAAAAAATATGGTTGAAGCCCATAGCCACACCCTCTGCTATCTTGGCATCCAAGTCTTTAATGTTTGTATGTTTCGGGTAGTCTGGTTTGATAGTCAATCCCTTGAACACATCGCACAAAGACTTGAAATAGTAGAATTCCGTAGGACCTTCACCGAGAATTAATGCTGCGTTTCTAAGCTTTCCCATGTTATTCCTCCAGATTTACGAAGATGGAACCCAATTCTGGTTTTGCGCCCAATCTGCCGATGCGATACGAATTGTAGAGCGACAGGTTCTTGTGCAGACCATACGAATCACCACGGTTGTATTCAGAACTTGCTGTTTCTCTGTTCTTCTCTACAAACCACACTACACCTCTGTTCTCATTTATCAGATCTTGCTGCAGCAATGCCGTTTCCTGACTAGTGATAATCAACTGTGATTTCTCTGAGTTGAACAAGAATACATTCAAGTAATAGAACAACAGGTCATAATGCAGATCTTCACCCAACTCATCCAGATAATATACATGATCACCCGTAATCAAATCATACAGCACATCCAAGATCCTTATATACTTAAGCGTACCCTTTGATTGCCATCCCAAAGGTATGTCGAAGTTGCCTGAATCTGAGTTATTCACAAAATCCACGGAGTCGGTTGTTGGTCTCAATAAAGCTTCCTTCATGTCATCAGGAATGCTCTCACGCAGAACTCGCTCACGAAAATCCAGAGGAATGAATCTGTCCTCCTGAACAGGTTTGAAGTCGATGATATTCAAGTCAGCTTTCTGGAGCATCTGATTAAAGAACTTTCTCTTCTTATCATCTTTATAAGCATCTTTTAGAATTTCGACAAGACCCTTTTCTTTGTCACTGTCGCCATCTACATCGTGATAGTTCTCCATCACCCAGCCATGCAGCTTATTGAATGGCATAATATCTTCAGTCAGAGCCATCTTTCGGCATACAGCCAATACACTATGGTTGTTCAATGTGTTCTCACGAATTGTCTGCTGAGTCTTTTGCTGCAACTTCAATGTCGAACCAAATTTTATCTCTGCCTGCACATTCTCATTCACAAATGTACGTTCATAGAAAAGTGCCCTTGAATTATTTGGATAGTAATTCAAAGTCTCCGCAAGGATAAAACGATTGTTGAATTTTACATCATAATCATATCTCACACCATGGGCATAGAATGATACATGCATTTCTGTAGGCTCCTCTTTGGTCAATGCAAACGGCATAAATCCATTTATATGCTTGTTTGCATCAGACTTTGGCAATACCAAAAGACGGAACACTTCATTTAATGCAATCAGCATATTCGACTTGCCAGAAGCATTTGAACCGTACAGAATGCCCAACTTATAGACAAAGACTCCTTCCGTAACCTCAGTCACCAGTTCCGATGCCGGACCTTTGGCCAGGAATTTAATCTCTTGTCTGTCTCGGATGGACAAATAATTCTTAACCCAAAATTCTCTTATCATGACTTGTATTGAATTTCTTATTGTACATTTATGTAAATTTGCTACAAAAATAAACTTTTAATTTTATATACGCAAATAATATAGTGTATTTCTGTAGCAAACCTACAACATTTAATGTTATTTTGCTCTGCGCGCAATATAAAGAAAGAACGACTTATCGTTTCTGCACAGATAGTTTGACATCTGATTCAGCATCTCTGGTGTCAAGTCCTTGCGATATTTCTCATGTTCAGGCATCACCTTGATATGTTCCACAGGATTAGTGTTGATGTGCTTACGAGCAATCAAGAACTCCGCCAAGCCGTAAAGCCATCCCCTGTAATTGTTTCTTGTTCGTGGAGAACTCTCACGATCAAGATAAATCCAATCTATGAAGTCATTACAGAAGCCAATATCAAATTGATAGGCATACTTGATGGGATTAACTTGCGATGTAATAAACTCACGAAGTATATTCACTCTGGAACGATAGCTTTGACGCGTTTTCTTTCTGTCCATGCGGTCTACATAGTCAAGATAACGTTCAAGGCAGTTGTCAAAATACACAAAACCACGACTCTCATCATCTGTTACCCAAGGATTCCATCCCTGAGCAAGCTGCTTTGTAAGAACATCCATGATTTCGCTTGCTCTGCGTTTCTTTTCAGAGACGCTAAGACTATCTTTGATATAGTATCTCTTACGACGCATTAAACCTCGTGCTGGGTCTAATGATGTAAAATCTACAAACCAACGTACACCTTTATGTAAAGTGGGAGGTGTGTAGCCCACAATGTTAGAACTATTGCCGTTACAAAATTTTGAGCACATTTTTTTAACATCTTTTAGAGCCATCATATCGGTGGATTAAAGACGTTTGTTCAATTACCTGAAAAATTCTGGCGCAGATTTGGCGCACCCTTAAACGAAAAATCAGCGTAACTTGTTGTTTTACAACTCGTTACGCTGATTTTGGCGGAGAGAGAGGGATTCGAACCCCCGGTGCCTTGCAGCACGCCGGTTTTCAAGACCGGTGTATTCGACCACTCTACCATCTCTCCTTGTAAAGAGGTAGCCTTTGTGGCTTGTTTGCGAGTGCAAAGGTAGAGACTTTTGTGGAAACTACCAAATGTTTTCGCAAAAAAAGTTGGATTTTTTTCTATTTTTCTTTGTTTTCCTTGTTGGAATGTGGTTGCTAGGGAGTAGAAATGGCTAGTTTGGTGAATGTGCGGAGCGTATTTTCTAGGAGTTGGTATTCCATCTTTTCGATGGGGAGATTGTAGATTTCGGCAAGTTTGGCTATGATGAGGGGTATATGCGATGGCTCATTGCGCTCGCCGCGGTAGGGATGGGGAGTGAGATAGGGAGCATCGGTCTCTACGACGATGCGGTTTAGGGATACTGTGGAATGGAGCACAGCGGGGAGCTTTGATTTTTTAAACGTGACTACGCCGCCTATGCCGAGCACGAAGCCTGGGAACGTGGTAAGGAGTTCTTCGGCTTCTTCGGCAGTGCCGCCAAAGCAGTGGAACACGCCTGTGAGTTCTTTGCGTAGGGGAAGGAGCGTCTCTACGAGGTCGTGGTGTGCAGCTCGGCTATGAACCATGAGCGGGAGGTGGTAGCGTATGGCCCATTCTGCTTGTTGGGCGAAGGTGGCAATCTGTTCTTCGCGTCGTGACTGGTCCCAATAGAGGTCAATGCCTACTTCGCCTACTGCTACGAAGGGGTGGTCGGCTTGTTGGATCATTTGCTCCATGCGGTGGAGCATGGGGGCGGGATCGGCAGGAAGTTCTGTGGGGTGAAGACCTATCATGGGACGGCAGAAGTCGGGATATTCTTGGCACAGACGGAGCATGGAGGCAATGGATGCTTCGTCGATGTTGGGCAGGAGAAGCATACGGGCGCCTGCTCTCTGAGCACGTGCCACAACTTCGGCTCTGTCCGCATCAAATTCTTCGGTGTAGATATGTGTGTGAGTATCGATAAATTGCATGGGGGATTTTAAAGTTTAAAAGTTTAGGAGTTTATAAGTTAAGAGAGCGCTTACTTAAAGTTTAAAGGTTTGGGAGTTTATAAGTTAAGAGAGCGCTTACTTAAAGTTTAAAAGTTTAGGAGTTTATAAGTTAAGAGAGCGCTTACTTAAAGTTCAAAAGTTTAGGAGTTTATAAGTTAAGAGAACACTTATAACTTATTACACTCTAAAAAAGCGACTTCTTAACTTCTAAACTCCTAAACTTTTAAACTTTGAAAAAGCTCCTACTTCTTACGGCCGAGGAGCGACTCTGCATATTCCCAGAGCGGAGCCCATTGGGTGGGAGTGAGCGAGAGTTGTTGTAGCAGAGCATGAGCCTCGCAGTAGAACTTATCAATGGCGGCCAGAGTGAGTTGCGGCACGCCCAATTCATTGTAGAGCTGGGTTACGGCACTAATCTTCTCTTCCGGTGCAAGGGTGGTGGAGGTGATGAGCTGGAGGAGTTGCTGCTTCTGTTCGTCGTTGGCCTGTAGATAGGCGGTGATGAGCAGGTAGGTCTTCTTGCCACAAAGAATGTCGCCGCCAATCTTCTTGCCAAACACGGTGGCGTCGCCGTAAACATCGAGATAGTCGTCTTGCAGCTGGAAAGCTAAGCCAATCTTTTCGGCAAAGCGGTAGAGCACGTCGCAGTCGGTCTCGGGAGCACCTGCTAGGAGAGCTCCCATGCGGGTGGCACAGGCCAAGAGTACGGACGTTTTAAGGCGAATCATTTCGAGATATTCGTCCACGCAGACATCGGTGCGAGTTTCAAAGTTGACGTCGTATTGTTGTCCTTCGCAAATTTCGCGAGCGGTGCGGGCAAAGAGGCGGAGGGCTTCGGCGCTATGGGAGCAATGGCATTGCATGATGTGTTCGAAAGCCATGATGAGCATGGTGTCGCCAGAGAGCACGGCTGTATTCTCGTTCCATTTCTTATGTACGGTAGGCTTTCCACGTCGCATGTCGGCATGATCCATGAGGTCGTCGTGCAGGAGCGTGTGGTTATGATAAGTCTCCAGGCCAATGGCTGCGGGCATGGCTTTCATGGCATCGTCGCGATAGAGCGAATAGGTCATGAGTAGCAGGGAGGGGCGCAGGCGCTTTCCGCCCATGGAGAGCACATATTCGATAGGTTCGTAAAGTCCTTCTGGACGGGCAGGGTAGGGCACTGCTTGCAGGGCTTTCTCGATGAATGGAGCCCACGAGGTGTGGCGTGCAAACTGTGTGAGGAGCCACTCTTTCTGCTGGGCGATGGTAAGCGATGAATTATCGAGCAGAATGGCATCGTCAGCCTGGCGGAGCGGAGCCACTTCGCGATGAGAGTCGATGTAGTCGCGTTCTTGCACGTTTTTGAGGATATCGTCGTAGCTTACCTCCTGTCCCTTGGCTTGAAGCTCATCGTAACGGCGGCGGGCACGCACTTCGGCCGATGCGGTAACGAATATCTTAAGTTCGGCTTCGGGCAATACCACTGTGCCGATGTCGCGACCATCCATTACGATGCCTTTGTCGCGTCCCATCTCCTGCTGCTGAAGCGTCATGGCAGAGCGTACAAAGGGCAGGGCTGCAATGGGGCTTACGTGTGAACTCACTTCAAGTCCGCGAATGTCGCTTTCCACACATTCGCCGTTGAGGCATACAAGTGGCAAGTGGGTGGCGGGGTCGAGTTTGAAGCTTACTTTCACCTGAGGCATGAGCCTCTCGAGTTCATCGGCTTGCACACTACCATCGTCATTGAAGAGCCCGTGGCGCAAGGCAAATAGCGTTACGGCGCGATACATGGCACCCGTGTCTACATAAATATAGCCCACTTCGCGGGCGAGATCTTTAGCCATGGTGCTTTTTCCGCACGATGAGTGGCCGTCAATGGCGATGATGATTTTTTTCATAATGTGCTAATATGTTAATGGGCTGGCGCAGTGGGATGCCGATGCGGGGACGCGTCGTCCCCAGTATTGGCTGTAAACTCCCGATGCTAACTGTATGCAAAGGAAATTGTCAGAATGCTTTACTTATTACTTTTTTACTTATTACTTGTCGTCTTTTATTACAGTCTGTATCCTGCTGTGCACATGATAGAGTTGCCTGCCTGATGGTATTTGGCGTAGGATAGTCCGAATTGGAATCGCTTCACGTTGATGCCAGCACCTGCTGATATGCCTGCCCAGTGTGACGATCCCGAGGCTTTGAGTTCATAGGCACGGCGGAAATTGTAGCCTAGGGAAAGGTAGAGAAAGTCTGTACAGGTGATGTCGATGCCTGCCACCACGTGGTTGAGCAGAATTTTACTCGTGCTTACCTTTTTATCTTTGCCTGCTTCGGGTTCTTCCGTAAGAACATAATAGCTCGACTTCCATCGGGTAAGGTCGGTCAGCGTCAAGTGGAAGCGTACGGGCAGATGAGCCATTCCTTTGCTCAGTCCAAGCGAGAGGGTGAAAGGCAAATGCGTATGTACGCGGTCGTCGTAGGCCTTGAGTTGCGTGCCCACATTCTGTACCGAGGCCGAGAGTGAGAGGTCGTTGTCCTCATCGAGATAGTTGACTCCAAGGTCCACCGCCATAGCGATGGATGAATAGCCAGCAAGGTTGGAGAAGATGAATTTGAGGTTGGCTCCGCCACTCCAGCGGTCGGTAAGCAGATAGCTATATCCTGCCCCAACTACGAAGTCCTTGGCTGATACAGAGCCTATGACGTTGCCCACCTCGTCTGTCTCGTCCATCTTGCCAAAGTTCATGAGTTGCACTCCCGTGGCCAGAGTATGTCGTTCGCCAAAGGCTTTTACAAAGTGAGCCCCCATCCATGCGCTTCCGCTCGCATAGGTCATGAAGTTGAGCGCGAGCGATTTGTCGCTCACGTTGGCAAAGAGTGCGGGATTGGTCCATCCAGCCGATGGCGTGTCGTCAATGAGCGAAATGTTTTGCCCGCCGAGGGCTGCCGTATGGGTGGAGGTGGGGAGTTTCAACGTGTTGAACGATGAGGAATACTCTTGTGCTGCAGTGCTCAAGGGAAGCAGCATGATGAGCATCGTCAGGAACTTGTGGATCATTGTGATTCTTTGAGCTTGGTGGGTATTGCTTTGCAAAGGTACATTTTTTCTTGGGCTATGACAAATTGCGTGGCATTATATCTTAGCTCCTTGCGTGCACACGTACATGTCATTGGGGATAGTAACATATTTACTGCGATTACTCGGACTTTGAATCTGCTTTGATAATCAGTAATAATCGGAGTGTGCCAAGATACAGCGTTTCTTCGGGGTACGCAATCTCTCTCGGTGGTTATTCTCCTGTATTAGCACATTTCTAGATAATGCGAAATCGCAGTACCCTAACCAACCAGAAATACTCGCTAGCTTGAAATGTGTGGATGCACGTGTGCGAGGGCTGGGAAAATAAAAAAAGAGTGTACACAACTTGTACACTCTTCGGGATGGCTCGGCAGAAAGCTAACAACTTTGCATGAGCTTAATCTAGGTTGAGGCTCGGCAATCGATGCATGGCTTGTGTGGCCGAACAAATTTTAAACGAACGGAATCAGTGAATCGTTACTTCATGAATGCCCGTGGTGGTGCGAACAATCTCGTAGTCGTTGCCACACTCGGAAATTGCTTGCGGAGAAATGTAGGTGACGGTGCTAGGCACGTATACGCGCTTCAAGTTGGGGCAGCGCTCTATGGCATAGTCTTCTATGCGCTTGGTTCCCTCGGCCACAACAATCTCTTCGAGTTGGTTGAGGTAGTAGAGTGTGTTCTTGCTTATTGTCTCCATGGCACGAAGTTCCACGCGACGAATGCCCGAAGGCACGTAGTAGGGATATTCCTGCCCTTTATAGTAGACCACACCCTTGTATGATTCTAATTCTGTATTCTGTGGGTCTACCTGCACTTCTTCTAGATAGGGACACTTCTGAATGAGGTTCTCGGGATTGTCGCCAAAGGTGGTGATGTTGCGGCCTACGATGAGTTGCGTGATGCAATCGGGAATTTTCTCAGTGGGCTGGAACGACGATACTTGCAGACCGTTTATGCTGTAGGGGACCATGACGGATTCGTCGGTGGTAGACTTTATGCTTTGCACGTTCAGGCGACTGTTTAGGTAGCTGTATGTGAAGTGGTCGTCCTCGAACAGAGTGAAGTCCATGCGAATAGGCACGAGCGTCCCTTGGTACGAGCTAAGGTTGGAGGCTTTGTACTCGGCATTGTTGGTGGGGTCGCTTACATACCATTGACCATCGGCGTATACGTAGTTCCAAGCGTGTCCGCCTACGGAGACGAGCCATCCGTTGGCAATGAAGCAGGGGATACCTTGGGTGAGCAACATTGTCTTGAGTAGATTGGCATAACCCTGGCATACGCAGCGCTTGTTCTTGAATACTTCGTAGGGCAGGAGGTAAGAGGGCTCGCTCCAAGCATAGGTCATGTTTTTCGTAATCCAATTAAATATGTTGCGATAGGTCTTATATTCTCCTTCGTCTTTCAGATTCTTGTCTACAAAATCTTTGATTTCGGCAAACTGTGCGTCGGTGATTTCTGTTTCGCCCATCTCAAGAGCTTGCTTAGGGTTGACCTTTTGCAGTATTTGCCACACGGCTTGTGAACCATTGGCGCTAAGGGCCTGCGCACCATCAGGCTTAGGAAAGTTTGTGGTGGTGGTAGAGCTGAGCGAGGGTTGAACCGTAGGGACGGAAGTCGGGGTGAAGTTTTCGTCGACCGAATCGGTCTGGCAACCGACTAGCAAGAGGGCTGCGGGGAGAAGGAGGTAAGAGAGTTTCATTGAGTGAAAAAAGTTTTGTTGAGAGTAGCGGAATGCTCCGTGTTTTTCAGCCGCTAAGTTCGGCATTTATTCTGAGAATGCCAAGGAAACGAGTTGGAATTTTAGAGGTGGAATGTCATCCCTAGCTATGGCTACAGGTGTTTGTTCTGTGGGCGACTCCTCTCGCGTTGGCAGCAAACAGTACCTTCATTGCAAATAAAAAATGATTTTTATAGGAAGTGGGGGCGAACCGTCTCGGTTCGGATTGTCATGCGAGGCTCGATTCCGAAGCGGGGCAAGGCCACTCAATATATCTTACGCCACCTCGGGCATCGAGCCCTCCGTGTCGTGCCGAAGCGAGACGCTTCGCCCCCACTTCCTGTAAACTTACCTCTTGTCTGCTGCGATGCAGACGCGAGATGCTTCGCTCACATAACTAATATTGTTTGCTCACAACCAATATTGTTTGTCCACAAACAAAGCAAAGCAGGCGCTCCTCATGATGAGAAACGCCTGCTCTGAAAGAATCTTTGTCAGAAGACGATGGGGTTAGAAGATTACCTTCTGACCATCTACGATGTATACGCCCTTAGCAGTCTTGCTAACGCGACGGCCGCTGAGGTCGAAGATAGACTTCTGAGCCTTTACACCATTAGTAATAGTGGCGATGGCGGTGGGCAGACCATTGGTGAGGTCGAGCTCAAGAGTCTCGCCAGCCTTGATGTCGTAAGCCTTTACAATGTTGTTGTAACGTACCTTTACGGTACGATCTTCCTGGAGGTTGTTGGTCACCTTGGCAGAAGTAGCCTTACCATCGGTCCATTCTTCGTCAACGTTGTAGTTGCCCTGAGCCTTGAGACCCTTTACGCTACCATTAGGCCATGCTGAGGGGAGAGCGGGGAGGATAGTAATTACGTCGTCGTAGCTCTGGAGGAGCATTTCTGCTACACCGCTGGTGCAACCATAGTTACCATCGATCTGGAAAGGTGAGTGAGAGTCGAAGAGGTTGTAATAGCAACCACCATAGTTTGACATCTGGATAACGTAAGAACCAGAGTGCTTCAAGGCACGCGTGAGGTTGTAGTGAGCATTCTCACTGTCGAGTGCACGAGCGTAAGTGTTCGTCTGCCAACCCATTGACCAACCCGTTACGTCGCCGTTACGAGCGATCTGACCATTGTAAGCAGCCTGGAAGAATTTCACGCTGTCAGCGTCTGTAGCAAATGCGCTTACCTGATTGAAGGGGTAGAGACACATGAGGTGTGAGAGGTGACGGTGGCCCGATTCAGAGAGTGCATTGTTCTTCCATTCAGAGATACAAGGCTTTTTCTCGCTCCAATTTACACCGCCGGGGTTGTACTGCTCAATCCAGAGACCCTTGTCGAAGTTCTTGTAGAGGTCGTCGAGTTCTGCCATTTGTGCCGCAGTGATGGGCGATTCATCGCCGAGGGCTTCTTGAGCAAGATAGAGATCCTTTAAGCCTTGGTAAGCTGTTTGTTGAGCAAAGGCGGTAACATCGGAGGGTCCGTGTTCAGGACTCCATTCGCCCTTGATTTCATAGAGCCCCTTGCTGTCCTTTGTAGCGATGCTCTTTGTGAAGAGTGCATTTTGGTACATCACGGGGATGGCTCTCTTGAGGAAGTCACGGTCGAGGGTGTACTTGTAGTAGCGCCAGAGGTGGTCGCAATACCAAGCACCGAGTGTCTTGATCGAACCATTACACCAAGTGGTAGTACCACCGAAGATGTTGTTCTCAACGGCTACCGTCCAACCCTTAGCACCACTCTTAATGCGCTGTGCAAGAGCAACCCAAGGAGAGTTGGGGGCAGAGGCCATGTCGATGATGTGGTTGAGGAAAGGCAGGTGCATTTCGCTGAGGTTGGTGGGATCAGCAGGCCAGTAGTTCATCTGCACGTTGATGTCGGCGTGGATGTCGCAGTGCCAGAACTGGGTGTTAGAGCGGTCGTTCCAGATACCTTGCAAGTTGCTAGGAGCGTGGATAGAGCCGTCAAGGTTAGCACCAACTGTCATGTAGCGACCATACTGGAAGTAGAGCGATTCGAGATACAAACCATCGTTGGTTGTCTTGTTGGCATCGGTGGCATAGTACTTAACCAAGTCTTCTGTGGTCTTGTCGGTGCAAGGGGTAGCCAACTTCAAGTCTACGCGGTTCATGTAATTGCTGAAAGCTGCTACGTGGTCATTATAGAGCGTAGTGTAGTCTTTCGCAGAGGCAGCTGTTAAACGGTTCTGCACGGTAGTTGCAATGTCGGCAGCTGATTCTCCACTTACGCAGCCTTTCTTTGTCGCATCGTAGTCGGTGGCTGCAGCCATCATTACGTAAGCCCAATCGGCATTGGATACATGGATGCCATTTTCGTCGGTGGTGATGGTGGCTTCCTCGTTGGCCAATACTTTCATGGCTGTGTTGTAACTTACGGTGTTGAGTTTACCGCTAAAGGTGGCAGTGCCATTGGTATAAGTTACGTCACTTGCTTTAATCTGAGCGTCGGGCTGGTAAGTGAACTTCAAGTTTAGCTTATCAGTACCGTTGGCTTCATAGTGAGCTACGAGTACCTTATCGGTGGCTGAGGTAAAGTAGCGACGGGTATAGGTTGTAGCCTCGTCTGCGCTCTTATAGTTTACACCACCCACACCATTCATAATGTCAAGGTAGCGCACATAGCTCTTTGCGGGCTTGCTGTCATCGTTGAGTGAGAAATTGTTGCTCTTATCTACCACCATGATTGAACCAAAGTTTTGGTACCAACCACGTCCCTGCGCTTCTTGGTCTGAACCTGAACCACAATAGCCGTTAGTGCCTTCAAAGAGTGTCTTTTCGTTGAATTGGATTTCGTCCTTGTACAAACCACCACGAATGGTAGCACCAATCTGGCCATTACCCAAGGGAAGTGCATATTCCATCCAAGTGTCAGAGGCATTAGTGTGAGCCACGGGCACATTGTACCAAAGGGCGTAGTCGCTGATGTCGGTAGGACGAGTACCAGCCTCTACGGTGTTGAATTCTGCATAGATGAATTCATCATTGGGCACAATGGGGGTGATATAGAACTGTGAACCTTGGTCGCCATCTGCAGCCAATGAACTATTCCAAAGGGCGAGGTAGCCATCGCGGTTGTTGAGATAATTGTTGCTCGAACCTACCAATTTGATGTAGCTAGGCTGAGTTCCATCGAGTACAAAGGTGCCATCGAAATTCGTCGTAATGGTGCTATTGAGCTCATTGGTATCATACATATTGGTGCGAGCTGATCCTTCGCTACCCTTGATACCCAAAATCTTTCCCGCACTAGTGGTACCAGCAGAGATGAAACTGTATGTGTTGTCAGCATTCTTTATCAAGTGCCATAGACCATCGAGGCTAGAAGGGGCTTTGCTATTGCTGAGTGTTAAACCCTTGCTATCGGAATATCCGTTTTGCAGGCTTACGTATCCACCCTTACCATTCTTGATGGTGTAGTAAGTATCGAGTGAAGCTATGAAATTATCAGCTTCGTTCAACATGAACTGTGAGGGCTCAGAGGTCTTCTCCCAACGTACGATATTGTCGCCATCGCCTTGCATGTGCAGACTATTGCGGTTAGCTTCAGAGCAACTTTCATCGTAGATCATACAGTAGCCGTTGGTGGCTGAGGCTACTACGGTGTATACGCCAGCTTCATCTTTGCTGCTTACTAGGCTTACTGCTTTATTATTGGCTGTGGGGATGGGAGCTACATAGAGGTCATCACCAACGTTCTTCAATAGATATTTACCATTTTGGCCTTCCACCTTTTCAAAGACCCATAAGTGGTTCTTCATGTATTTACTTCCATTGCGACCCATGCTTGTGCCTTTGCTATACATGAAGAGGTTGGGGTATGCCTTGCTGCTAATGAAGAATTGCTTACCTTCAATCTCAGTGCCCTGACGGGTGCCTGTGTTGAGGGCTGCAAGAGCTGCTTCCAACTTCGTGATGGCTGCTTGCAAATCAGCCTTTGTGGTAGGAGTAGTAGCAGGGATTGCGTTTACCGCTTCTGTAGCATCAGCGTAGAAGTACTTGTAAGCGGCGGCGGCGCGAATCTGAGATACGAGATTGTCGTATTGGGCCTGCAAGTCTGCAAGCGTGTTGCTAGCTCCCTCGAAGTAGAGTTGGTTGCCTACGTCTCCTACGGTATACTCGCTGAGTTCCTTGCCTGCGCCTTGACCACCATACTGGTTCATGCATTGGCTTTGACCCTCACGCTGGAGCTCATAGTATTTGTTGGTCTTACCATTGATAATTCTCAGCTTTACAGCTCCTGACTTGGTAGCCGTGGTGGTGAATCGACTGCTTGTTGTGTTGAAGGCTACGTAGTTGCCGAGCTTGCTCTTTAGTATGAAGCTCGACTGTGTGCCGATTAGCTGAAACTGTGTGGCATCTGAAGAACTTGCCACGGTCAGCATATTTTTGCCTGCTCCTTGGTCGCCCAAGTAAGCACCCCCTGTCTGAAATTTGATGGGGTAGTACGTAGGGGCGTCCTCAGTACTTAAATCAGGCAACGAACTCTGTGCACCTGCCATAAGGAAGGCGAACAGGGCAAAGAAGAAAAGGGTAAATCTTCTCATAGTTGTTGTAGTGTTGATGAATTGATATTTGTAGATTTGTTGTTTTTCGTAGTTTACGAGAAAACCTTTGTATATTACGTATTCATTTTACATAAATTACGCCACAAATGTACAACATTTCTACCTTATTTGCAAGGTAAGGAGCGCATTTTAACTAAAAGAGAACCGCAAGGCAGAACATAATGCTCTGTCTTGCGGTTCTGATTGTTGGTATGCTGCTGTCTGAGAGGAAAAGCAAAAAAATGCCTCGGCGGTGAGGCCGAGGCATTGTATGAGGAGAGTTGATTCGCTCCTATATAAATAAAGGTGCGTTCCTATATAAAAGGTATGCTTCCTATAATAAATAAGGAATAGCACCCTTTGGAAGCAGATCTTGCGGGGCGGAGATTAGTGGCAGCAGGTGCAGGGCTTGAGTTGCTTGAAGAAGTCGTTGCCCTTATCGTCTACGAGGATGAATGCGGGGAAGTCTTCTACGGTAATCTTCCAGATAGCTTCCATGCCGAGTTCGGGATATTCCACGCAGTCGATGCTCTTGATGCTGCTCTGTGAGAGTACGGCTGCTACACCACCGATAGTGCCAAGGTAGAAACCGCCATGCTTCTTACAAGCTTCGGTTACGATGTCGCCGCGGTTGCCCTTGGCAATCATCACGAGTGAGCCACCATGATCCTGGAATTCGTCTACGTAGGGATCCATGCGGTTGGCAGTGGTGGGACCCATTGAGCCGCAGGGATAGCCAGCGGGAGTCTTGGCAGGTCCAGCATAGAGGATGGGATGATCCTTGAAGTACTGGGGCAAGTCTTCGCCAGCGTCGAGGCGTGCTTTGAGCTTGGCGTGAGCAATGTCGCGAGCCACGATGATGGTACCCTTGAGGCTTACGCGGGTGCTAACGGGATATTTGGTGAGTTCGGCACGTACGGCGTCAATACCCTTGTCGAGGTCGATTTCGATTCCCTTGCTTCCTTCGCCTGGATTGCGAAGTTCTTCGGGGATGAGCTCTGTGGGGTTCTCGTCCATCTTCTCGAGCCAAATACCATCCTTGTTGATTTTTGCCTTGATATTGCGGTCGGCCGAGCAACTTACGCCCATGCCGATAGGGCAACTAGCTCCATGGCGAGGAAGACGAATCACGCGGATGTCGTGAGCAAGATATTTACCACCAAACTGTGCGCCGAGCCCAATCTTGTGTGCTTCGTGAAGGAGTTTTTCTTCGAGGTCGATGTCGCGGAATGCGCGGCCTGTCTCGTCGCCCGTGGTGGGCAGATTGTCGTAGTATTTAATAGAGGCGAGCTTCACGGTGAGGAGGTTCTTCTCAGCGCTAGTGCCACCGATGACAAATGCAATGTGGTAGGGTGGACAAGCTGCTGTGCCGAGGCTCTTCATCTTCTCTACGAGGAAAGGAAGAAGGGTGCCTTCGTTCTGAATGGTAGCCTTGGTCATGGGGTAGAAGTAGGTCTTGTTGGCTGAGCCACCACCCTTAGCCACCATGATAAAGCGGTATTCATCGCCTTCGCAAGCCTCGATGTCGATTTGTGCGGGTAGGTTACAGCGAGTGTTCACCTCGTCGTACATGTTGAGGGGCGCATTTTGCGAATAGCGGAGGTTGTCTTGTGTATAAGTGTTGTATACGCCGCGGCTTAGGGCTTCTTCGTCCTCGAAGTCGGTCCATACGCGTTGTCCCTTTTCGCCGTGGATGATGGCCGTACCTGTGTCTTGGCAGAAAGGTAGGATTCCTTTCGCTGCAGTCTCGGCATTGCGCAGAAACTGCAGTGCAACGTATTTATCGTTTTCTGAAGCTTCGGGGTCGGAGAGGATCTTAGCCACCTGAAGGTTGTGCTCACGGCGGAGCATAAATTCCACATCGTGGAAAGCCTGCTGAGCCAACTGTGTGAGGGCTTCTTTGCTCACCTTGAGGATGGTTTTTCCTTCAAACTCGCTTGTGCTAACGCCTTCTTTGCCAAGGAGACGATACTCAGTGGTGTCCTTGCCCAATTGGAACATTGGGGCATACTTAAACTCTGGAGTTGTTGCCATTATAATGTCGTTATAGTAGAATATTTATGTTTACGAGGGCAAAGTTACACTTTTCAGTCTAAAGCTACACGTTTTGTACGTGGTTTTTTCGTGCATCTTCTTTCGTTGCAATAAGCCTTTGCTTGCGCGTAAAAAAAAGTTGCGCTCCAAGCCTCCTCCGGTTGAGGAAGCAAAGAGCGCAACTTGCGTAGAATCTATGTTTGAAAATGTGTATGAAAAGATTCTGTTTTATGCGGATTGTGGGATTACATCATGCCGCCCATGCCAGGGTTGGCCATAGGCATTTCGGGCTTGTCTTCCTTCTTATCGCAGATGACGCACTCTGTGGTGAGGAACATGCCTGCTACAGAGGCAGCGTTTTCGAGGGCTACGCGAGTAACCTTGGCAGGGTCTACCACACCCGCAGCGCGGAGGTCGCCAAACTCTTCAGTCTTAGCGTTGTAGCCATAATAGCCTTCGCCTTCGCGCACCTTATTAACGATGACCGCACCTTCAATACCTGCGTTGCGGCAGATTTGGCGCAGCGGTTCTTCAATGGCGCGACGGATGATGTTGATACCTGTTGTTTCGTCGGCATTGTCGCCCTTCATGTCTTCAAGCGCTTTCTGTGCACGGATGTAGGCTACGCCACCACCCGTTACGATGCCTTCTTCCACGGCAGCACGTGTAGCGCAGAGAGCGTCGTCACAACGATCTTTCTTTTCTTTTTGTTCCGTTTCACTTGCAGCACCCACTTCGAGCACGCATACACCGCCTGAGAGCTTAGCGAGACGTTCCTGGAGTTTTTCCTTGTCGTATGACGAGGTAGAGTTGCTAATCTCGTTTTTGATTTGGTTGATACGCTCCTTAATGTTTTCCTTGTCGCCCTTACCATTGACAATGGTGGTGTTCTCCTTAGAGATTGTCACCTTCTCAGCCGATCCGAGCATGTCGATTGTGGCCTGTTCGAGCTTCAAGCCCTTATCTTCGCTGATTACAACGCCGCCAGTAAGTACGGCAATATCTTCGAGCATGGCCTTGCGACGGTCACCGAATCCAGGAGCCTTAACAGCGCAAATCTTGAGTTGTGTGCGCAGACGGTTTACTACCAATGTGGTGAGTGCCTCACTATCTACGTCTTCAGCAATAACCAAGAGGGGACGGCCGCTCTGTACGGCGGGTTCTAGGATGGGCAAGAAGTCCTTGATGTTAGAAATCTTCTTATCGTAGATGAGGATATAAGGATTTTCCATTACACACTGCATCTTCTCCGTATCGGTCACGAAGTAAGCAGAGAGGTAGCCGCGGTCGAACTGCATACCTTCTACAGTCTTGAGCACAGTGTCACGACCCTTAGCGTCTTCAATGGTGATTACGCCATTTACGCTTACGGCGCGCATACCATCGGCAATGAGTTTACCAATTTCGGGGTCGTTGTTGGCAGAGATGGTTGCCACTTGCTCTATCTTGTCGTAGCTTTCGCCTACTTGTTCGCTTTGGCTCTTGATGCTTTCTACTACTTTGGCCACGGCCTTGTCGATACCGCGCTTTACGTCAAGCGGATTTGCACCGGCTGCCACATTCTTCATTCCTTCGGTAAGGATGGCTTGTGTCAGTACGGTGGCAGTAGTGGTACCATCGCCAGCGTCGTCGCCAGTCTTTGAAGCTACGCTCTTAACGAGTTGTGCACCAGCATTGGCAAAAGCATCTTCTAGTTCAATCTCTTTGGCCACGCTCACACCATCTTTGGTAATGCGAGGAGCACCAAACTTTTTGTCGATGACCACGTTGCGGCCTTTCGGACCGAGTGTTACCTTTACTGCATTGGCGAGGGCATCAGCACCTTCGCGCAGACGCTCACGGGCGTCAACATCATATACTATTTCTTTAGCCATGATTTTGTTCTGATTTTAGAATTGTGGATTGTGTGTGGTGAGGGGGGATTATGCCAATACAGCGAGCACATCGCTCTGACGCATAATCAAATATTTTTCGCCATCGAGTTCCACCTCGGTACCCGAATATTTACCGTAAAGTACGGTGTCGCCAGTCTTGAGCACCATTTCTTCGTCCTTGGTGCCATTGCCCACGGCGAGCACTTCGCCCTGAAGTGGTTTTTCTTTGGCTGTGTCAGGAATGATGATACCACCAGCAGTCTTTTCTTCTGCGGGAGCGGGCTTAATCAGCACGCGGTCAGCTAACGGTTTGATGTTCATAATAGCTTATTTTTTTGTTTTGTTTATTTGTTTCAATGGGGTGCTCATCCATTTCTCTTGGGTGAACGCTTTTATTTATGCCAAAAGCGTGCCAAAGTATGGATAGAATGGAAAGTTTTTTCTCCTTGCGGATTTTGTCAGAGGAAGTGACAGGTTGTCAGCACTGATTGAGGGTCAGTGGATATTGCCCTAATGTCGTATGTTTGCCCATTTCCATTCGTGAAAGCACATCCGCAATACCATACAAATCCCATCATCAGAATTTATAGAACCACCCTTAATTCTTTTTTTTCCTTCTTTGTACTAGGTGAGCTTTCCCTTATTTAGTTTCCTCAGTGCGAAGATACGGCCTTTCTTTAGGACACGAAAATCATCTCTTTGCATAGATGAAAAATCCACTTGGGAATGGCGGATTTCGTAAGCATCGAACAGATTGCTCCGAACTTCGTCATTATCAAGCTAAAACCTAGGTTCTCCCGTTTCTACTTGAAGACTTTCCCATCGTTCACCGGGCGGTGAACGATCAGTCACTGGGCGTTGAACGATCAGTCACTGGGCGGTGAACGTACAGTCACTGGGCGGTGAACGACGGAATGATGGGCATCTGTAAATGGAAAGATGGGCATCTGAGAATGGCAAGACTTACATCTGTGGACGGCATGTAAGTCACTCTTCTCATCATACAACAGAAAAAAATCTGCTGCCCCCTGATTACCGAGGGCATGCTTACGCGCGCGTTATATATATAGGAGTAAACTTGCATTGCACTCGGTTTGCACTAACTCTCACTTCGCGCAAGTTAGGCTGCACCTCGGCAAAACAAAATAAAAGCAAGCTTTTCTTTTGCATTGCGCTCGGTTTGCACTAACTCTCAGCATAGCTGCAAGTTAGGCTGCACCTCGGCAATATAAAACAAAAGCGAGCTTTCGTTTTGTATTGCGCTCGGTTTGCACTAACTCTCGCTTCGCGCAAGTTAGGCTGCACCTCGGCAAAACAAAATAAAAGCAAGCTTTTCTTTTGCATTGCGCTCGGTTTGCACTAACTCTCAGCATGGCTGCAAGTTAGGCTGCACCTCGGCAATATAAAATAAAAGCAAGCTTTTCTTTTGCATTGCGCTCGGTTTGCACTAACTTTGTCCTCGAAATAAAACAGAAATAAAATTGCGTTCGTCCGAACTATTTGAAAAGGAATGGTGCGATATGGTGTTTGACCATCGCAACAAAGTCTATGGGGCCTATCGATTGCGTGAGCAGACGGGCTCCCGCTACCTGCGTGCATTGGGCATAGTAGGTGGATTCTTTGTTTCCATCGGACTCGTCTGCGGGGGTATGGCTCTCTATAATCATATAGTCAATGCTCGCGCTATGAAAGAGGCTGAGGATGCTTTTGCACAAAAGCCCTCTGACTTGAAAGAGGGTTATAAGGTGAAGTTCCTTGCTACTGCCCGTCAGGCACCTACGGTGAGGATGAAGCCGGGAGCAAAATCGGGTACACCACGTATCGTGGATGGACTTCCACCGCTCGAGACGATTGGTACAGACGGACCGATTGACTATGACCCGCAAGAACAGGTGATTACTACTCCTATCGTAGATACTACGGGGATTCATGATGAAACCTTACCCATCGCTAAACAGAAGGTGGTGCCCACGGAGCAGATATCACAAATGCCGGAGTTCCCTGGCGGACTGCGAGCGTTTATGCAGTGGATGGACGCCCACATTGTGTATCCGCAGAGTTGTATTGATGAGAAACGACAAGGCTCTATCACACTGACTTTCATTGTCAACGAGAAGGGGTATGCCACGGATTTCGAGGTAAAAAATGCTTTTGATACTCGTATTTACCGTTCGGCAATGGATGCTCTCAAGACGATGCCCAAATGGAAGCCCGGTACAGACGATAAGGGCGACCCTACACCGGTGAGGATTACGATGCCCGTGGATTTTAAACTCTAAGAGTGGGGAGGCGTATCAAGTATAAATTATTACGTTTTGGCAAGAGCCGATTTACAACTTACCTTTTGTGTGAGATTACAAACGAGTATGGGGGCGTCGCGTCCTTTGGTAGACTCTAGGTAGACTTCTTTATCCCCTCTGATATTATTAATAATATGAACATTGAAATAGATGCATCGTCGGGCTTTTGTTTCGGCGTGACTACGGCTATACGCAAGGCAGAAGAGGAGTTGGCGCTTTCGCCTACGCTCTGCTGCTTGGGAGACATCGTGCATAATGGAAGCGAATGCGAACGCTTGCGCGAATTGGGACTCCAAACCATAGATCATGATGCACTTTATCATCTGCCAAAGGGCACTAAAGTGTTGCTGCGAGCTCACGGCGAGCCACCTGCCACGTACGATATGGCGCGAGATCGTGGTATTTGCCTTATCGATGCCACGTGTCCTGTGGTGCTGCAACTTCAGAAACGCATTAAGAAAGTCTATTCCGAGTCCGACCATCCGCAAATTGTCATTTACGGTAAGCGTGGTCATGCCGAGGTATTAGGACTTGTGGGGCAGACCAATGGTGAAGCCATAGTGATAGAGGATGTGAAGGAGGCAGCACAACTCGACTTTAGCAAATCAATTGCCCTGTTCTCTCAGACTACGAAACCGCTCGAGGGCTTTCGTCGTATCGTAGACTATATCACGATGCATATTCAGGCTCCTGCCGAGTTTCGATATTTCGACACAATCTGTCGGCAAGTGGCCAACCGATTGCCTAATATTCGTACGTTTGCTTCGCGCCACGATGTGGTGGTGTTTGTCTGCGGACTGAAAAGCTCTAACGGACGTGTGCTCCATGAGGCTTGTCGCCAGGTGAACGAGCGTTCTTACTTGGTCGATACGCCTGAGGCTATTCGTCGAGAATGGTTTGAAGGGGTGAAGAGCGTAGGCATCTGCGGTGCCACCTCCACACCGAAGTGGCTGATGGAGAAATGTGCAGAACGTATTAAGGAATTTAAATAATGGTGGTTTGCGGGCTATGTGAGTGAATTTACTATCAAACATGGTGCAAGGCGAATGCAATCAAGTTTGCTTGAATTGCTGAGCCGCAGCCCATGTTATCAAAGAAAAAACGATTCCAAGCCCATGCAATTCACGCGTCAGAATAAGACACCTTATAGTCAGAATAAGACACCTTATATTTTAGAATGAATAGAACTACCATAATACATTTCTGCGTAAGAAAAGTAAGTAGTAAATAAATCCGATAAGAGAGGGTGTGTATGTAATGCTGACGCAAGACGCGTCGCCCACGGAAAAGGAGAGATGTTCCCCTATTCTGTAGGCGACGCGTCTTGCGTCAGCATTACATAATACAGCTATTGTCAGCTGGCATTATGCTTAATTATTGATGTAGGGCAGTGTTGCGTAGTCGCGGCTATAACGAAGCATCTGTTGGTCGTAAGGCTCGGAATAGTCGAGTGTGACCTCGGTAATATTTCCTTCAGCATCGCGAGTGGCATGGTAGACGGGATTGATAAATCCCTTGTAGGGCGAGAGGTGAAGCTTCTCATATCGGGCAAGGATTTCCTTGTGCAGCACAGGATCGACCTTAACGCCATAGTTTTCTACGAGTTGGCGGGCAGCTTCATAGTCTCCCTCGCTCTTGATGCGCTGAATCTCGGCGAGCAGTCGGCCGAAAAGCTGACGCAAGGCCGCATAGTCGTTGATGCGCACGAAGGTTTTGCCGTGGTGCTTCACGAGTTCCACCACGCGGTCTTTGCGTCCGTGCTCGTAAGCCCAATTCGCTATGAGAGCACGGTTGCGCATGTGTGCCTCTTCGATGTTGTTCCCTGGTTTGATGCGGACGAGTTGTGTCATGAGCCCGTTCATCATATATGTATAATATTGGCTTTTGTAAGCATCAAGATTAGGGGTAAGTCCGAGGTCTACGAGTTTTTGGTCGGCCACGTAGTAAAGTCCAAACAAGTCGGCACGAGCTTCCTCAATGGTCGAGCCATAAGCCTTCAGTGTGTCGGGGTCGGTGCCAGGCAGCAGTCGACCGCTACCATGACCTAGGCATTCATGGAGGTCGGTGTGCAAGTCGTCGCAAGCATCACCATAGCGATTGATGAGTTCACGCGTTGCATCGTCGATGACAAACTCTTTGTCCATGCCGCTACCATGTGCGGCCTTGTTGTAAGCATCTGTTAGGTTGCCAATGGTCACGCTCTTAGATCCAAACTCTCGACGCACCCAGTCAGAGTTGGGCAAGTTGATACCGATAGCTGTAGAAGGATAGAGATCGCCGCCGAGAATGGCCGCCGTAATGACCTTGGCCGAAACGCCTTTTACCTTTTCTTTCTTAAACTCTGGGGCTACGGGCGAATGGTCTTCAAACCATTGCGCATTTGCTGAAAGTTTTTCTGTGCGCTCCGTTGCTGCGAGATTCTTAAAGTTGACGATTGCTTCCCACGAAGCTTTCATTCCTAGAGGGTCGCCATAAGATTCTGTGAAATAGTTGGTAAAGTCTACAAGGCTTTTCGTGTCCTTGAGCCAATGGATGGAATAATCGTCGAAAGTGCGCAAATCGCCAGTGCGGTAAGTCTCCACCAGAAGGTCGATTACGCGTTGTTGTTCGGGAGTGTCGGCAAAGGGACGTGCTTTTAGCAAAAAGTAAACAATGCGCTCAATGGCACTTGTGTACATTCCTCCCACGCGCCATACGCGTTCGCTCAAAAGTCCGAGGTCGTTGCGTTCCAAACGGCTATTCATTCCCATCATGATAGGACGCGGATCGGCAGCAGGCTTGCGTTGTGTATAAAATTCCTCAGCTTCGGCCTGTGTGATACCAGGTGCATAATAGTTGCATGCCGAAGTCTGCACAAGGTCATCGCCATCCTTTTGGTTGACACGCATAGGCATTACCGAAGGATCAAAAATTACGGGGAATATTTCGTCGCAGAGTTCGTCGACAGTCTGTCCATCTGTCAGCGGAAGCTGACCATTTGGCACTTTCTTGAGTTCGGCACGAAATTCGTCAGCTTGAAATTCGGGTATGAATTTCTCGCAGCCGTAATGATGATGAATGCCAGAGGAAAACCATACTCGTTTTAGATAGGTGGATAGTCCTTGGAAGAAAGCACTCTTGCGGTTGCCCTGGTAGTGAGTATAGACAGCTTCGAGCATACGGCGGATGCGTAGGTTGTAGCGTCCGTTTTGGTCGAATAATATGTCGCGTCCTTCGAGAGCAGCTTCTTGCAGGTAATAGATAAATGTTTTCTCTTTTAAGGTAAGGCGTTCGAAACCTTCCACCTTATAGCGAAGCATTTGGATGTCGGCAAACTGTTCGTCGGTATACTTGAAGTTGTCCGTCGTTTGTGCTTGACATCCTAGGCTTGCTGTGGCTAGGATGAGCGTACTGATGGATTTTTTCATAAAGAGGAGAGTGATGTGTGACCTATTAATAAAGCCTTTGTTAATATTCTTTGCAAAGATAGTGCAAACCGAGAGTAATACAAAACAAGCTTGCTTGTTTTTATTACCGAGGTGCCTCCTATCTCTATATAAAAAACAACAAAAATCCCCACGTTGCCTGCGCCAAAATATGGAACTTGAAGCTAAGAAGCTAGCGCAAGGACAATCGTGGGGTGTGTGGAGTGACTTGCCTATGAAGAAGTCTGCCACGTAAAGTTTTCCCAATCTCTATAAATTATTCTGACTATTGCATGAAAAAGTGTTCTGATAAAAAAGATGTAGTAATTGTTGGGAAATCTATTCTATGATTTAGAAATTGCAGTGTTGAATCCGCGGGTTGGGGAAAAACTCAGAGAAGTTCAAATTTCTCTTTGAGTTTGCTAAAATATCGGCGCGATACCATGATGTCGAAATCGTCGAAAGGAGGACAGAGACGGCAGCGCTGTGTCTTGTTCTCCACCGCAGCAAGGTAAGTAATGTTTACGATGCACGTGTTACTTATTCTCACGAAAGCAGAGTGAAGAGTTATGAGGTCCTCGGCTGTGACACCTCTTTTGAGCAGATGTGTGGAACGATCTGTGAGGGTAAGTTGCCAAGAGCGTTGTGAGCTATTGTAGGCAAATAGGAGCACCTCTTCCATTGTGACGAGCAAGAGTTCGCTCACTGTCTGCATGGCCATCTTGTGGGGAGTCTCATCAAGCGCAAGGCGCTTCATGGTTCCTTTCTCGTTGGCGTCCTGTACCAATCTATCCACCACGATGCGCAGTTCGCTACGCTTATAGGGCTTCAGCAGATAATCGAAAGCCGAAAGGCGTATGGCATTGATCATATAATCGGAGAAGGCGGTGTAGAATACCACGCGGAAAGAGAAGTTTACCTTCGGGCGGATGGAGTCGAGAAATTCTAATCCCGACTTTCCAGGCACTTCTACATCGAGAAACAAAACATCGGGTTGTAGCTCTATGAGAGGCAACGTGGCTTCCGTATACGATTGAAAGGTATGTACGCTGCTAAATTCGGGCAGACTGCTCAGGTCGTTGGCTAGCGTTTGGAGTGCGCTAGGGTTGTCGTCGACGACGAATGCGGTGAAAACTTTGCTGTTGCTCATGAGACGAGGTGAATGAAGGGTTAGGGTGGATAGTGAATTGTTAAGGAATGGTGTTTTCTTTGTTTGAGATTTATGGTGCAAATGTACAATGTTTTTCTTTGTTTTTTTTCATCGTTTTTAGTGATATTGCATAAGCGGTGCAAAATCTGTATTAGATGGTTTAATTTTACGTATGAATGGGTTAAAGATTTTTCTTGACTTTGTGCTTTGGATGTGGAAAAAGAAGAAAAGTGCGTCCTCTGGGAGAACACACTTTTTGTTTGTATTTGAGTGATTGCTTATCTCAGAACACTAGTTAAGCGAAACGTTCTAATGCTTTTCGTGCACACTCATACCCTTCGTTATAGAGTGCGGTGAGTTTTTCTGTATTGTTTTCTAATCGTCCCACTTCCAAGGGGCGTTCAGGGCGAATGGCTAAAATGCGGCCTTCCTCTTCGAGACGATCTACAAGTTCGAGCTGCGCATTATAGATGGCATGGCGCTTGGAAAGTAGCAAGCGCAGACGGGGAAAACGGCGGTAGATGTATTTCGGTATTTTTAAATCACGTGACGTTTCTCGATAACCGCGATTGCGTGTGAGTACGACCACGTTGAACGTGTGACCTCGCTCTATCGCGCGCTCCACGGGGATGGAGTCGGCGATTCCTCCATCCAGCATGGGCTGATGGTCAATCCATACGATTGGACACACATAGGGCAATGAAGAAGATGCTTTTGCAATGTTAACCAATCGTTCCTCGTCGTGATTTTCTGAAAGGTAGCATGCCTTTCCCGTAAGGCAGTTTGTTGTGACCATCTCAAATTCCATAGGGTTGGCAAAGCACGCATCGTAGTCGAAGGGAAGAATCTCATTGGGGATGGTATCGTATATCAGCTTGCGATCGAGAATGCTGTGTTGCGTCCAAAGGTATTTCATGCCGATGTAGCGATACTTCTCCAGTAAGTCGACGTTGGTCTGCTTGGCACGGCCGCGTTGTTGGCTCTTATACGAAAGTCCGTTGCATGCTCCTGCCGAAACACTTACGCAGTAAGGAAAGGTTATCTGGTTGTCAAGGAAAAAATCGAGCACACCCGAAGTAAACACCCCACGCATGCCCCCACCTTCGAGCACGAGGCCCGTGTTTTCTGGAAGAGTGACAGACATAATGCAACAGTTTTGTAAGAAATCTGTGCAAAGATACGCTATTTCAAAAGAAAATCAGTAATTTTGCCTAGAATAATTGGTGCAAATAGTAGTTTATAGTTTGGAGGTTATGAGGTTATAAAGTAACCTTGAGACTCCTTGAAGTCCTCAAAGAGTAACATTACTCATGTTTCGGATTCAGCACGCTCATACTAAATCCGAAACTTAAATAACATTATAACCTAATAAACTCAAAATTCAAAACCTAATAAAAGGTATGTTATTTTCAAAAGAAACTTATGTACAGCGCCGTCGCGAGCTGCGCGAGCTCGTGGGTAGCGGATTGATTCTGCTGTTTGGCAACAACGATAGCCCCAACAACTATCCTTCTAATGTCTACAAATTCCGTCAGGATAGTGCTTTCCTTTATTTCTATGGACAGCATCGTGATGGCCTTGTGGGTGTGATTGATGCCGACTCAGGCAATGAAGTGCTTATTGGCAACGATATAGATATTGACGATATCGTATGGTATGGTTCTGTCACTTCTGTGGCCGAAATGGCACACGAGAGCGGAGTTGGTGCTTCGGCTCCGATGACGAAATTGGCAGAAATAGTGGAACATGCCCGCAAAGACGGTCGTCCCATTCACTTCCTTCCGCCCTATCGCCACGATACGATGATGCAGATTATGGATCTATTGGGCATTCATCCTAGTGAACAGCGCGAAAAGGCTTCTCTCTCTCTGATTAAGGCAGTGGTGAAACTTCGCTCCATTAAGAGTGCTGAGGAAATAGAAGAATTAGAACGTGCGTCGGTCATAGGTTATAAGATGCACACTATGGCTATGCGCTTGGCACGACCGGGCGTGACCGAACAGTATATTGGCGGTGTGCTCGATGGTATTGCCTCAAGCTATGGCGCTCAAGTATCGTTCCCTAGCATCGTATCGATGCATGGAGAAATTCTCCATGGCTATCCCTCCCCCCGTGCTCTCGAAGCAGGCCGACTCCTTCTTGTAGATGCTGGTGCTGAAACCAACGAAAACTATTGTTCTGACCATACACGCACCACGCCAATCAGTGGAAAGTTTACGCAGAAGCAGAAGGACATCTACAGCATCGTGGCAGACTGTCATGACCTCGCTCTGACCAATGCTCGTCCAGGCGTACGTTGGTGGGATGTTCACATGGACGTATGTACTCTTATGACCGATCGTCTGAAAGAACTTGGCCTTATGAAGGGCGATACTGAGGCTGCTGTAAAGGCTGGCGCTCATGCGCTGTTCCTTCCCCACGGACTTGGCCATATGATGGGTATGGACGTACACGATATGGAAGGTCTTGGTCAAACTTATGTGGGCTTCGATGAAGAAACGCGTCCTTCTACGCAGTTTGGCACCAATGCCCTACGTTTCGGACGTCGTCTGGAACCAGGTCACGTTGTAACTGATGAGCCTGGTATTTACTTCATACCCGCCCTCATCGATGATTGGCGTAAGAATGGTACGAACGCTGAGTTCCTCAATTTCGACAAGATTGATGAATATCGCGACTTCGGTGGCATTCGTATCGAAGACGATGTGCTTATCACAGCCGATGGATGTCGCTTCCTCGGTAAGGAGCGCATTCCTTATCATATTGACGATGTGGAGCGTTTCATCGAAGAACATCAAGACGAGGCGCCTGAAGTGTATTAGGGAGTTTATGAGTTTAGCATATGCTTTTCCACTCCTTTATATTATAATAAGGTGTACTCTTAACTTCTAAACTTTCCAACTTCTCAACTCTACTCTAAACAATAATACAAACCAAATAACAACACAAATTTATCCATTATCGAATGAAAAAGACTCTCCTCATTGCAATGGCAGTATGTTGCCTGTTGCCAGGAAGCCTTTCGGCGCGCAAAAAAGCGCCCGAGGCAAAGAAAGACGAAGTGACCTTTACCACCATTAAGGCCAATCCTATCACTTCTATCAAGGACCAGAATCAGAGCGGTACCTGCTGGGCATACTCTTCACTTGGCTTCTTCGAGGCTGAACTCTTACGTATGGGCAAAGGCACACACGACCTCTGCGAATCTTTCCTTGTATACAATACATATATGGATCGTGCCGATAAGGCTATCCGTACTCACGGTGATGTGAGCTTCTCACAGGGTGGCTCTTTCTATGATGCTGTATATTGCATGAAGCATTATGGTATGGTGCCCCAAAGCGCTATGCCTGCTCCTGGTACACTCTACGGCGATAGCCTTTTCAATTTCAACCAACTCGACGCAATGACCACAGCCTATGTGGGAAGCATTGCGAAGGGCAAGCTCAATAAAATCTCTCCTAATTGGAAACAAGGACTTTTTGATATCTATAAAGGCTATTTCGGCGAACTTCCTAAAGAAGTAAAGGCTGAAGATGGTAAGACTTATACTCCTCAGAAGTATGTGACCGACTACCTCGGTCTGAACATGGACGACTACGTTTCGCTCACCTCTTACACTCACCATCCTTTCTACTCTAAGTTTATTATCGAAGTCCAGGATAACTGGCGCTGGGCAGAGAGCTACAACCTCCCCCTCAACGAGTTTATGCAGGTGATGGAAGAGGCCGTAAAGAATGGTTACACTTTCGCTTGGGGTGCCGACGTTACAGAAGAATACTTTGGCCGTCGTAATGGTAAGGACTATGCCTACGTGCCCAAGAACCTCAAGGTGCGTGACCTCACAGGTTCCGACGCTGCTCGTTGGGGTGGTACCATAAGCACGGGTGCTCAAGTTCCCTCTAATGATGAACTCACTATTACTCAGGATCTTCGTCAGCTCGGTTATGACAACTGGGAAACCACTGACGACCATGGCATGGTAATCTATGGATTGGCCAAGGATAACAATGGTCGCGAATATTTCATGGTGAAGAATTCATGGGGCGACTATGGTAAGTATCATGGCATGTTCTATGCTTCTAAGGCTTATGTGGCCTACAAGACCATGAACATCCTCATCAACAAGAAGGCTATCCCTGCAGCTATTGCCAAGAAGTTGGGCCTCTAATACGTTGATCTCTCACACTTTATAAAACATAAATGGCGAACCGAAAGTTACTCTTGCTTTCGGTTCGCCTTTTTGGTAAAAAACACAGCAAAATCGCTCTATAAACAGCAATTTATCTGCCTTTCGTTTTGTCCTTCCCTCTCCTTTCATTACCTTTACACACTATTATATATTAATAAGCATACTACCTATGGCATTAGAAAAGACACTAGTGTTGCTCAAGCCCTGCACGATGCAGCGCGGCTTAGCAGGCGAAATTATTAGCATTTTCGAAAAGAAAGGACTACAGATATGCGGTATGAAACTGATGCAACTCACTGACGAGATGCTGACAGAACATTATGCCCACTTGAGCGGAAAGCCCTTCTTCCAACAGATTAAGGACTCCATGATGGTAGCCCCTGTGGTGGCCCTTTGTCTCAAAGGCGTAGATGCAGTAGCTGCAGTGCGCGCGCTGGCAGGGCCTACGAACGGACGCAATGCAGCGCCTGGCACGATACGCGGCACGTACTGTATGAGTTTTCAAGAGAACATTGTACATGCTTCCGACTCTAAGGAGACGGCTGAAGTAGAACTGAAGCGCTTCTTCCGCGACGACGAGATAATTGAGTGGAAGCAGGCCACGTTCCCTTATCTCTACGCTGCTGACGAGTTTTAGTAGCAATCCTCTTTTGGGCAGAACTTCAATAGGTCAGCCCAAACTTATAAGACACAACTAAACTACCGATGAACACGTTTCCCCACAGATTATTCACGCTTTTGCTCCTCCTCTTTTGTTTTACCTTAGGGGCAAAAGCGCGTACTTTTATACTCCCTACTGACACGGTGAAGACGGATAGCCTAAAGACGAAACCGACCAAAGAGCGCCAGCGCGACTTGGGCGAAGCCACGGTTACGGCCACGCGCTTGGTGTTTGTTACCAAGAAGGATACCGTCATCTACGATATGGACGCGCTGGGAGCAACGAAAGGCGACATGCTGCAAGACATGATAAGCCGTATGCCTGGACTTGAGATAAAGAATGGTGCCCTCTACTATCGCGGTAAGGCCGTAACCCGTGTGCAAGTGAACGGCACCGACTTTGAGCGCGGTGATACAAAGAAGGCATTGCAAAACCTTCCAGCTTACATCATTAAAAACGTAAAAGCTTACGAGGACCTCACCGACCAAGCCAAGGTGACGGGCATCGATAATGGCGATCGTGAACAGGTGGTGAACGTTATCTTAAAGAAGAAGTACTTGGGCGCGTGGACTGGCAATGTCGACCTCGGCTATGGCACCGACCACCGTTGGCGCTATCGTGGCTTTGCCAACACCTTTACCGAACACTCTCGCGTGAGTGCATACGGAGGTTTTACCAATACGGGACAGTATCAAAGTGCCACCGATGAGGGTATGTGGAACGAAAATGGCGGTGCTGGAAGTAGTTCGGGTGACACGCGTTATATGCAGCCCGGCCTTTCGTTTATGTGGAACAATGGTAAGCAGCGAGGCGACAAGGGCTACTTCATGGTAGACGGCAGCGGCGGTTGGGACTATCGTGGCCACCACGATGAGAGCCGTCAGTTGACCGAAAACTTCCTCGATGACGGTACAAGAACGACTCGTATGGAACACATGACGACCAAAAACGATGAGCGCATCTGGCGCATTAATCTCTCGCTCACGTGGCAAGCTACGAAGTGGACCTATTTAGAGTATCGTCCTCATTATTCCTACAACTCCTACAAAGACCGTTCGCACGAACAAGAATCGCAATGGAACGGAGGATTTGCCGACAATTCCCTTTCGCCCCTCGATTCACTGCTTCATCACCCCACAGCGGGTTGGCCCCTTAACAGCGCACAAGCGCAAGCCAACACCTTGATGCTCGACGAGAGCCTATCTGATAAAGGTACGCACTACACACAGCACTACCTCTATTTTACACAACGCTTGAGCGAAAACAATTGGCGCTTGAGCTTGATGAGCAACATCGGTTATCGTTATGGCGATGAAAAGGCGAACGACCTGAAGCAGTACACGCAGTATCAAACGTCGCAGACCTCACAGGTCGATCCGCTTTACAATCGCTATTCACGCACGGCCTCTCACGACTTTGACTTTTCAAATTACGTATTCTTAGACGCTCCCATACCTGGTCTGCAGTCCTTCCGCTTTACGTATGGCACACAAATCAACCGTTCGCACAGCATAGCCGATGCTTATCGTTTAGAACGCTTGGGCGGCAGTTTTGCCAATTTCAACGACTACTTGCCTCTGATAGGCACACTTCCCACTGAAGCAGGTTGGCAAGCCACAGCGCGTGACCCTGAGCTGACGCTCGACCAACTGACGCTCTCGCGCCAACATTCGTTTCAGAACAACTTGATATTTAAGAAGAAAGGTCTCACGCTCGACTTGAGCAATACCTATACATTGGTGTACGACCGCCTTGAATACGTCAAGGGTGACTACGACCCACTTTACCCATCGCGCCACAGTGGCCTTTATCGCTTAGGACTAAACACACGTTATGAGACGGACTCTATCGGCACTTTCACGTTCTCCTATAATTATTACACCAGCAATCCTTTGTTGTTGCAAACAATCACGTTGCCCGACATGAGCAATCCGCTCTACCTCTCGTTGGGTAATCCCGACCTCAAGAAGCGTCACGTACATGTTGCATCAATGGGCTATCAAATGAATATGAAGCACGGTCGCATGTTTTCAATGGGCCACACCTTTACGTTTCAAGACAACGAAGTGACCACCCGCTCGCGCTTCGATAAACAGACGGGTGTAACGACCACCGAACGTGTCAACCTCCCCAAGGGGTCGTGGAACTACTCGCCCAATTTGAACTTCTCAACTCCGTTGGATAAGAAGCAGTTAGTCAACTTCTCCAGCTCCGTTTATTACTCGCTCACCAAAGGACGTGCCTACACCATCGGTACGACAGCTGAGGCTGAACTCTACGACCAGACGAATCATCAACTCTACGTGATGGGAGGCATCAATGCCCGTCTGGGAAAGTGGGTGTTAGGCTTAGATAATATGTGTATGTATCGCACCATAGCGCGCAGCACCGAGGTATATGACAATGTGAGCAGTTTCATGAACGTGCTTGACTTTAACGTACAGTACACCTTGCCATGGAACATGGTCGTCAAGTCGAACCTTCAGAGCAATCGCTTCCACAACAGTGGAGGCTATGTTATTCACCCTTGGCGCACGATATGGAATGCTTCTATTGAGCAGTCCTTCTTACGCGATAAGTCGTTGGCCGTCACACTCGAAGCTTCTGACTTGCTCAATCAGCGTGACCAAACGTTTACGTCAGTTGACGTCAACTCTCGCTATTCAGGTTGGAGTAAGTGCGTTCATCGCTACTTCATGCTACACGTAATTTATCGATTTAGTACGAAGAAGGGGTAGTAAGCGGTTTGCAAAAGCAAATGTAAAGTACCTTATATTGGCTGTATGGTGAAATATATTCGTCTTGCACGATAATTCTAACACGCGCGGCCTAATGTCCTAATGTCTCGAACGCAAGCTCACCTGGGGGCGACGCGTCCCCGCGTCGGAAGCAAATATTTACAACTATTGCTGTCTGCTAAAAGTTTTCGACCGATATAATTTAGGGCTGGATTCCTCGCTTGGAATCCAGCCCTAATTTGACCTATACGCCTGAATTTACTATCAAACATGGTGCAAGGCGAATGCAATCAAGTTTGCTTGAATTGCTGAGCCGCAGCCCATGTTCTCAAAGAAAAAGGCGCTTTCAAGCCCATGCAAATCGCACATCAGAATTAGGTACCATAAATCTCAGAATTTATAGAACCACCCTTATATGTATAGATAACCTTGAGTTGGCGAGGCTTTCGACAGAATGGCCGAGCTATGCCAGCCATCTGTCTTGCCCGATACATTGCTTTATTGCGGGATGGTCACCGTATTGAATTCTTTCACGTCGGGTGTGGTGTGCTGTTCGTGGATAATCTTCACTAATTCTTTTACCTTATCGGGGTATTGAGCCGATAGATCATGGTCTTCGTGAATGTCTGTGGCCAGATTGAACAATTTACACTTACCACTTACCACGTAGAGTTTCCAATCGCCTTGGCGTACAGCCATTTGGTTGGTCTCGTGAAATTCCCAATAGAGAAAGTCGTGCTCCTTCTGTTCGCTATTGTTGCCCAATAGTGTTGGAGCAAACGATATCCCATCGAACCAATCGTTGGTTAGCTTCTTATTGCCGAAATGTTCCGTGTAGTCCTTTTGTCCGATGAGGTCGCAGAAGGTAGGCATGATGTCATAGAAAGCTAGCATGTGGTCGTTGACCTGTCCGCTCTTGATATGTCCTGGCCAACGCACGATGAAAGGAATACGTATACCCCCTTCTAGGCATGAGCGCTTCTTGCCTTGCAGTTTGCCGTCGCGTCCGAAGAAGTCGGGATCGGCGCCACCTTCCTCATGCGGTCCATTGTCTGACGAGAAAATCACGATAGTGTTGTCCTCTAGTCCTTTCTCTTTAAGCTTTGCCATAATTTCGCCCACGTAGGCATCGAGGCGGGTAATCATGGCTGCAAACTGAGCGTGTGTGTTGACTGTGGCATGGTAACGATCCGTTCCAGCAAAGGTCTTGTCGTTGCAGAACTTACCATAATATGCCTTCAATATGGAATCGTTGGGTTGATATAGCTCAGCGTGAGGCAGAGTATAGGTAAATAGGCCATAGAAAGGCTTGTCGGCCGATTGGAGGTCGAGCCATTCCAATGCCTCTTGATGAATCATGTCGCCTGAGTACTGCTGACGCTTAGCATAGTCGGGATTGGTACATCCATCGCTATATTGCACGTTTTGATCCATCGTGATGCGTATCACGTCCTTGTCTCCTCGGCGTGGGCTATAACGATTGAGGAAGTTGGGAAAATAGCGGTGTGCCATGTATTGGCAGATGTAGCCGTAGTATTCATCAATGCCACGCGTCTTGGGAGTAGAAGCAGAGCCTTCATAGCCTCCCGCCCATTTACCAAACATGCCCGTGGTGTAACCATTGGCTTTCATTATTTCGGGCAGAATGACGTGGTCGGTAGAGTAGGGCTCTTGTCCCACGCGATCGGGTTCTTGCGTTACACCATAAGTCACTTGTGGACGATTTTTCCAATACTCCTTATTGCCGCGTACGTGAGTATGTCCGGTGTGCTGACCCGTCATCAGTGTGGCACGCGAGGGCGCACTAACGGGACTTCCTGCGTAGGCTTGCGTGAAGCGCATACCTTCACTTGCCAGACGGTCGATGTTGGGAGTGGAGATATAAGGCTGTCCATAACAGGCCAAATCTCCGTAGCCCATGTCGTCGCATAGAATGAATATGATGTTGGGCTTGGACTGCTGGGCATAGGCCATCATACCTAGCATGGCCGTGCTTCCAGCTATTAGATGCTTGATATAATTCATAGTGGGTAATGTTGGTTTTTATTTGATTCTCTTTTGGCGTGCTTGTATGTATATTCCTTTGTGGTGTTGAGGATTTGTCTGTCGTCCGTCTATGCCGTAGGCACGCTGCTTTTCGGCGTCACTTTGGCTCGAATGGCTGTCTTCTACCTGTGCAATGGCTGTGCTAACTTGCTTCTCGCTAACAAACATAAAGTTGTCGTAGACCATGCCCATAACGTCTTCTTCAGCTCCGTCCATACCATTCTCGGTGATGCGAATGCGCATGCGTGATCTTCCCGTCACGGCATCTTTCGGGACACTGATTTCGGTAGTGCCGGACGCATTGTTCATAAATTCGTGCTTGCTTTCGAATATTCCGTCTCTGTCCCAATCGAAGTAAGCCGTTACAGTATAGTCGGTGGTCATGCCACTCGTTTCGTAGCTAAGCTTTAGCGTGCCTCCTTTTGTAGCAAAGGCAGAGTCGCTGCGCACCATATAATAGTAGGCCGAAGGCTGCGATGAGGCTGTATAGTTCATTTCGTGAGCACTCTCATTGGTTTGATCTTTTACATTGAGTGCCGTAAGCCATGCTTTTCCCTTTTCTCCGCAAGGCAGTACATATACGCCCAATTTCTTGCAATAGTCGGAGTGTTCGATGGGAGCGGGTGCCTCGTAGTCGTAGTTCGATTCCAAGATGTCCCAGTAAGAATTTCCACGATCATAGCGTATGTGATAGGCTACCACTTTTCCCGTGGCTTGTTGGTAGTTCAGTCCTAGAGTGCCATCTTTCGAAGGGTCAATGGTCTGATCGGTGCTGCAGATATAGTAATATCCGTTGGGTGCAGCTCCACTCGTGGTGTTCTTTTTAATTTCAAACTCTACGGGCGTGTTGCCTATGCTGACTTGTGTACTCTCGGCGATCTTCGTGCTCTGAACGTAACGCTTCGAAGTCACATTTTGGATGTAGTAGCAATTGGCCTTGTCCGTGGGGATAAACTTCCAGTATTGCTTCTGCGTGTTGGTACGTGGCGAGGCGAAAAGTCCATTGCCGTTTTCGTAAACGTAGGAGTTGTTGTCGTTGAAGCGATGCAACACGTAGATCTTTCCTTCTTCAGGAAAGGGATGCGCTTCGTCTGCCCAAACAGAAATAGAACCTGTCAGGGAAGCTAAAGTTAGCAGAATGAAATGGGTTGTTTTCATAGTTCCCAAGTTTTGATACAGATAGGTTGCTTAATAATTTGTAATTCGTAGGGAAAACGTGTTTCTTAGGTCTTAGCTTTCATACGATTCAACCATTCCCGCTTTCCCTATGCGATTATCGTGACAAATGTACGACTTTTTTGCAGAACTTCTCCAATTTCTCATGTAAATTCCTTTCAAAGCAGGTTCGTGACTCTTCCCCACATGTGGGTGCGTGGATAGAAACAAAGAATAAAGGGTGGTTCTATAAAACCCATCATTAGAATTGGATACCATAAATCTCAGAATTTTTATAGAACCACCCTAAAATCAATGGCAGCATGGGCGGATCTCGGTGAAATTGGTATTCAGAAGGGGGAGCGTGTTGGTTAAAACTTCTGCAAGGTTGTTCCAAATAAATGTTTGGGCGAATAAATGGGAAATATAGGACAATAATAGAAGGACAAGGAAAAACTATTTTTGCAAGATGAAACGAGTTTGCAAAATGAAATATATCGATACTTTATTAATGCTAGTGTGTGCTTCGCTACTGTGTGGCTGCGATATGATAGACTATCATCCTTACGATACAAAGGTGGATGGAGCGCATGCCTTGAATGCCAAGCATATCGAGGAAATAGAAAGAAATTGCGCAGGGCGTAGTCGTATCAAGTTTGCCGTGATAAGTGATACGCAGCGTTGGTATGACGAGACGAAGGCGGTCGTCAGCAGTATTAATGCACGTGGAGATGTGGACTTTGTGGTGCATTGCGGCGACGTGTCCGATTTCGGCGTAACGCGCGAGTTTACCTTGCAACGCGATTTGCTTCAGAAGTTACACATGCCTTACGTGGTGATTATTGGCAATCACGATTGTCTGGGTACGGGAGCAGACACGTATCGGTATCTGTTTGGAGATACCAACTTTACGTTTGACGCAGGACGTTTCCATTTTGTATGCTTGAATACGAATGCTTTTGAATACGACTATTCAACGGCAATTCCCGATTTTTCGTTTATACGAAATGACTATACGCAGGTAGCCTCGGCCCATGTGTTGGGCACCGTGGCCGTGATGCATGCAATGCCCCATTCCGATCAATTCAATAATAATGTGGCAGAAGTGTTTGAGGCAGAATTGCTGAAATATCCTCATTTGAAGTTCTGCTTGTGTGGTCATGGACATCATCGGCAAGTAACCGACCTTTTCGATGACGAAACACTATATTATGAATGCGGAGCAGCAAAGAGTAGAGAATACCTATTGTTTACAATGAAAGAAGATGGCACGTATGTATGTGAAGTGGTTAAGTATTAAGCGTTGTGTGGGGGTGCTCTCTTTATGGAGCATACAAGGAATGGTGGCGCTTGCATTGCCTACAATGTGTTGTGATACGTTGGCGTCAGCGCAAGCCATATCTGTGGCTTCCGATTCGTCTGTAACAGAAAAAGCGCCAGCAGATAGTCTGGGGCAACGAGCCTCGCGTTACGAAATTCACAGAAGTCAGTTTGAGAAGAGATGGATGCGCCTTATTCCGAGTCAAGCCACGTTGCAATATGCAGGAAGCATCGGACTGATGAGTGTGGGAGTAGGGTGGCACTATGGAAAAAATGATCATTGGGAAACCGATCTTCTAGTAGGTTTCGTGCCTCGCTATCATACCGAGGGCGTGCATACCACTTTCACCATCAAAGAACGCTATGTTCCTTGGCACTGCCGGCTGAGCCGACGCTGGACATTGCAGCCTCTGACAGCGGGAATCTTTTTCAATACGATATCGGGCGATGACTTTTGGAAGAACTTGCCCGATCGCTACCCAAAACACTATTATGGATTCTCCACGAAGATACGCTCAAATGTGTTTTTCGGTCAGCGCCTTCGTTATCACATTCCGCGCAATAAGCGTTTGCTACATCAAGCTGTGAGCATATATTATGAAATATCTACGTGCGACCTCTACATAGTGTCGAAGGCCACAAATAAGAGTTATCCTTGGAGGCAAACCTTATCGCTTGCTTTTGGAGCGCGCTGGGAGATGTAGCAAGCAGAGATATAGCGTATATACTCCGCTTAGATGCCTTCTAGGCTGATGCCATATTCATGCTTGAGTTCGTCCATGACGAATGTGCTCTCGAGCGAAGCAAGATGGGGAATCGTGCCTAGCACGTTGAGCACAAACTCTTGGTAGCGTTTCATGCTAGGGGCGTGAATCTTCAGCAGATAGTCGTATTGCCCCGATATGTTGTAGCATTCTGTCACTTCGGGTATGTCGGCAATGGTGTGGGCAAAATCAGACGCGATGTCGCGTCCAAGACGATTCATCTTTACTTGGCAGAACACGACAAAGCCGCGGTTGAGCTTTTCGGCATTGAGCACAGCGATGTAGCGGCTGATGATGCCCTCTCGCTCTAGACGCTTTACACGCTCGTAAACGGGGGTACTACTAAGGTTAACGCGGGCGGCAAGTTCCTTCGTGGTGAGGCGGGCGTTCTTCTGAAGCTCTCGCAGTATTTGTAGGTCTGTGGCGTCAAGAGATAAATTTTCTATGTAAGGGGTGTTTGTTTGTGTCATATTGCGTTGATTTTCTTCTATGCGATGCAAATGTAGGAATATCTTCTTAGTTTTCAAAAATACTTGGTTGGAATATCTACTTGTTGTACCTTTGCACCAGAAAATGACAACGAAACATCCTATCTTAGTGGAAGCGGCTTTCTAGTCTGCTAGGATGCGAGAGATTGAACTTGAGTTTCGAATTTAGTATGCACGGGCTGAATCATCGTGCAAGACGAATGCAATCAAGCTTGCTTGAATTGCTGAGCCGCAGCCGATGATGTCAATAAAAGCCCAACAAGCGCATAGCCCAGGGCAAGCGAAGCGACACCCTGGGTTACGGA
>UQKO01000013.1 GCA_900541575.1 uncultured Prevotella sp.
AGACATAAAGTTCTTCATGTTTAGAATAGCTACTCAATATGCATGATATGAGCAAGCCTCTTTTTACCATCATACCAACCGGAAATATCCGCTGATCCGAAAAAACAATCGTTGGATATATGGGTGTCGTGTCTAAAAACCTGTTTATAGTATGAAAAAACTACTATTTACAATGGCTTTGGCCGCGTTGCCCTTTGTAGCTAAAGCTGGCGTTCCCGCATGGGAGATGAATCCACATTATGTTGGCGGAATGCACGTGGGTTATGGCACCTCTAGCAAGTATAGCGGTGTTAAAACTTATACAGGGCGTGTTATGCTGGGCACTTTCCATGGTGTGAAATTCAATGACTATTTGGAAACTGCGCTCGGCGTGGATGGTCATATGCTGACTCATTATTATAAAGGTCAAGGTTTACGATGGGGTATGACGGCTTATGCTCAGATTCGTGGATTTTATCCCGTGACGTCGGATTTCGCACCGATGCTTCACATGGCTTATGGTGCTGCTATTTCTTTGAAGCCAAGTAACGGAAGTAACTTCTATTGTGAGTTTGGCCCTGGCTTCCGTTATAAGAAACTAAATTTTAGCTGTGGCTTGCAGCATTATGGTAGCGGTAAGGGTTCCAACCATTTTTTTGTAAAAACAGGCTTTTACTTCTAAAACAAATTTGCAATGACGAAGAAAAAGAATGAAATACTTTCAAGAAGAAGTTTCTTTAAGAAAGCAGCGGGAATCGTAATTCCTGCAGTGGCTATGGTGGCACTTCCCTCAGTAATGACATCTTGCGAGATTGACGAGGAATATTCGGAAATTCCTGGTGGATGCTCGGGATGTTCGGGAAAATGTACAGGTAGTTGTTCTGGTGGTTGCTATCAAGGTTGTTCTGGTCATGTAGGCATGGGTAACTGTCAGAGAACATGTGTTGGTGGATGCAGCACATCTTGCAAAAGTAGTTGTAAAACAGGTTGTAAGGGAACTTGCAGGAAGGCAAGTAGATACTAAATCTAAGGGTGTGTATAGCATAATACAGAAAATTAAACGTGCTTGTACACACCCTTTAATACTATGATATGACAGAAACTATAAAGGAAATTAGTCACACGTGGCGCAAAGGCGAACCTAAAACTATCACCTTCATCGTCACCAAAGACTGCCAACTCGCTTGCAAGTATTGCTACCTTGTGGGTAAGAACACCAAGGAACGCATGACTTGGGAGGTGGCCAAACAAGCTATCGACTACATTCTTGATCATGAGAACGAGATGACGGAAGAAAGCGTAATTTGGGATTTTATCGGAGGTGAACCTTTCCTTGAAATCGATTTGATAGATAAAATCTGCGATTACTTGAAGACGGAGATGTACCGACGCGGTCATCACTGGTTCGATTCCTACCGGTTCTCTTTCTCGACCAACGGCATCAATTACCACACGGAAAAGGTGCAGCAGTTTATCAAGAAAAATAGAGAACACCTGAGCATCGGCATCACCATAGACGGAACGAGGCGTAAGCACGACCTCAATCGTATATGGAAAACACCAGAGATGGAACAAGGAATACAGCCGAAGAAAGAGGAAGAGCGCGGTTCATACGACGACGTGGTGAAAAACATTCCCCTATGGCTGAAGCAATTTCCTGGAGCAGGCACAAAGGTGACGATAAGCAGTGCCGACATACCTTATATAAAGGAGAGTGTGCTACACCTTTACTCGCTCGGCATTCATGAGGTGAACATCAACTGCGTGTTTGAAAACGTATGGAAAGAAGGTGATGACGCACTACTCGAGGATCAACTCATGCAACTAGCCGATGCCATCATCGATGGAGAATACTATAAGGACTATGCTTGTTCGTTTTTCTCAGAGCATTTGGGTAAACCAATGGATTGCCACTTGCAAAATCAAAACTGGTGTGGAGCAGGTATGATGCTTGCCGTAGATGCCGAGGGCAACTTCTATCCATGTACGCGTTTTGCACAATATTCGTTGCGAAGCAAAAAAGCATGGATTATAGGAAATGTGCGCGATGGTATAGACAAGAATAAGTTGCGCCCGTTCCTCTGTTTAGACCGTTGCACGCAATCCACACAAGAATGCATTGACTGCGAAGTGGCTGAAGGATGTGCTTGGTGTCAAGGAGAAAACTACGATGCTGCTGATACTCCTACAATCTATCAACGAGCCACGGCTATCTGCAAGATGCATAAGGCACGCGTGAGAGCAAACAACTATTATTGGAACAAGCTCTACCGCAAGTTGGAGCTCGAAAACAAGGAGGACTAAACGATGCTACAATATCTGATATTGCAACTTTGCGATACTTCTGTGTCGTATTGTCATTATGGAATTTCGCATAAGGATGTACGACTGATGCCACTCTCGGTGCTGGAACAGGCTGTGCTTTGGGCAATGAAAGAGAATCTGTCCGTACAGGTGGTATATCCCGACTATGAAATTCCACGAGAGTATAAGGAAGTAATTGATCGTGTGGATCATACAGACATCGTTTCTTCGCGCTCCAACTTGAAAGACACGGCAGATGTGGTGGTGATAAGCGATTGGGATGAACTGCAAGGTTTCTGTTTTAGAAAAGAAACCGCCTATGTGTTGCGAACAACATTAGAGAAGTTCTACCATCGCTATGAGGAACTGAAGCCTGTGTTGGAGGCGGTAAGCCGACTCAATGTTGTGTTTCTCGATGTGGCTCAGTTTGCAGACGCCGACATTGAGAAGTATCGTAAGGCTTTAACCTTCTTGGCAAAAGAAGTAGAATCTATTTATGCACAGGGGGGACAAGTGCAACTCAACCTACTGACAGACCGCATGATGCTCGATAAAATGAACAACTGCGGTGCGGGTGAGACAAACGTGACGCTTGCTCCCGATGGTAATTTCTATGTGTGTCCCGCATTTTATAATGAATCTAACGGATTCAACGTGGGGAATATGCAGCATGGGCTCGATGTGAAAAATGCACAATTGTATAAGTTGGATCATGCTCCGATTTGCCGTCACTGCGATGCTTACCATTGTAAGCGCTGTGTATGGATGAACCGCGAGACTACGCTAGAAGTGAATACGCCAAGTCATGAACAATGTGTGATGGCTCACTTGGAACGTAATGCTTCGCGACAGCTCTTGGAAGCGATACGTAAGCATGGAACATTTCTACCTGAACAGAAGGCTATAACGGAAATAGATTACCTTGATCCCTTTGAAAAACGAAAAGAATGGCAATAAAGCAAACTGTTGGGCAAGTGACTCCCGAAGAACGCGACGAAATACAGCGCCTCTTCGAACGTCGCAATGGATTGAATGAACTATCCAAAATTGTAACAGCTGATAACGATGAACTTTACGAAAAACTCGTGAAAGATCTTGGAAAAACTGGTACGGATTTTCAAAACTGGTGGGACAGAATGGCCTCAAAGTATGAATGGAGAGGCGAGGATGGCGGACACTGGGAAATCAATTTCGATACTTGTGAAATCCTTTTAGTAACAAATGCATGATGATTATGGAAACTTTGATGATTCTTCCGCTCATGATTGGTACGAGCGAATTGCTGCTTATCGTCTTGTTGGCTCTGCTGCTGTTTGGCGGTAAAAAGTTACCCGAAATGATGCGTGGACTTGGACAAGGCGTTAAGAGTTTTAAGCAAGGAATGAATGATTCTGTTCCCTCTGATGAAGATGGACAAGAAGAGAAACATTCGACTGCGATGAATGAAACTTCGGATGAGGAATCGCAACAGCCTTCTCAATCTGCAAAAGAGCCTAAGCATGGCCAGTAAGAGCGATGAACTCATGACCTTTGGAGAGCATCTTGACGTATTGCGCAAGATGCTTTTCCGCATTATAGGTCTGACGCTCGTGATGGCAGTGGGCGTGTTTTGCTTGAAGGAAGAGGTGTTCGATTGGTTGCTTGCTCCGCACGATAGCTCGTTTTGCACTTTTCGTGCGATAGAGGCTGTGTGCCGATGGGCTGGGGTGGATTTCCATTTTGAGCCATTTCGAGTGACGCTGATTAGTACGGAACTCTCGGCACAATTTATGACGCATCTGTCTACTTCCGTCTATCTTGGATTGTTATTGGCATCGCCCTACGTAGTGTACGAACTCTTTGCCTTTATCGCTCCTGCGCTTTATGAGCGGGAAAAGCGGGTGGCAAGAGTGATCGTCGTGGTGGTCTATGTGCTATTCTTCTTAGGAGTAGTGATGAGCTATTTTGTGTTATTCCCCATTTCGTTTCGCTTCTTAGCCACGTATCAAGTGTCGGGAATGATACAGAATACCATTACACTAGATTCTTATATCAGTACTTTCACGACGCTCACCTTTATGATGGGACTCGTGTTTCAACTGCCCGTGGTAACTTACTTCTTAGGTCGATTGGGGCTTGTCTCGCGGTCGCTACTGAAGCATTATCGAAGGCATGCATTCATCGCCATAGTAGTGATAGCGGCTTTTATTACTCCGCCCGATGTCTTCACGCTCATCCTTGTGGCTTTGCCTATGTATCTGCTTTACGAGGTGAGTATATGGCTGGTGAAGGATGCAAAATAGTTTAGCTTCAAGGGGGAACGCGTTATCTTGTCGGCAGTCTCCGATGCTCCAACTATAAACTCGCGGAAAAAGAAAGCCGCCTCGGCAATTATTGCTGAGGCGGCTTTTAAGGATTTTAGAATACTGCTATGCAGCGTGTCTGAGATTAGTCGCAGTTAGCGAGCTTGTTGTCAGAACCGAGCACGTCAGTGATCTTGTGCTTGTACATCTGCTCCATGAGGTCACGTGCAGGACCGCAGTACTTACGGGGATCGAATTCACCGGGTTTGTCGTTGAATACCTTACGTACGGCAGCAGTGAAGGCGAGACGTGAGTCAGAGTCGATGTTGATCTTGCAAACAGCGCTCTTAGAAGCCTTGCGGAGCTGTTCTTCGGGGATACCTACTGCATCGGGGAGCTTACCACCATTAGCGTTGATGATGTCAACATATTCCTGGGGTACTGAAGAAGAACCATGGAGTACGATGGGGAAACCGGGGAGCTTCTCCATGATGGCGTCGAGGATGTCGAATGCCAAGGGAGGAGGTACGAGCTTGCCAGTCTTCGGGTCACGAGTGCACTGTTCGGGAGTGAACTTGTAAGCACCGTGAGAAGTACCGATAGAGATAGCGAGTGAGTCTACACCAGTCTTAGAAGTGAAGTCGATGACTTCTTCGGGCTTAGTATAGTGGCATACGTCTGAAGAAACTTCGTCTTCAACACCTGCCAATACACCGAGCTCACCTTCTACAGTTACATCGTACTGGTGAGCGTACTCTACAACCTTCTTAGTAAGAGCAATGTTTTCTTCGTAGGGAAGTGAAGAACCATCGATCATTACTGAAGAGAAACCGAGGTCAACGCAGCTCTTGCAGAGTTCGAAGCTATCACCATGGTCGAGGTGGAGCACGATTTCGGGATGATGGCAACCGAGTTCCTTAGCGTATTCTACAGCGCCTTCAGCCATGTAACGGAGCAATGTCTCGTTAGCATAGTTACGAGCACCCTTTGAAACCTGGAGAATTACCGGAGACTTGAGTTCTGAAGAAGCCTTGATGATAGCCTGGAGCTGTTCAAGGTTATTGAAGTTGAAAGCGGGGATTGCATAACCACCGTTGATGGCACGCTTGAACATCTCACGAGTGTTCACCAAGCCAAGTTCTTTGTAGTTTACCATAATGGATGAGTAAATTTATATAACTATATGGATTGTATTTCCATGTGCAAAAGTACAACAAGTTGCTTTTAAATGCAAGCATTTGCCCTTAAAAGTGTATGCACTGAGCATGCCTTTTGTATAGTTTTAGGGATGAATGTGCCGAAAGACGCGTCTTTACCATGCAAAGAGGGGGTATTCCTTCATACGTTCGTTGACTTTTTGGCGTACGTTGGCAATCACTTGTTCGTCGGTGGGTGCATTGAGAACTTCTTCTATCATCTCTGCAATTTCGTCCATAAAGTCTTCTTTTGCACCGCGCGTGGTAATGGCCGATGTGCCGAGGCGGATGCCTGAGGTTTGGAATGCAGAACGTGTGTCGAAGGGTACCATGTTCTTGTTTACTGTGATATCGGCTGCTACAAGTGCACTTTCTGCCACCTTGCCCGTGAGATCGGGATATTTGCTGCGTAGGTCGACGAGCATGGAGTGATTGTCAGTTCCGTTGCTTACGATGGTGAAACCGCGTTGCATTAGTTGGTCGGCTAGACGGGCTGCGTTTTTCTTGACTTGCAGAGCATATGTTTTAAATTCTGGTTGCAAAGCTTCACCGAATGCTACGGCCTTGGCTGCGATGATATGTTCGAGTGGACCACCTTGGGTGCCTGGGAAAACGGCGCTATTGAGCAGTTGGCTCATCATCTTGATAGCTCCCTTAGGAGTCGTTTTTCCCCATGGATTTTCAAAGTCGTGCTTCATTAGGATCATTCCGCCGCGTGGACCGCGAAGAGTTTTATGCGTAGTGGTCGTAACGATGTGGGCATAGTCTACGGGATTGTCGAGTAGTCCGGCAGCAATGAGGCCTGCAGGGTGAGCCATGTCGACCATGAATAGCGCACCCACTTTATCAGCAATAGCGCGCATGCGGGCATAATCCCATTCACGACTGTAAGCAGATCCTCCACCAATGATGAGTTTGGGGTGGTGCTCGAGGGCGAGTTGCTCCATCTTATCATAGTCTACACGGCCAGTTTTGGGGTCGAGATCGTAGCCGATGGGGTGGTAAAGAATGCCCGAAGTGTTCACTTTTGATCCATGAGATAGGTGACCGCCATGGTCGAGGTTGAGCCCCATAAAGGTGTCGCCAGGATTAAGGCAAGTGAGCAATACGGCAGCATTGGCTTGCGCGCCTGAGTGAGGTTGTACATTGACATAGTCTGCATTGAAGAGCTGTTTGGCTCGCTCGATGGCTAATGTCTCGGTTTGGTCTACGATTTCGCAACCTCCATAGTAGCGGTGTCCAGGATAGCCTTCGGCATACTTATTGGTGAGGCATGATCCCATGGCTTGCATCACTTCGTCGCTAACGAAATTCTCGGAAGCAATGAGTTCGATACCGCGTAGTTGACGTTGGTGTTCTTGTTCGATGAGTGAGAAAACTGCTTGGTCTTTCATAAGTAAAATGAGGGTGTGTAGGTTTATAATATGAAAAAAAAGCCATGCGCTTGGCAGAGCGCTAGGGTAAAGGCTCTAACCAGCGCAAGGCTTGAAGATTATTTCTTTTTTACAGAGAATCCGAAACGGCCTATAAAATCGCCTAGGGAATAGTAGGCACCATGCAAATAAACAAGAGGTTTGCTGCGATCAAGGTGCCATTTTCCTTGTTCGTCGAGGAAACGTTCGTCGGCTTGTACATTGACAACTTCTGCGATGAACATATCGTGTGAACCGAGATGGACAATCTCTTTGACGCGACACTCAATGCTTAGTGGCGATTCGGCTACAATCGGAGTGCGGATGGCATGCGATGGGGCAGGGGTGAGGTGCATTTCCTCAAACTTGCGATAATCGCGACCAGAACGTACTCCACACCAATCAGTGGCTTGTGCGAGGTCTTCCGTGGTGAGATTGATGACAAACTCCATATTGTGCTTGATGATGTCGTAGGAGTAACGCTCGGGACGAACAGAAATATAGCACATGGCGGGATTTGTGCATATCGTGCCAGACCATGCTACGGTGAAAAGATTGTATTCCTCGGGCGAGGTTCCGCATGATATGAGTAGGGCTGGAAGTGGGTAAATCATCGTTCCCGGCTTCCAGTCAAGCTTATGACTCATGAATTTTAGATGAGTTTGATAGAGTCGAGCTTCTGCTCTTTCTCGCAGTATTTACATTGGATGACGCCATTCTCGGGGTTGACTACGTGAAAATGGGTGGGCATGGGCTCATTGTTGGTGATACATTTGGGGTTGGCACACTTTACAATACCCACAATTTCCATAGGAAGCGTTACGCGGCGTTTTTCTACTACTTCATAATCGCGGATGATGCAGAGCGTCACGTTGGGAGCAACTACACTGAGAATATTAAGTTCAGCGTCGGTGAAGAACTTATCGGCAATTTTGATGATGCTCTTGTTCCCCATTTTATTGCTAGGAAGGTTGTAGCCAATCATCACTTGCGACTGAATGTTTTGGTCTTCAAGGTGCAGAAGACGAACTACTTGGAAAAGTTTGTTAGAAGGGATATGATCGATAACGGTACCGTTTTGAATGGCGGCAACCATTAGTTCTTGTCGTTTCATAATGAAGAATGCATGATTAAGAAAGAGGGGTGATACCTTATATAATAAGGAGAGAGCCTTTATGGTATGTGTTTGCATAATATAGGGATGCAGACACTTCCACTCGTAAAGGCCGATGTATGAAAATTAGCGCTTTATGTCATCGAGTGTGATGCCAAGTACATCGCAGATAATCGCTTGACGAGCAAAGAGTCCGTTGTGAGCTTGCTCGAAGTAGTAAGCGTGGGGATTATTATCAACATCGTAAGCAATTTCGTTGACACGTGGCAGAGGGTGCAGTATTTTCATATTGGGACGCGAATCCTTGAGCATATCAGCGCGGAGAATGTATACATCCTTTACACGTTCATACTCCATAAGGTCGGTGAAGCGTTCACGCTGTACGCGCGTCATATAGAGAATGTCAGCTTGGCTGATAACTTCTGAGTTGAACTCTTCGTGCTCCTCATATTTAATGCCATGGTTCTGACAGTAAATCTTGTACTCCTCGGGCATGGCAAGTTCTTTAGGTGCAATAAAGTGGAAAGTGGAATTGAAGTGGCGCATAGCCATAATCAGCGAATGAACCGTACGCCCGTATTTTAAATCTCCCACGAGATAAATGTTGAGATTTTCAAGCGTTCCCTGTGTCTTGTAGATACTGTAGAGATCGAGCATAGTCTGTGAGGGATGCTGATTGGCTCCATCGCCTGCATTGACAATGGGTACGGGGGCTACTTCGCTTGCATAACGTGCTGCACCTTCTAGATAGTGTCGCATCACAATGACATCGGCATAGTTGCTCACCATCATAATGGTGTCTTTGAGCGTTTCTCCTTTGCTAGAACTAGTCACTTTGGGATCCGTAAATCCGATGACACGAGCGCCCAATCGGTTGGCTGCAGTCTCGAAGGAGAGACGGGTACGAGTGGAGGGCTCAAAAAAGAGCGTTGCTACTACCTTATTGTCGAGGATTTTGCGATTGGGACGCTTTTCAAACTCTTGGGCCATCTGTATGAGGTACATGATCTTCTCCTTAGACAGATTGGCGATGGTTACTAAACTACGATTTTCGCTCATATTTTATATTATGTAAGAGTTATGGATGTACAATTTTTGTTTTTATCCTTTTTCTGCATCTTTGAGATCTTGAAGATGTTTCAAGAGGTCGGCTACTACGAAACAACTTCCTCCGATATAGATGAAGTCTTCTGGTGTAGCATGTGTTACAGCTGCTTCGTAAGCTTCTGCAACGTTTGTATAACATGTGCCTTTCAAGTGATATTCTGCGGCTTGGCGTGCAATCTCTGTTTCATTCATAGCGCGTTTAACCGATGCTCGTGTCCAATAATATTGAGCATTTGTGGGGAGCATGGCAAGCACATGCTTGATGTCTTTGTCAGCAGCCATTCCGAAAACTACGTGAATGTGTGGGTATCGGTTTGATATGTCTTGAAGCTGGTTAGAAAGGTATTGCCAACCGCCTGTATTATGTCCCGTGTCGCAGACAATATCTGGGGTATGCCCTATTGTTTGCCATCTGCCTTGAAGTCCCGTTTCTTCGCATACATGCATAAAAGCATAGCGCATATCATCAGGGGTTAAATTAAAGATAGGGGCGAGTAGGTTAAAGGCGTGTATTAAGGTATTCGTGTTCTTTACCTGGCAATCGCCGGCGAGTTCTCCATCAATTTCTCCCAAACTGCGAGTTATATAATGTCTTTTCCCGTTAGGTAAGATGTTGGAAGAAAGCACTTCCTGTTCGTCTTCGGCAAAAGTGATGGGTGCATGCATTTCTTGGGCAGCTTTTTCAAATACAGGACGCGTCTCGACAGTAGATTCACCAATTACCACGGGTACGTGGGGCTTGATAATTCCTGCTTTCTCTGTGGCAATGGCGGCGAGGGTGTTGCCTAAGAACTGGGTATGATCAAAACTGATGTTTGTAATGATAGATAGTTTAGGCGTGATAATATTTGTGCAATCTAGTCGTCCGCCAAGACCTACTTCAATGATGGCTACGTCCACTTTCTCATCTTGGAAATACTTGAAAGCCAATGCTGTGGTAAGTTCAAAAAAAGAAGGGTGGAGTGGCTCGAAGAATGTGCGTTCGTTTTCTACAAAATCTATGACATATTCTTCTGGTATCATTTCCCCATTGACGCGGATGCGTTCTCTGAAATCCACTAGGTGGGGAGAAGTATATAAGCCCACGCGCAAACCTTTGTGTTGTAATGCAGCGGCAAGAGTGTGAGCACAACTTCCCTTGCCATTCGTACCAGCCACATGAATGGTTTGATAGTAAGAATGGGGATGACCAAAGTGGTTGTCTAATAGATGGGTGTTAGACAATCCCTCCTTGTAAGCATCTCCTCCAATGTTTTGAAAAAGAGGTGCGGAGTTAAACAGATATTCTATCGTTTCGGAATAAGTCATAGGGCTGTGATAGTAGTACTTTGTATAACGTATCAACAAAGGTATAAAAAAAAGACGGGTTGGCTGACCTAAATGGTCAGCTAACTCGTCTTTTTAATAATTTTATTTGTTGAAGTAGTTTCTGAACGATCTAAAGATTTTGCTCTTTATGTTATCGTTCGGTTGCAGATTCTTATTTTCTTTTATTCCTTCAAAGATTTCTTTTTCTTTGGAGTCAAGTTTCTCTGGAATATAGACGCTGATATTTACGACAATGTCTCCGTGGCCGCTTCCATAACCTTGTACAGCAGGAAGTCCTTTGCCACGCAAACGAAGCGCAGTGCCAGGTTGAGTGCCTGGTTCTATCTTAATACGAGCTTTTCCTGTAAGGGTGGGAACTTCTACGGTGTCGCCTAAGGTTGCTTGTGAAACGGTGAGCAAGAGATTATAGATTAAGTCTGTCTCATCACGAATAAAGTCGGGATGAGGAGCTTCTTCAATGATCACTTGGATATCACCTGGTACGCCATTATGTATACCAGCATTGCCCTTTCTAGGAATATTGACAACCATTCCTTCGCCTACACCGGCTGGAATTTGGATTTCGACAATTTCTTCGCCTTTGACTATGCCTTCGCCGTGGCAATGTGAACACTTATTCTTTATAAGAGTGCCTTCGCCGTGGCAAGTAGGGCATACTTCTTGCGATTGCATCATGCCTAAGAAACTTTGTCGTGTACGAATCACATATCCTTGTCCATGGCATGTGGAGCAAGTCTCTGGTTTGCAACCTTTTTCACAACCCGATCCACCACATTCAGGGCATGTGATGTCTTTTTTCATCTTGAATTTTTTAGTCACGCCAGTGGCTATTTCTTCCAAGGTGAGCTTTACTTTCATGCGCATATCTGCGCCTTTATATTGACGAGGTTGGGCTTGTCCACCACCAAATCCACCGCTAAATCCGCTAAAACCATGACCACCGAAAATGTCGCCGAAGGCACTGAATATATCATTGATATCCATGCCTTGACTGCCAAAGCCGCCAAATCCTGAAGCGCCATTCACACCCTCAGCTCCAAACTGGTCGTAGCGTGCTCTCTTGTCGGGATCACGCAATACATCGTATGCTTCGGCCGCTTGCTTAAATTTTTCTTCGGCTTCTTTATTGCCTGGATTGCGGTCGGGGTGATACTTGATGGCAACTTTCTTGTAAGCTCTTTTAATCTCGTCGGCAGTGGCAGTTCGCTCTACGCCTAATATTTTATAATAATCTTTTTCGTCAGCCATTTGATTGAGGTTCTATATGGTGGGATTATTGTCCGACAACGACTTTGGCGTGTCTCAGCACTTTCTCGTTTAAGGTATATCCAGGTTGAACGCAGTCCATGACATGATTCTTCTGTTCTTCTTCCTGTGCAGGGATTAGTGCTATGGCTTCGTGAAAGTCGGTATCGAATGGCTTTCCGATAACATCCATCTTCTGCAAACCTTGTGCTGCTAACGTCTTGCTGAGTTTGTCAATAATTAGGTTAACGCCTTCTTTCAGTGTATTGACATCATCGCTCTTTTCAATATTTTGTGCGGCACGATCGAGGTCATCCAAAACGGGAAGGAGTGCTCCTAGCACTTTCTCGCCACCATTAAGAATCAGTTCGGTCTTTTCTTTGAGCGTACGCTTGCGATAGTTGTCAAATTCAGCTACTTGACGAAGATACTTGTCCTTTAATTGTGCAATTTCTTCTTGAGCAGCTGCTAATTTGTCAGCGTCACTAAGTTCTTCCTCCTGTTTTGATTCAGTAGCAACTGTGTCCTTTTCAGTTTCATGCGTCTCGGCATGCATTTTTTCTTCTTTCTTTTCTTCTTTCTCTTTCATAATGCTATTGAAGTTTTGCTTTTAATTGTGCAAAAACTATGCCATGGGCATTATTGAGCGTTTCCGTATAGTTTTTCTTTGAGTTCTTTCACACGATCATCGTGAATATAGTCTTCGTATGTCATGAGTTTGTCAATGCTACCATTGGGGGTCAATTCAATGATGCGATTGGCAATGGTATTGATAAACTCGTGGTCATGGCTAGCGAAGAGAATATTACCCTTGTAGAGTTTCAGGTTGTTGTTGAAAGCCTGAATACTTTCCATGTCAAGGTGGTTGGTCGGAGTGTCGAGAATCAAGCAGTTGGCATTCTTGAGTTGCATGCGAGCAATCATGCAGCGCATCTTTTCGCCACCAGAGAGTACATTCACCTTTTTCATAATGTCTTCGTCTTTGAAGAGCATACGTCCGAGGAATGCTTTGAAGTAAACTTCATTGCCTTCGCCAAACTGGCTTAACCAGTCAAGCATGTTCATATCGGTGTTGAAAAATGAGGTGTTGTCGAGAGGCAGATAAGCACTCGTGATAGTAACGCCCCATTTGTAGCTACCAGATGCAGGTTTTGCATTGCCATTGATGATTTCAAACAAGGCAGTCATTGCGCGTGGGTCGTGGCTGAGGAATACAATCTTTTCACCTTTCTCTACGGTAAAGTTCAAACGATCGAACAGCACGGTGCCGTCTTCGAGAGTAGCTTTCAAGTCTTTTACTTCGAGTATTTGATTGCCTGGGTCTCTGTCCATTTGGAAAATGATGCCTGGGTATTTGCGGGTAGAAGGCTTAATTTCCTCTACATTTAGTTTCTCAAGCATTTTCTTTCGGCTTGTTGTCTGCTTGCTCTTAGCTACATTGGCAGAGAATCGACGAATAAATTCTTCCAATTCCTTCTTTTTCTCTTCAGCCTTTTGTTTCTGGTTTTGAGCCTGACGCAAGGCAAGTTGTGAGGATTCATACCAGAAAGAGTAATTGCCGGAGAACAAGGTTACCTTACCGAAGTCGATATCTACGGTGTGGGTACATACTTGATCCAAAAAGTGACGGTCGTGACTTACTACGAGTACGGTGTGTTCAAAGTTACCGAGGTATTCTTCGAGCCATTCTACCGTTTCGAGGTCGAGGTCATTGGTAGGCTCATCGAGCAGCAAGTTATCGGGCTCACCGAAGAGGGCTTGTGCTAGCATGACACGTACCTTTTCTTTACCGCTGAGTTCACCCATCAATTTTCCGTGGAGTTTCTCTTTGATGCCCAATCCGCTCAGCAGTGTTGCGGCATCGTTCTCGGCAGTATAACCGCCCATTTGGGCAAACTTATCTTCTAGTTCTGCCACTTTGATACCATCTTCGTCAGAGAAGTCGGGCTTAGCATAGAGCTCGTTTCTCTCTTTCATTACTTGCCACATGGTGGTATGCCCCATAAGTACGGTGTCGAGCACTGTGAACTCATCGTATTTGAAGTGGTCCTGACTCAATACAGAAAGACGTTCGCCTGGTCCCATTTCAACCTTGCCCTTGTTGGGTTCCAATTCACCAGAGATGGCCTTGAGAAGGGTTGATTTACCAGCACCATTGGCACCGATGATGCCGTAAATGTTGCCGTTGGTGAATTTCATGTTTACGTCTTGGTAGAGAATGCGCTTGCCAAACTGAATGGCTAAGTTTGAAACGGTTATCATATATCTTTTTCGTGTTTATTGTCTGTTGTTTGGTGATAAACGCTGCAAAGTTACTCAATTTTAGGCAAACGGAGTGCCTTTGCAGCAAGTTAGTATGCAGTTGGGGAGGGCTTCAAAGTTGATGCTTAATTCTTCTTGTGTAAAACGCAACTTGGCTTTTAACTCCTTTCCCGCAGTATGTGTTAGTCGTATATCGTCTTTGAAGGACAGTCCTGGGCAATCAGCATATTTATAAATGGACTCTTTGGCGCTCCATAGCAAAGTAGCATTCCTCTCGGGGGAACAGAGTAGGGGAGTAGAGGGGTTGTGGAGTAGGGTCAGTTCTTCTTCACAAAGGAACCTGTCTGCTAATTTGAATGCTTTGTCCCCCCATTGCTCGATGTCCATTCCATGCCGTTCATGAGAAAGACTGACGGCGTAGATATTTCCTGTATGGGAAATACTAATCTCGGCTATGCCTGAGTTGAGTTGTGGGCGTCCTGTCTTTAAATAATCAAGAGTGCTCTCAGTGCCTAGTAGTTGCTGGAGCATGATTCTAACAGAGATGCGTTCTGTGTATCTTTTCCCGTGAAAAAGGCTGAGGCTCTCGTCTAGATGTCCATTCAGAATGGTCGATTGGTAAAGTCTATCTAGTGCTTCCGCATTCAAATGGTGTTGCCATATATATATATGTGTATGGCTTTGTGGAGAATAGGGCGAGAGGTGAAGATTGTTTTCTGAGGAAATAGCCAGCTTGAGCATAGTGTGTCATTAAAAAGACGTGTAACACGCTGAACTTTCTTAGCACGTCGTGTTTACACGTCTTTGTATCTCTTAAAAAGGACATTTTGAAGCATTCCCATTAACTGGGGTATTTGTTGCTCCTGCATTATTCTCCGATGGTGGGAAGGGGGATGATGGAGTAGGCTGAGATGCACTTTGAGTTGCGGATTGCGAAGGTACTGTATTGGGATTACGTGGGGTTAGCATCTCCATGTTGGTTGCCCAAATCTCAGCTACTTTGTGGGTTAATCCTTTCTTGTCGGTATAACTTCTGTAACGAAGTTCTCCTTCAATATACAATTTGTCGCCTTTGTGTACATACCGTTCGGCCACTTCTGCCAATCTTCTCCAAAGACAAATGTTGTGCCATTCTGTTCTTTCGGGAACGTTCGTACCATTAGGTAAAGTATATCCAGGAGTACTTGTGGCTAAGGCTATTTGAGCCGTACATACTCCACTGTCTATATAGCGAACTTCAGGGTCTTTGCCCACGTTGCCAATAAGCATTACTTTGTTTAGCGACATAATTTGTAGTTTTAGAGCTTGTACGAATATGGATGGTCAAGTAAGTCTCTTTAGCTATCGCAAGCTATTATAAAAGCACTAAATCGATTGGGGAGCTTATCAACTATTGAGATGTCAACTCAATCCACCATGATCCATCAAGAGAAGTCCTACTTATGGTTCTTATCTAATGCGGTCAGCTGCTTTAACCAATGCTTCGTCGTGCTTGATAGCTTTCTTGGCCAAGAATAGAGTGATTAGTGACACAAGAGGGAATAGACACCCCATCTCGAAATGGAGATCGGTGTTTGTTCGTGACTTTACCGAGAATGCATAGGCAGCAAGTGCCACGTACCAAAGTATGTTGGCAACCATGGCCCAATTCGCCCATCTGATTTGTTTTTTGCGATTCTTAAAAGCAAAAATACTGATAAGGGAAAGTATGACGACTACGATACCCCATACAGCCAAGCCATAAGGGTGTCGGCCTGCCATCTCTGCAATCTGTGAGCCATCATAGCCTAGATTGTTCATCGAGATCCATTTGTTTTCGTCGGTAAACAAAACCAATGGAACGAAAAACGGGAATACTGAGAATATGGCAGCTAATGCAAGGTAGATGCTTTGAATCCGCTGTATCATGCTTCAGTGTCGAGATTGTCCTTGCTTTTCGCAGGATTACGGAAGTAAATATTGTGGTGCAGAAACTCGTCGGCAGCGATGAGCGTGGGTTTTGGGAGCTTTTCGTAGTAGCGTGAGATTTCAATCTGTTCGCGATTTTCGAAAGTCTCTTCCAAGTTGTCGTTGGTCGAAGCAAATTCTTTCAGTTTCTTTGAAAGGTCGTCTTTCATCTGTACGGCAATTTGGTTGGCACGCTTCGACATAATTACCACGCTTTCGTAGATGTTATTGGTTCCTTCGCAGAAGTCCATCAAGTTGTGGGTAACTGTGTTGGTAGGTGCTTTGCTCTTCTTGTAATCCATTGTATGTAATGTTTGATTGTTTTAAAAATGAATGTCTTCGTTTGGAAAGGCTTATTTGCTTTCGCTTTCAGCGGGAAGTGTTGTGTCTCCATCTGTTGGAGTTACGTATTTTTGTGCTTTTGCGAATAGGCTCTTTGCTTCCTTCATATACTTTGATTCGGGATATTCCGTCACGAAACCATAATATTCATCGATAGCGTTGTGGAATCTTTCTTCCTTCTTGGATTCTACGCTGAATTGTGCTAATTGGAACTTAGCACGCAGAATCAAGATGGCAAAGTCTTCTCGTCTCGTGGTGTAGGGATAATCCTTAATGGCATTTTCGGCTGTTACGATGCAAGCACCGTAATTGCCATTGGTGCCATTGCCGATGTAAGTTCCTAAATTGTAGTAGAGCTTCGCTGAAAGATATTCCTTTTCAACGAGTTTGTCCTGCAACTTGAATATCAATTCCTGTGCTCTCGGACGCAAACGACTGCTAGGGAAAGTCTCGATAAAGTTTTGAAATTCCGTTACAGCCTCGAAAGTGTCCGTTTGGTCAAGTTTGGGCTCGGGTGTGGTTTCATACAAGGATAATCCGCAGTTGAATCGGGCTTCCTCTACGTACTTGCCCCTTGGATAGGTTTGGTAGTATTTTTTGAAGATGGTAGAGGCGGCATTATAGGCATGAGCTTTCATGTTGCACATGCCCGAGAGATAGAGTGACTCTTCTCCCTGTTCTGTACCTTTAAGCACCGACAATACGTCTTGCAGTAATTGAGCAGCACGATTGTATTGTCCTTCTGCATAGTATTGTTTTGCGCATTCATATTTATATACATAGTCTTGTGTCTTTACTACTCGGTTGTAGTCGGCACACGACGCGGAGAGCAATGCTATGCAGCAAAATAGGATGAGGTGTATCTTCTTCATAATCCAAATTTGGATGCAAAGTTATAAAATAATCTCATGACTACCACAACGTTCCATCGGTTTTTATTGAAATTTACGCTAATTTATTCGGCGTATAGATCAAAATATTCAACAAGGAATAAGCGTTAGCTTAGTCTCTTGTTGAATATTTAGGTTGGTCCGTTTGTATGAGATGGGGCATATTGATTTTCCCATCTTGAACATTTTAGAACTCGCTAGTGAAGTGGAACTTAATGTGCTCAAAGTCTTGCTGAGCCATTTGTAATACGTAGCCAGAGTCGGCGAGGAATACGTCGCGGCCGTCGCGGTCTTTAGCCATGTATTGATATTTACGTTTTTTGAAATTCTCGAGTTCTGCTTCATTGTCGCTCTCAATCCAGCAAGCTTTGTAGAGATGAATAGGCTCCCAACGACATTTGGCATTGTATTCATTTTCAAGACGATACTGAATAACTTCAAACTGTAGTTGTCCTACGGTACCGATAATTTTTCGGCCGTTGAACTGGTTGATAAAAAGCTGTGCCACGCCTTCGTCCATTAGTTGCTCAATGCCCTTGTTGAGTTGCTTTGTCTTCATGGGATCGGCATTTTCGATGTATTTAAACATCTCGGGTGAGAACGAGGGCAATCCGCGGAAGTGAAGTTGCTCTCCTTCCGTCAGCGTGTCGCCTATTTTGAAGATACCATTGTCCGGCAAACCCACAATGTCGCCTGCCCAAGCCTCGTCGATGGTACTCTTGCGTTGTGCCATAAATTGTGTGGGAGAGGAGAAACGAACTGTTTTACCATTGCGCACATGTAAGTAGGGCTTATTGCGCTCAAACTTGCCAGAGCATACTTTGCAGAAAGCAATGCACGAGCGGTGGTTGGGGTCAATGTTTGCTGTAATCTTGAAGATAAATCCTGTAAACTTGGGCTCATCGGGATTTACCATACGTTCTTCAGCCATGGTGGGGCGAGGGTAAGGAGCAATCTTTACGAAGCAGTCAAGCAGTTCTTTTACACCGAAGTTGTTGAGTGCCGAACCGAAGAACACGGGGGCAACATCAGCATTCAAATAATCATCTTGATTGAATTCGGGATATACTCCATCTACAAGCTCCAAGTCTTCGCGTAGCTGAGCGGCATCACTGTCACCTACGTGACTTTCAAGTTCTTCGCTATTGATGTCTACAGCTACTTTTTCCGTTACCTTTTGCTTGTCAGCAGCAAAGAGGTTGAGTTGTTGCTCGTAAATATTATATACTCCCTTAAAACGTGAACCCTGGTTGATTGGCCAAGAAAGGGGGCGCACTTTTATCTGAAGCTCTTGCTCTAGCTCATCGAGAAGATCAAACGGATTCTTTCCCTCGCGATCCATCTTATTGATGAAAATGATCACAGGAGTCTTGCGCATACGGCATACTGTCATCAACTTTCTTGTTTGCGCCTCTACACCTTTGGCACTATCCACTACGATGATGGCAGAATCTACGGCTGTCAGTGTGCGGAAAGTGTCTTCTGCAAAGTCTTGGTGGCCTGGTGTGTCGAGAATATTGACTTTGTAGCCTTCGTAGTCGAATTCCATCACAGAGGTAGTGACAGAGATACCACGTTGCTTCTCTATTTCCATCCAGTCGGATGTGGCTGTCTTTTTAATTTTATTGTTCTTGACAGCACCAGCTACTTGAATCTGTCCACCAAACAATAGGAGTTTTTCTGTCAGTGTAGTTTTACCAGCATCAGGGTGTGAGATAATGGCAAAGGTGCGTCTGCGTGCAATTTCTTGGTTCATATAATTGAGTGTGTTGGGAAGCTGACGGGAAATGGGTAGGTCTGCTTAGTTCGAATTAGTCACTTTCAAAATATCCTATGACGGACAGCGAGAATATGCTTGCTCGTTGGTTCGTTTTTTCACTAACCGCCAGTTATGTCAAAGGGAGAAGTTACAATTCTTTGATACATTCCTTGAGTGCATCCTCCCACCATCGAATGTCTATGCCGAAAGTCTTCTTTATCTTTGATTTATCAAGTACGGAAAAATGGGGTCGCTTAGCTGGAACAGGGTATTCTTCTGTATGGATGGGCTGAACATTGCAATGGTCGATGCCTTCAATCTTGTGGATGGCCTTGGTGAAGTCGTACCAAGAACAAACGCCTTCGTTGGTGAAGTGGTATACGCCTGGTACAATGCCTTGTTCTACAATCTGCATAATGACACGGGCTAAGTCGCGGGCGTATGTTGGCGAACCTATTTGGTCGAACACCACACCAAGTTGGTCGCGCTCTTTGCCCAGTCGAATCATCGTCTTTACAAAGTTGTTGCCAAAGGTAGAATAAAGCCAAGCAGTACGGATTACCATCGAACCTGCGCACGAACGAATCACGCTTTCTTCGCCTGCCAACTTGGTTCGGCCATATACAGTTTGCGGATGGGTGGTATCCTCTTCTTTGTAGGGAATGCAAGCACTACCATCAAACACGTAGTCGGTTGACACTTGAATCATGGAACCTCCTACCGATGCTACGGCTTCAGCTAGATAGCCTGGGGCTTTGTTGTTGAGCAAATCACAGAGTTCCTCATTCTCTTCGGCCTTGTCTACGGCGGTGAATGCGGCACAATTAATCACTACGCTGATGTGGTGCTGTTCTATAAAATTGTACACGGCCTTGCGGTCGGTAATGTCGAGTTCTTCTTTGTCGGTGAAATGAAACTCGCAGTCATCTTCATATTTAGACGCTAAGAGTTGAATTTCGTTACCGAGTTGACCATTACATCCGGTCACGAGTATTTGTTTCATTCTTATATATATAATAAGGTATATGCTGTAAAGGAAGTGAAGCTTCAGGCAGTCAGCATGATGCCTGTTATTTCTAGTTTGCTGCTTTTTATTGTGTCGCTAGTCAAAGTCTATGGGTTCCTTCTTGTCTTTGAGATAGTAGTCTGAAAGCTGACCGAGCAGGGTGGAGATATCTTTGACAGCCTTTTCTGTGCCTTCTGATACTGTCTTCTTCTGTAGGCGAAGTATCATGACGCCGTAGAGAATATCAAAGCATGTTTCTAATTCTGGTTCTTCTGCCTCTTCATTCGAGGCTTGAACTTGCTTGTTCTTGCTTCGAAGTTCTACAATGTAGGGCAACACCTTATAGTACATTTCTCTGTAATAGGGAAATTTCGGTGAATGAAGCAACTTCTCGTTGAGTTCAGTCAGTTCTGCTAAGATGTTTTTGCAAATTTGTAAGTGTCCTTGTGCAACTTTACCCTCGCTACGCATCATCTCGCATAGATTTGCATACCATTGCTCCGTTTCTTTTCGCTTTTCCTCGGGAAGGTTGAAGCGCGCCACATATTCTTTGCCAATTCTTTCGGCATCGCAATTATAAGCACGGATGAGATCCTCCACCTGCCACATGTAAAGCAGGTATTCAGCGCGATTAGTTTGCTTTAGCTTGTCTGCAATAATCATGTTGTCGTATATATATGTAAGTTGAAGAGTTTTGAGTTTAAAAGTTTATGAGGTTGCCTAAGCTTTGTCGTTTGTATACACACGCTCTCTTTAGAGAAACGCTATAGTCTTAACTTTCCAACTCTTCAACTTCTCAACTCCTTTTTTAATATAGTGAAAGGTTGAATAGCGTCATGCCTGCATAGATAATAGAGGCTGTGAGCACTATCGTTCCGATTGTACGGTTTAGTCTTTTGATACCTTTCGGACCGAAGTTGTTGCGCATTTTGTTAATCACATAGGTTAATCCTAGCCACCAAAGCATGGCTCCAGCTACGATAGATAGGTAGCCAATGCATTGTCCGTACCAATTGCCAGGGATGACAAAGGTTAGCATGTTGAAAAGGGCTATAAATAGGAAGATGATTAACGGATTGGATAGGGTTACTAAAAAAGCAGTTGTGAAGTTGTGAATCAGCGTGCCTTTTTTGCCCGAAGAGGGATGAACATTCTTTACGTCATTGGATTCAGTGCGAAACATGTACAAGCCAAAGATAAAAAGCATAACACTACCCGCTAGCTTCAGCCAAAAGATGTTTTGCTTTTCGCCGATAAAATCCATTACAAATGACATGCCTAGACCTGTGATGAGCGCGTAGAAAATATCGCTCAGCGCGGCGCCAGCTCCAGTTACAATGCCATAAGGGCGTCCTTTCTGAATTGTCCTTTGAATGCATAATATTCCTACAGGCCCCATAGGTGCGGAAGCGATAATGCCAACAAGAAGCCCTTTGAGGATGAGAAGAGGAAGACTGGCAAATTCGGCAAATATATGGTTCATTTCTTAAAAACTATGCTTATGCAGTGGCGGATAAGTGAAGTGATAGATTGACTGCTCGCTGATAGGAGAGAGAGGCTTGCTTATCGTCATTTCTTACATGCTTTAAAATCTAGCATATAGAATAGTTCCTGCCGCCACCTCTGTTTGTCAGCTTTCTGTTTCGTTGAACTTTAAATCCGACAACGGGTGATAATTATAAGTTGTGCAAAGTTACGAACTTTTGTCAAACTTACCAAGTTTGCGCATCGAATGATGTATTTTTGCGAAATCTATGGGGCAAAATAGGCTTTTTGTGGCATAGAGAATGGGTGTATATCAGAAGTATTATTTATATTTGCGCTCGGAAATAATATTAACAATCAATCAACGTAGAACACTCTTAGCTTTCTCTGTGAAGCCCATTCTTGGTCGCGAAAAAGCTAAACGCGTTCTGATATAAAATCTTTGGCCATGGAAATGGATATTGAAAAGCCTTATGTAATCGGCCTTGATATGGGCGGAACAAACTCAGTGTTTGGTATTGTAGATCAACGCGGTAATATCAAGTCTCAGACAGTTATATCAACCAAAGCTTACCCAGACTTTCGCGATTATGTGAAGGCTTCGTTTGAAGCTCTTCAGCCAGCTCTCGATCAAGTGGGCGGCATTCAAAACATTCGCGCCATGGGTGTGGGTGCTCCTGATGCCAATTATTATACGGGAAACATTGAAAACCCTGCGAATTTAGCATGGAAGGGCGTGATTCCTTGTGCACAGATTTTTGAAGAAGTCTTTGGTATTCCTGTGCGTGTGACCAATGATGCCAATGCTGCTGCTGTGGGTGAAATGACTTATGGCGTGGCTCGCGGAATGAAAAACTTTATCATGATTACGCTCGGTACGGGTGTAGGTTCGGGTATCGTTATCGATGGTCGTGTAGTCTATGGAAGTGATGGCTTTGCAGGAGAGCTAGGCCACTTTGTAATAGATCATTCAGAGAATGGTCGTCCTTGTGGTTGCGGTCGTAAGGGCTGCTTGGAGGCGTATACTTCGGCTACGGGTGTGGCTCGTACGGCTCGTGAGTTCTTAGAAAAGAACACGGAGTCAAGTATCCTTCGTGAACTTGATCCCGAGAGTATTACATCTTATGATGTGTTCAAAGCTGCAGAGAAGGGCGATCAAATAGCTCTTGACATTTTTAACTATACGGGACATATCCTCGGAACTGCTTGTGCCGATTTTGCTACGATCTGTTCGCCCGAAGCTTTCGTGTTCTTCGGTGGCTTGACTAAGGCAGGCGACTATCTGATGAAGCCTCTTCGTGAAGCTTACGATGAGAATGTACTCCATCTCTACAAGGGAGAAGCGAAACTCCTCGTTTCGGCCCTCAATGGTAGCGAAGCTGCCGTACTCGGTGCTAGTGCACTGGGCTGGGAGTAATAAAATTACTTGACTTTTGGCTCGCTTTTCCAAAAACCGAGACTTTGGTCTCTGAGATTGTTTTTCTCGGAAGCATCGTATATCGCGCAGTCCATGCAGTCTCCCTATCATAAAAAATATTATGGGAGTTTGCATGGACTGCATTATGCGTTGTAGACGCTCTTATGAGTTTTGTGAGTTCCTTTTATAAAAATGCTGTCTGCTAAACTTAAAATAGAATAGTATCTCCCCATCCGCAAGGCTCATAAAGAAACATTACGGTGACTTCTTGAATCTATCAAAAAGGATTCTCTATTGGTAAGAAATATTGACAAATACAACTACTCATTCTAGATTGAAATAGTATGCTTTCCTTTGTGCATTAGGGTTCTCTAAGTCTATAAAAGAACGTTTATACAGGCTATGGATGAAGACTAATAGCGCTACAAATCTTCATCTATACCCTCAAAGGATCTTCATCTATAGCGTCTTAAAGTCTTTATCCATAGCACTTTAAGATGAAGTTTTGCGTATCATAAAGATGTACTTTCCTCGGAAAGAATAATATAACATGTTGATAATCAAGAATATACGTATTCCGCTGCGTGAATGGCGTATTTTTAATGGATTCTTTTCTGATTATATTCACGCGAATGGTGAGCGCTGAGATAAGTAAAAAAACAGTAGATAGATTCTAAATGGTAGAAGTCGAGAAAGTTGGAAAAACCGAAAATACTTAGACTGCTAAGTAAAAAAACGCAGAAAGACTTGTCTGTTCCAATAAGAATGTGTACTTTTGCACCCGCAATTTTGCATTAACAATCCCTATTAATTCATTACAATTATGATGAATCAGTACGAGACCGTTTTCATTATGACTCCCGTTTTGTCTGACCAACAGATGAAGGAAACGGTCGCTAAGTTCAAAGGTATTCTCACCGACGCTGGCGCTGAGATTATCAATGAAGAAGAGTGGGGCCTCAAGACAATGGCTTATCCCATTCAGAAAAAGTCCACTGGCTTCTATGAGCTCATCGAGTTCAAGGCTGAGCCTTCAGTAATCGCTAAGCTCGAAGTTGCTTTCCGTCGTGACGAGCGCGTAATCCGCTACATTACTGTAAAGAACGAAAAGTACGCTGCAGAGTATGCAGAAAAGCGTCGTAACAAGTTTAATAAGAAGGAGGACTAAACAATGGCACAAGCACAATCAGAAATTCGTTATTTGACTCCCCCCACAGTGGACGTCAAGAAGAAAAAGTATTGCCGTTTCAAGAAGAGCGGTATCAAGTACATCGACTACAAGGATCCTGAATTCTTGAAGAAGTTCTTGAACGAGCAGGGTAAGATCCTTCCCCGTCGCATCACAGGTACTTCTTTGAAGTATCAGCGTCGTGTGGCACAGGCTGTAAAGCGTGCTCGCCACTTGGCTCTCCTTCCCTTCGTAACCGATTTGATGAAATAATAACAGAGGAGGTAATAAGATATGGAAATCATTTTGAAAGAAAACGTTATTGGTCTGGGTTATAAAGACGATATCGTAACTGTAAAGGACGGCTATGGCCGCAACTACCTTATTCCTACTGGTAAGGCTATTATTGCATCTGAATCTGCAAAGAAAGTTTTGGCTGAAAACTTGAAGCAGCGCGCTCATAAGCTCGCTCAAATCAAGGCTGATGCTGAAGCTCTTGGTCAGAAGCTCGCTGCCATTGAACCTCTGAAGATTGCTACCAAGGTTAGCGCTACTGGTGCTATCTATGGTTCGGTTAACGCTCTTCACATTGCTGAAGCACTTCAGAAACTCGGCTTTGACATCGATCGTAAGATTATCACTCTGAAGGAAGTGAAAGAAGTTGGTTCTTTCCACGCTACTGTACACCTCCACAAGGAAGTGAACGTAGAGATTCCTTTCGAGGTAGTAGCTGAAGAAGCTTAATCCTTACGAGGAAACATAAGGCTAATTCATAACAAGTAATGTGTGATTGCTCCTTGGAGCATGATACATTACTTGTTTTTTTATGCTTTCTTGAATAGTTCTGCTAGTTATCTAGTTTGGCTATCTCTCTGTTGTTATTTTGTTTTTCTCTCTCTATGCGCTATTTTATATACCTTTCTTATGATGGCACGGCTTATCATGGCTGGCAAGTGCAACCCAATGCCGTGAGTGTGCAACAGAAAATGAATGAATGCTTGACTAAGCTTTTACGTGGGAAAAATTCAGATGTGACTGGAGCAGGACGTACAGATGCTGGTGTGCATGCTCATATGATGGTGGCCCATTTTGATATTGACGAACCGCTAGACGGGGCTTGGCTAACGGATAAGCTTAATCGTATTCTGCCGCAAGACATATCGGTGAACAAAGTGGTGCGTGTACGTGATGAAGCCCATGCCCGTTTTGATGCCAAGGCTCGCACCTATCATTACTGGGTATATACGCAGAAAAATCCTTTCAATCGACAATATGCCACGCGTATTACTTTCCCGCTCAATTTCCAGCGTATGAATGAGGCCGCAGCTTATCTTCTACAAGTGAAGGATTTTACGAGCTTTTCTAAGCTTCATACGGATGTAAAGACGAATCTCTGCAAAGTGACTCATGCGGAATGGACGAGAGTGGGAGAGGATTTATGGCAGTTTGAAATTACAGCCGACCGTTTTCTTCGCAATATGGTGCGTGCCGTAGTAGGCACGTTGATAGAAGTGGGACGCGGTAAACTATCGTTAGACGACTTTAAGCGTGTGGTCGCTCAGAAAGATCGTTGTGCAGCCGGTGATTCTATGCCTGGCAATGCCCTTTCGCTAGTAGATATAAAGTATGAGGAAGAGATTTTTCTCAAATAATGAATGGTGTTAAAAAGATAAGTTGAAGAGAGGTTATTATACGATGTTTGCTCAAACTCTCAATGGTACATTGCTCTTCGGCCTTTTCCTTTGAAAATGTAGTCTCCCTAAATTTATTAGTTCTCTCATCTTATTAAAATAAGTCAGATTTTGCTCTGCGTCTCAATAAATGTTGTGGATATTTCTTGCCTTTACTTCGGCCTGTTTGTTAGGCTTTTATGATGTATTTAAGAAAAAATCACTGGCTGGCAATGCCGTGCTTCCAGTGTTGCTAATCAATACGGTGGTGTGTGCCTTGTTCTTCTTGCCAATGATTATAGGCTCAGCGGTGGGATGGACATGTGTGATTCCTTCGTGTGGAGTACGAGAACACGGGTTGGTGCTCTTAAAGTCGGCCATTGTGCTCTCGTCGTGGGTGTGCGGTTATTATGCCATGAAGCATCTCCCGCTTACGATTGTAGGACCAATTAATGCTACTCGTCCAGTGATGACGCTTGTAGGAGCATTGCTTATTTATGGCGAGCGATTGAATGGATGGCAGTGGGCAGGCGTGATATTGGCCATATTCTCATTTTTCCTCTTGAGTCGCAGTGGACGCAAGGAAGGTATTCGCTTTACACACAATCGGTGGATTGTATTACTCGTATTCGCGGCTTTGCTTGGCGCGGCAAGTGGTCTTTATGACAAATACCTCATGGCTCCGATAGTGGAGGGTGGGGCAGGCCTTAATCGTTACTTCGTGCAGGGATGGTATAATCTTTATCAAGCGCTTATGATGTCTGTCGTGATTCTGCTGATATGGTTTCCTAAACGCAGGCAAAGCACGCCTTTCGTGTGGCGATGGAGCATTGTGCTGATCTCTGTTTTTCTCACGGCAGCTGATATGGCTTATTTTTATGCCTTGTCGTGTCCAGGAGCAATGATTGCAGTAGTGTCGATGGTGCGTAGAGGTAGTGTCATCGTTTCTTTCCTCTTTGGTGCGATGATGTTTAAGGAAAAGAATCTCCGTTCCAAGGCGATCGACTTAATCTTTGTATTGATAGGTATGGCTTGTTTGTTTATAGGAAGCAAATAATTACAGAACAAGTTCTGTTTTATCTATTGCCTTTCGACAAGGAACGAAAAAAAACGGGAAGAGCGAGGTAGAAAAAACTCGCTCTTCCTGTTTCATTTTAGGTATAACCTTTGTAGTTTCTTATAACTCTTGTTGCTTTACTTTTTCTATTAACTGATTAGGTAGAGAAGGCATGGCGCCTTCATTTTGGCAGACAAAGGCTGATACGTCGACGGCAAGTTGATGAGCTTCGCTGATGGAAAGGCCATGGATGAGAGCTGCAACGAATGAACCTGTAAAAGAATCGCCAGCACCTACAGTGTCTGCTACTTTGATTTGGGGAGTTTCACAGAACGAACAAGCATCGTTTGTGAAGACATAGCTGCCACGTGTGCCGCAAGTGAGGATGAGGATGTCTAATTTGAAACGAACGATAAATTCCTCACAGATGTTTTTCAAGCGGTCTTCCGACCATTCATAACCAAAGAGTTGGCTCACAATGGTGAGCTCCTCGTCGTTAATTTTAAGCACGTTAGCACGCTTCATAGACTCCTTAATGAGTTCTCGAGAATAGAAATGTTGGCGCAGATTGATATCGAACACTTTGTATTGTCCCTTTCCGCTAGGCATGGTGTCGATAAATTGGTAGATCGCTTTTCTTGATTCATTACTGCGTTGGGCAAGAGATCCGAAGCATACGGCGCGTGTATTGTATGCTAATTGTTCAAGTTCTTCGTTGAAAGTTATGTGATCCCAAGCCACGTTTTGGCAAATTTCATAACAAGGAATGCCTTGTGCATCGAGTGTGACTTGCACAGTTCCTGTGGGGTAATCTACTCGACTGATGTTAAGGTTGAGATGCTTCTTCTGGAAAGCACTGATGAGTTCATCTCCGAGAGAATCATTGCCTACAGCGCTAACAACCTTTGTGGGTAGTCCAAACTGTGAAGCGTGAAAAGCGAAGTTGGCAGGAGCTCCGCCGATTTTTTTTCCTTGAGGAAGCATGTCCCAAAGAGCTTCGCCAAGACCGATGATGTATTTTGTATTCATGATATGGTAGGTATGAGGTTAGATGTTTATGCACATTTTAGAACAATCTAGAATTATATTCTTATTCTTCATTTTCTACCTTACAGTCATCGAAGCCCATTTCACGGGCTTTTTCAGGACCAAAGGTGAAATAAGTAGCTTCTCCTTCATCGCAAATCTCGCCTTTGGCATTTTCAAGGGTAAGGTGTATGATGACGATGTTGCGCTTTTGCGAAGCAATATGGCCGCGCACGGTGATAACGTCTTCTGTGGTCATAACGGGACGACGATATTTTACGCTGAGATTGGTAGTTACCCCCGTAGTTTGCAGTTTGCGATTGATTACCCATCCTGCCACTTCGTCCATCAACATGCCAATCACGCCACCATGGAGCGTATTCACCCATCCTTGGAAGTTCTCGTTTGGGTGCCATTGTGTCAGAATGTCGTTGCCATCTTCCCAAAACTCTAGATGCAATCCGATAGGATTCTCTGGACTACAACAGAAGCAGTGATATCCTTTTTTACCTAAATAGGGATTGATAATCTTTTTCATATCGTCAGTGTTGTATGGATTTTATTGCTACATTATTCATCCTTCGTGCTCGAGGCATCCGAAATTTCCTTAATCATCTGTAAGAAACTGCGCCACAGATATTGGAAGAAATGCGCAATGCCCAGTCCGATGGCAAGAACGATGCTCACAGTGCCTCTGACGAGGAAACGGAGAACATTGATGAGTTGATGCTCCGTAATGTGTACTTGTGGGGAAAAGTGACGGTAGAGTGCAATGCCAGCGAGAGGAATGCCTATGCCTGCAATGGTATAGAGCAATATCCAGAGTACGTTACTTGCAGGGGCTACTACGGTGGGATGTCCACCCACGGCCTCCCAAGGCAGTCCGTAGAAAGCCACCTTCAGAGCACTAATCACCTTGAAAGCTGCAAGATGAAATGCAAATATGTAGAGTGTATTGTTGCCTATATAGACTAGTGTACGTTTTGGAAATCCCTCTGTACGGTCTATCCATCCACATGCGTAAATCAGAGCTACGAATGCTGCCACAGCGGGGATGGGAAGTGAAAAGAAGTCGGTGAGCGAAGCATTCCATACCATGCTAGAGGGAAAGAATATGGATGCTAGAACAAGTAGCACCAAGCAGGGCGCGGCTATTTTCCACGAAAGCCATTCCGTAATGCGATACTGTGCTAGCAAGAAGCCTGCAGCCATAAAAGTGAAGCCCATCAGTTCGCGATAGCCCCCTTGGGCAATGCCTGTGAGCGAAACGCCCTCGGCCACTTTCCACAGCGTGAGTAGTAGGCCGATGATGAGCATGGCCCATCCGCTCTGAATACGCGTGCGACAATAGCCCATTCGTTCTACTATTTTAAACACTATCAAGAAACCAATGCTTGCCACGAGCAATGCGCGGAAAAACCAAAATGTGCCGCAAAGGAATTGGTCATAGCCCGACATGTTCACCGTGATACTCCATAGATTTTGGCAGAACTGATGCCATGTGAATGGATGTGTCACTCCACCCGAAGCATTGCCATATTGTTCGCTGAGAATGCCCAAATGGAAAAATAAGTTGTGGAGCACAAGGAAGATGACACTCCATTTCCAAAACGGTACATATAGCCCCTTGATGCGATGCGCGAGGAAAGTGCGTTCATCATTCAAGTATTTGAGATGAAAGAAATAACCCGCACATAGAAAGAATACGGGCACATGGAAAATGAACACAAAATTGAACAACCATCCTCGAATGCCCGCGTGAGATAAAACCACGCAGATAATGGCAATGGCTTTGAGAATGGCAAAGCGCGTAGAGCGTTGCTGTTGGGCTTTCACTGCCGTCTGGCTAGTTGTGGAAGTCGGTGATGTTTGAGCCAGAGAAGGAGTGGCTACTGTTGAAGTTGAGTTATCTGGCATAGGAAAGAGGAGAAGAAAAGAGATTTTGAAAGTTTCGGGGTGAGAAAAGTAAAGAGCATGCTTCGGCACCAAGAGCATGCTAATCGCACATCAGATTTATTTCTCAGAAAGAATAGACCCACCCTTAATCAAGTGAAGCCAAGAATACGTCGCGATCGGGCTCGCGTCCTTTACCTGTAGGATGATTTGAGGGAGGAGTGGTGTCGCATTTAACGAAAGGCGTAAGGAAATGGAATATCCATCCCTTAATTTTCTTCCAGCTACTCCACGACTTCCACACCTCGGGCGTGAGTTCGAAGCATTGCTTGTCGCGGTCGGTATAGAATATGTTGGAGAGCTGCTTTGTGGTACAAGAGTCGGCAATGAGTAAGTTACACTCATAGTCGAACGAGAGGCTACGACTGTTCATATTGGCCGAACCGATGAACGAATAGCGATCGTCTACCATCATTATTTTGCTATGGTGGAAACCTCCCGTAAAGAAGAATACCCTAACACCAGCTTTCATCAGTCTGTGAACATTATATTCCACAATACGCGGTGTGATAGGAATATCGCTCTTTTGCGACACCATCACCTGCACGTCTACTCCTCGGCGAGCAGCATCTTTCAGCGCTCGCTTCAGATGCCGACATAGGGTGAAGTAAGGATTGATGATGAGAATGCGTTTTTGGGCATGCGTGATAGCATGTACGAATGTATCGTGAATGATGCGCGGTGAATAGGTGGGGTCGCGATTAACTACGCCTACTTTCTTATGACCTGCTGTTTCTGTAGTGTCTTGTTTAAGCATGCCAAAGTCGAGACGGGCATCGTGTTCTCCTGGATAGTATTCAGGTCCTTGGATGTTTTGGCGCGTCACTCGATTCCAAAATCCCAAGAATACCTTCTGCAACTCGCCCACTGCATCTCCTTCTACTCGGGTATGCACGTCTCGCCATGCCCCAAACTCGGGTTTGCCTGTGATATAATAGTCGGCCACATTCATGCCCCCCGTATAGGCGATTTCACCATCAATTACCACAATCTTGCGGTGGTCGCGATGAAGCGCATGGTTTATCCAAGGAAATCGCATAGGGTCGAACTCATAAATCTCTACACCGCGTGCACGAAGGCTGTCGAGGTGGCGAGTTCGGAGTGGACGATTATTGGAACTATTGCCGAAACCATCGAATAGCGCACGTACTTTCACGCCTTCAGCCGCTTTGCGCACCAATAGAGTGAAGAGTTCCTTTGAGATAGAATCGTTTCGAAAGTTGAAATATTCCAAGTGAATACTATGCTTGGCGGCACGCACAGCGGGGAGAAGGTCGTCGAACTTCTCCTTTCCCGTTTTAAAAATCACGATGCGATTGTTTGTCGTAAACTTTACGTTGAACGTCTGTTCAAGATAGTTTACAATGTCCAGTTCGCTGTGTTTCGTCGGGTGACAATGTTGTGCCAATGCTGGCAGATAAGCAAAGTGTGCCAATACGATAATAAGGACTGTACGTAGAGTAGAAGATAGATAGTGTGAAGCGTGGAAGCGAGGTGGAGCAAATGTGTGAAAATAGAAAAGCATTTGTCTTATTTGCCTCTTATAAAGAGGACGGCTTCTAGAGCAGAATTGCTATAAGCCGCCCTTTGTGTGGATCAAATCATAGTGTTGAACGAATCGACTACGCCTAAGAGGTGTTTGTCTTCATCAACCACCAGTACGGAGTGAATCTTATGCTGGTGTAGAATCTTTTCAATTTGCGTAATCTTTGTGTCGGGCGCCACTTCTTTAGGTGTGCGTGTCATGATATCTGCCACAGTGAGTTGGAAGAAACTCTCTTGTGAATTTTCCATTGCACGGCGAATATCCCCATCGGTAATGATGCCCACCACTTTCTCGCCTTCTGTAGCAATACATAATCCTAATCGGCCATTGCTCATGTGGATTACGGCTTCGCCTAATTTCATCGTGGGGGAAATGACGGGTAAATCTTCTGTGTGCATCACGTCGCGAGCCTTTGTCAGTAAGCGCTTGCCCAATGTGCCCCCAGGGTGGTATTGGGCAAAGTCAGAAGCTTTAAAATGGCGAGCTTCCATCAGTGCACAGGCAAGGGCGTCGCCCAAAGCTAGTGCAGCGGTAGTAGACGACGTAGGAGCCAATCCGAGCGGACAAGCTTCATGGCGTACGGCCGCATTCAGATGGGCAGAGGCATACTGTGCGAGCAATGATTTCGGATTACCACTCATGCCTATTACGGGAATGTGGTTTTCTAGCAAATAAGGGAGGAAGCGCAGCAGTTCGTCGGTCTGTCCAGAATTGGAAATGGCTAATACTACATCTTCGTGCTGAATCACGCCCAAGTCTCCATGAAACACATCAAGCGGATTGATAAAGAAACTCGGTGTGCCAGTAGATGAGAGCGTGGCAGCGATTTTCGCACCGATATGGCCGCTTTTCCCTACGCCCGTTACGATGAGTTTGCCTTTACAATGAAGTATGATGTCTACGGTTTTGTCAAAGTCGCTATCAATATGAGGAATGAGTTCTAGCAAAGCTTTTGCTTCGTCTTCAATGCATTTGATAGCAGTTTCTGTCCATTTACTCATGGTCTGTAGTATGTTATTTGAATCTGATAAGTGGGGTCGATGTGGTGGGTAAGTATAGACTATTCATTGGTATCTATTCGCTTTTGAGCATTTTACTCGTTAACCACTAGCCTTGTGTTAGCCTCTTAGTCCGTAAGGAGTTTGTTCACCACGTCAGCAAGGTCGTGGAGATATAGCATATTGGGTCCGTCGCTTAGAGCGTGGTCGGGATCGGGATGTGTTTCAAAGAAGTAGCCTTGTGCTCCGAAAGCTTTTGCAGCCATGGCCATGGCAGGCACAAACTGACGGTCGCCTCCCGTGGTAGTGCCCGCACCGCCAGGACGTTGCACAGAATGAGTGCAGTCCATAATGACGCGATCGGCATAATGCTTCATGATGGGAAGATTGCGAAAGTCTACTACGAGGTTGTTGTAGCCAAACATGTTGCCACGTTCTGTGAGCCACACTTCGTTGGCTCCCGCTTCACGGCATTTCTCTACGGGGAAGCGCATATCGTCGCCCGAGAGAAATTGGGCTTTTTTGATGTTGACGATGCATCCCGTCTTGGCAGCTTCTACGAGTAAATCGGTCTGCCGGCAGAGGAAGGCTGGTATTTGCAACACGTCTACCACCTCACCTGCAGCTTGGGCTTGATAGCTTTCATGAATGTCGGTGAGCAAGGGTAATCCGTATTTACTCTTTACGTCGGCAAGCATTTGTAGACCTTTCTCTATTCCAGGACCACGAAAGGAGTGGATGGAGGTGCGATTGGCTTTGTCGAACGATGCTTTGAAATAGATGGTAATTCCTGTCTGCTGTTGTATCTTTACCAATTCTTCGGCCACAGTGTCGAGTAATTCGGCTGATTCTATGACGCACGGACCGGCTATAAAGATAGGTTTCATATCGTGTGTATGGTTTGGAGGGCTTGGCGTTATGTCATTGCTCATTTTTGCTAAGTATTAAGGGGATCATTCCTTCTGAAATATAAAGTACTCAAGTCTCTGATTTAGCTAAGGCGGGCTGAAAGCCCAAGCTCCTACGCAACTTTAAGTTAAATTGAGCAAGGTTGTAACACTCTCTGTAAAGGCAGAAGTAAAAACGCTTCATCCTACTTTGGCTCTTTCAGAGCGTCACACTCATCATCAGAATGAATATAAAATCACCCTTGAGACTTCTGTGCTAGACAGTCTCCCGCATATAGCCCTTGTTGCTTTTATTTGTTGTCTTTCCTTTCCTTTTACGCATCGTCTGTCTGATAGTGGCGACGTGTCAAGGGGACAAGGGAATTGTAGGCAATTTATAGTGTTATGCAAAGGTAGTATAAAATGCTCGCAAAGCAAAATGAATTATTAAATGTTTTCTGCTTAAATCATGGTTCTTTCATTTAAAAACGTTTGTTCTTTTTGTTTTTTTGCTTGCGCCACCCAAAATCATTCATAACTTCGACATAACTCATTGATTTTCAATACGCGCTATGTGATGGCATAGAAAAGTGATGAAGTCTGGAAATAGCTATAGATGAATCATGCCAACAAAACTCTCTATCGTCAGCGAAGTGTGATTTACATGTCGTCGGATGCCCATTATGCTTTTTCTAGTTGAGCGTTTATGTTTGCGTTCCCCGACCGAAGTACGCATGTCTCTCTACCGAAGTACGCAAAGTATATTGGGCAGTACTGGGCAAATAAACATCTTAGAAGAGAAATAAAGGATGCGGATAATGAAGCGTTCTTATAGAAGAATTTGTGGCTTTTGTGTCTGGATTGAGTGAAATGTTTTAGGATATTATTGAATTACCATATTGAGAAATTCTTCTGCTGTATGAGCAAATTTTGTGTCGGGTTGGAGAGGAAGTGTACGTAGAAAACTTTCATCGCGGAATCCCCAAGTTACTAAGATACAGGGTAATCCCGCATTAGTGGCCGTTTGTAAGTCTACTTCAGAATCGCCCACGTAGACGGCATGGCTCTTCTCGCTTTTTAGTTCGCGGAGCGCAGCCAATACAGCATCGGGATTGGGCTTGCGTCTGACTGTGGCACTTTCGCCTACGGCCGATGTGATATATCCATTGAAGAAGCGTTCACTAAGTTCTTGAACTGCGGGGTGAAGTTTGTTAGATACAATGGCCATCTTGTAACCTTTAGCCCGAAGTGCTTCGAGTGCGTGCATAATGCCTGGATAGGGGGCTGTCGTATCAAGGCAATGATTCACATAGTGTGAGCGGAATGTCTGAAATACTTTCTCAAAAGCATCGCCTGTAACCGCTCCACCCACAGATTTTTCCATCAAATAACGGATGCCGTTTCCTAAAAAATGACGTATCTCGGGAAGTGTACGTTCGGCTAATTGGTGTGTGCGAAGGGCATAGTTGACACTTGCTGCAAGGTCGGCAAGGGTGTCGAGCAGGGTGCCGTCAAGATCGAAGATGATAGTGTTGAGCATAAGTCTATGAATGTGTAGTTGCGCAAAATTACGATTTTTCTTTCTCTTGGGGTTGTGGTGGGGAAAGATTTTGCTAACTTTGCATATGATAGGCTGCGGCTCGGCAATTCGAGTAAACTCGATTGCGCTCGCACTTGCACTATCATTGCATATGATAGGCTGCGGCTCGGCAATTCGAATAAGCTTGATTGCGCTCAGAGTAAATCGTAAGATTTAAATCGCTGCCTAATGATTCACTACAATTATATGTGCTAACATGGAAATTAAAGCAAAGTTTGACCACTTTAATATCAATGTGCTCGACCTCGAGCGTAGTGTAGCTTTCTATAAAAAGGCACTCGGATTGATGCCTTGCGGAGAAATCAATGGTCCAGAAGGAGCTTTCAAAATTATCTATTTGAAGAATGATGAGAGCGATTTCCGATTGGAACTTACTTGGCTTCGTGATAAAAAAGAACCTTATGAACTGGGTGATAATGAATCTCACCTTTGTTTGCGTGTGCCTGGTGATTACGATGCCGTGAGAGCCTTTCATAAGGAAATGGGCTGCGTATGCTTTGAAAATGTCGATATGGGACTCTATTTTATTGAGGATCCTGATGGCTATTGGATAGAGGTTCTTCCTTTGCATTAAGATAGGTGTGCTCTCGCCGATTCAACGAAACGGAATAAAAACATAAAATATGCGTTGATGGAATAGGATGGCAGAGATATAGGCTAGTGGGAGAAAGCAGACTTGGTAAGAGGTCCCTCTTTTATTTTGCCTTAGTCTCAAGTGTAGCATGAATGCAGATTTCATCTGCTTCAGTAAACTGCTAATCTGTATTCTGTTAACCACTCTTATTATATTAGTAACGATTATGGACAATCAACTCATCGCACAGTGCGAAAAGGTGGCTCAACAGTGGCTCAACTCCGACTGTTATGATGCCGAAACCAAGAAGGCTATAAAGGCCATGGTAGAGAATGCTGACAAGACGGAGCTAATTGATTCGTTTTACAAAACTCTCGAGTTTGGTACAGGTGGTCTGCGTGGTATCATGGGCCCTGGCACCAACCGTATGAACATTTATACCGTGGGTGCTGCCACTCAGGGACTTTCCAATTATTTGAACCTCTGCTTCAAAGATCGCGACGAGATTAGTGTTGTGGTAGGCCACGACTGTCGTAACAACAGTCGTCTGTTTGCTGAAACTGCTGCCAACATTTTCTCTGCCAATGGCATTAAGGTATATCTTTTTGAGGATATGCGTCCTACTCCCGAAATGTCGTTCGCTATTCGTCATTTGGGTTGCCAAAGCGGTATTATCCTAACTGCTAGTCATAACCCCAAGGAATACAATGGTTACAAAGCTTATTGGGATGATGGCGCACAAGTGCTTGCTCCTCATGATACAGGCATCATTGCTGAAGTCAACAAGGTAAAGGTAGAAGATATCAAGTTTGAAGGTCGTCCAGAACTGATTCAGACAATCGGTAAGGAAATTGATAAGATCTATTTGGACAAGGTGCATACACTTAGCATCGATCCAGAGGCTATCAAGCGTCAGAAAGACTTGAAGATTGTCTACACTCCTCTGCACGGAACAGGCATGATGCTCATCCCCGACTCATTGAAGCTTTGGGGCTTTGAGAATGTTCATTGTGTGCCCGAACAGATGGTGAAAGATGGTAATTTCCCCACAGTGAAGAGCCCGAATCCAGAAAATGGTGAAGCGCTTACGATGGCTCTTGATTTGGCCAAGAGTATTGATGCTGATATCGTGATGGCTTCTGATCCTGATGCCGATCGCGTGGGTATGGCTTGTAAAAACGATAAAGGTGAATGGGTGCTGGTAGATGGTAATCAAACTTGCATGATTTTCCTCTACTACATTATTATGAACCGTAAGGCTCAGGGTAAGATGCAGCCCAACGACTTTATCGTAAAGACCATCGTGACCACTGAACTTATCAAGGCTATCGCTGATAAGAACCACATCAAGATGTTCGACTGTTATACAGGTTTCAAGTGGATTGCTCGCTTAATTCGCTTGAACGAAGGTAAGCTGCAATATATTGGTGGTGGCGAAGAGAGCTATGGTTTCTTGGCAGAGGACTTCTGTCGTGATAAAGATGCTGTTTCGGCTTGTTCGCTCTTGGCAGAGATCTGTGCATGGGCAAAGGATCAGGGTAAGACGCTCTACGATGTGCTTATGGATATCTACTTGGAATACGGCTTGGCAGTGAACAAGACTATCAATGTGGTGAAGCCAGGTAAGACGGGTGCCGATGAAATAAAGGCTATGATGGAGAATTTCCGCGCGCATCGTCCTGCTGAAATTGCTGGTTCGCGCGTGGTTTGCACAAAGGATTATGAAGCGCTTAAAGAATTTGACGCAGATGGTACTGAAAAAATGCTCGATCCTGTAGATTTCCCTGAAAAAAGCAATGTACTTCAGTGGTATACGGAAGATGGCACGAAGGTGAGTGTGCGTCCTTCAGGTACAGAACCAAAGATTAAGTTCTATATCGAAGTGAAGGGACAGATGCACTGCGCAAAATGCTATCCTGGTGCAGTGGTAGACGCTCAAGAGAAGATTGAAGCTGTACAGAGAAGTTTGGGTCTATAAGATAAGCTGATTCTAAATAAAGTAACAAGCAATACGTCGCGTGTATGTACCGTCTCGTATGGCTTGTTACTTTTTTGTTTTAATTGGAGAAGTATGAACTATTATTTCCTATTTTGTCAAGATGAACTCTTGCTTACGGCCGATGGTCAAGTGCCTCAAGGTGAGATGGCTCCTATTGCGCTAGAGCCTTGGCAGCAGTTGCACCACCTTCCTGATTTAGAGGGCAATGGCTGCTTTACGGCTCGGCTAGATGCTCCTGTAACAGCAAATGGATGGCAGATGATGTCGCTGAGAAGTACGTTTGATATACTTCCGGCGCAACTTTATCTTATGGCGGGCAAGGCGAGAGAAATTCTTTATTGGGATCAAAATACGCGCTATTGCGGAGTGTGCGGAGCACCGATGAAATTGCATACCGATATTTCCAAGCGTTGTACGAATTGTGGTAAAGAAGTATGGCCTTCTCTGGCTACGGCTATTATTGTGGCTGTGACACGCAATGATGGACGCGAAATACTATTGGTGCAGAGCAAAAAGTTCAAAAAAGATTATCTTGGTCTTGTTGCGGGATTTGTTGAAACTGGCGAAACACTCGAGGAATGTTTGCGTCGCGAAGTGATGGAAGAAACGCACCTTCGCGTAAAGAATATTCGCTATTTTGCTTCGCAACCATGGCCTTATCCAAGTGGACTGATGGTTGGTTTTACAGCCGAGTATGATGGTGGCGAACTGCAACTTCAGCGTTCCGAACTCAATAAGGGTGGTTGGTATTCTCGCGACAATATGCCCGCTATTCCTGGCGAAGTAAGTCTTGCTCGCCATCTGATTGATTATTGGATGGAGAAGGAATAATAAGTCCTTTTCCCCCTTCCTGATTGCTTTTCTTTTGTTCGTTTTATTTTCAAAGCGGGATGCGGTTGCTTCTACTGGTAGGCTGAACTCTCTTTGGTGATTCAATAACGTATATTTATAGCTCTTTCAGTTCTGTGGACGATTGCATCCCGTGTTGGCATTCAGTCATTTTGAGGTAGAAAATATTAGCTATTCTTGAATATGATCCTTTCTTGTATAGCTTCCTCTCATGAATATACAAAAAAACCTGCGGAACACGGTCCCACAGGTTTCAGTTTCTCTCGTTGTTGTAGCGAGTTCGTTTCAGCTATTAGCCAAAACTTCTAGTTGCTTAAAATTAAGCAGCGGGTTCTGCAGCAGCAGTAGTATCTGCAGTAGCAGCAGAATCAGCAGCAGCTGAGTCAGTTGCAACAGAATCAGCAGCGCTGTCTACAACTACTGAATCAGAATCAGTAGTAGCAGCTGCGTCAGAAGTTTTGTTACCGCATGAAGCGAAAGAGATAGCTGCGAAAGCTACGAACATGAAAACTAACTTTTTCATTGTGTCTTTTAAATTTTTAAGTAAAACAATCAATTGCCTTTTTAAAACGATGCAAAGGTACGGACTTTTTCATTCCTTGCAAATGTTTCGCCCTTTTTTTTTGAAAAAACCTCGGATATTTAACAATAAGTTATTGATAAGAGATTGAATGTAAAGAGCACATAGCAAAAAGAATGGCATTATATTGTGCTTCTGTGTAAATGCGTTCTCCGTTAGGTGCTCTCTATGGGTAAATGGGGCTTTATTCGTATCTTTTCCGTATCTTTGTGCCCATAAACTTAGTTTTGACTCCTTATATAATAATATATATACTCAAGCATGTCATCTCTCCAATATATGAAGGCTGCCTATCATACTCTGGGTTGCAAACTTAACTTCGCTGAGACCTCTTCCTTGCGAGATCAACTCGAACGCGAAGGCGTGGCCACTGCGCAAAAAGGCGAGAAAGCCGATATTTGTATAGTCAATACCTGTTCGGTGACTGATGTGGCCGACCATAAGTGTCGACAAGCAATTCATCGTTTTACGCGTGAGCACCCAAATGCTTTTGTCGTGGTGATGGGATGCTATGCTCAGCTGAAAGCCGATGAGATAGCCACTTTCCCTGGTGTAGATCTCGTACTCGGCATGGAACAGAAAGGCGATGTATTGAAGTATATAGAGGAACGACTGGTGCAAAAACGTTCGCTTGAGGGCGTAGATGCTTGTCATGAAGCTATAAGCGTGCCTACCAAGGATATTCGTACATTTGTACCTTCATGCTCGCGTGGTGATAGAACTCGTTATTTCCTAAAGGTGCAAGATGGTTGCAATTACTATTGCACATATTGTACTATCCCCATAGCTCGTGGGCGTTCACGCAATGGTAGTATTTCCTCGCTCGTAAAGCAAGCCGAGCAGGTGGCAGCTGAAGGTGGAAAGGAAATTGTACTGACAGGTGTCAATACAGGAGATTTCGGGCGTTCCACGGGTGAGAACTTTCTGCAACTCATCCAAGCACTTGACAAAGTGGAGGGAATAGAACGCTATCGTATCTCAAGTATTGAACCCAATCTGCTCACCGATGAGATTATTGAGTTTTGTGCCCAATCGCGTGCCTTTATGCCCCACTTCCATATTCCCCTTCAATGTGGATCGGATGCTGTACTTAAGTTGATGCATCGCCATTACGACACTGCTCTGTTTGCTCAAAAGATTCAACGCATCAAGGAATTTATGCCCGATGCTTTTATTGGAGTAGATGTGATAGTGGGTATGCGAGGCGAGACCGATGAGTATTTTGAAGAAGCTTACAACTTTATCTGTGGACTAGATATTTCCCAGTTGCACGTGTTTAGTTATAGCGAACGTCCAGGAACGAAGGCGCTCGAAATTCCCTATGTGGTAAGTCCACAAGTGAAGCACGAACGTAGTCAGCGCTTATTGGAGCTTTCGGAGAAGAAGCGCTTGGCCTATTATGAACGATTCGTGGGAATAGAACGTCCCGTATTGTGGGAACATAGTCGTGAGGGTGAACCCCTGCAGGGATTTACCGATAACTATATACGTGTAAGGCAAAACGCATCCAAAGAGGTCGTCGATAATACTATCAGCATGGTGAAGTTGGGTGGCTTTAGTGAAGACAAAGAGTGCTTATTGCAAGATTGAAAAGGTGATGATACGTACAGAAAAAATAGCCGTTGTGATTCTCAACTGGAATGGACGTGATATGATGCGCCGTTTCCTTCCTTCCGTGGTACGAAATTCGCGTCCCGAAGGTTTTGTAATCGTGGCAGATAATGGTTCTACCGATGATTCGCTCGATATGCTCTCGGCAGAGTTTCCCGAAGTAACTCAACTCCCGCTTCCTAAGAATTATGGTTTTGCGGAAGGTTACAATCAAGCGCTTCGCCAGATAGATGCTCCTTATTATCTCTTGCTCAACTCCGATGTAGAGGTGGCAGAGGGATGGCTTGGCCCCTTGCGTGAATATATGGATGCACATCCCGAAGTAGCGGTTTGTCAACCCAAATTGCTGAGCCAAACAGACAAGACGCGCTTTGAATATGCGGGCGGAGCAGGTGGCTTCCTTGATCGCTATGGCTATCCTTTCTGTCGAGGCCGAATCTTTGGCGATGTTGAAAAAGATGAGGGACAGTATGACGACGTGTGCTCACTGTTATGGGCCACTGGCGCAGCCTTGTTGGTGCGTAAGGATGATTGGGAGCAGAGTGGGGGATTGGATCAGCGATTCTTTGCTCATATGGAGGAGATTGATCTTTGTTGGCGACTTCGCTCGCGAGGTAGAACCATTGTATGTGTGCCACAGAGCACGGCTTATCATGTGGGCGGAGGAACACTCGATGCAGGAAATCCACGCAAGACATTTCTCAACTTCCGCAACAATCTTTTGATGCTCTATAAGAATCTTCCTGAAGATGATTTGTATCCTGTGATGCGCATTCGCACTTGGCTTGATTGGGTGGCGGCTCTAAAGTTCTTAATCACTATGGACTTTGCCAATTTTAAAGCCGTGATAAAAGCTCGTAGGGAATACAAGCGAATGAAGCCCGATTTCGAGCAAGATAGACGTGAGAATATGCAAAAAGCTGTGAATGGAGGACGGGATATCCCCGAGCGAACGAACCAGTGTTTGCTTATGCAGTACTATTTAAGGGGCATTAAAAGATTCAGCGAATTGCACATCTGATAACTTTTATTTAAATTTGCGCACGAAAACGTAAATAATTGAAGAAAGAGCAATACATATTATATATAGTTGTAGCATGCTTCGTGGCTTCGGTCATGAGCGCGTGCCGTTTAGATCGTGGCCTAATTAAGGAAAGCACCGATACTCATGTGAAGTTTGTTCGCTACGGTCGCGTGGTCAATGATTATGTAAACACTGGCAATGTAGCACTATGGCAGCGTATGAACATGGAATTTCCTCGCGAAACGCGTGCTTTGATAGAAGATGTACTGAAAATTGGCCCTGTCGACAAGGAGGGAATCGAAGATAGCTTGCGCACTTTTTATACCGACCCCACGCTTACGCAGTTGCGTATGGATGTGGCGCGGAGGTTTGAGGATATGTCTATTTACGAGGCCGATATTAACGCAGCTTTCACTCGCTTGCAAAGCGAATGCCCTACTTTTGTAGTGCCTAAGGTATACACGCAAAACTCTGCATTCAACCAAAGCATCGTCGTGGGGGATAGCCTCATCGGTATAAGCCTTGATAAGTACTTGGGCGCTGACTATCCCGCTTATAGGAAATATTTCTATGAAAATCAGCGTGTTACGATGGAATCTACTCGCATTGTGCAAGATTGCCTTTTCTTCTATCTTAATCAGCAATACCCTTTTCTCGATAAGGGGCGTAAGCACACCTTGGGTGAATGGATGGTGCAGCAAGGACGAATCGGATGGGTTGTGTCCCAGCTGACTTGCAAAAAGCCTATAGATGTGGCTGCATGTCAGCCCGCCACCAAGCGTTGGTACACTATGCATGAGCAAGATGTTTGGACTTCTTTGGCTAATCCAACCCTTTGGAATAGCACCGATTCTGTGACACTTCATTCTATTATGATGACGAATGATGCACAACCCTATTTTAAAGACCCTCATTCTCGTGGTGTAGGTCTTTGGATTTCCATGCGCATGATAGAAAGCTATATGGAGCATCATCCGCATGTGAGCATAGATTCTTTGCTTCACCTCAAAGATTGCACACAATTATTACAAGAATGCAAGTATCGAGGTAAGTAGTCAATTCTTGGTATAATCGTTCTCTCTTGGAGTGGACTTCTCTAAGCATCTAGCCGATTGTAATAGATATAACGAAAGAATATTGACATTGGTTGGGGCTATCAAAGGTAACTTGATAAACTTCTACATTTTCTAAACTTTTCAAATAAGCAATAGCTTTCATATAATTGTGTCAGCATTATACTTAATTCCCGTAACATTGGGTGATACTCCCATCGAACAGGTCCTTCCCGCGTATAATAAGGAAATAATTCTTCGAATTCGCCATTTCATAGTGGAGGAGGTGCGCACTGCTCGTCGTTTCCTTAAACAGGTAGATCGCGATATCAATATAGACGAACTTACTTTCTATCCTATGGGGAAGCATGCCGATGCCGCTCTCTTTAGTAAATACTTAGAGCCTTTGCGTAAAGGTGAGTCTATTGGCGTTATCAGCGAGGCAGGCTGTCCTGCAGTGGCTGATCCTGGAGCCGATGTGGTGGCTATTGCGCAGCATGAAGGCTTAAAGGTGGTTCCCCTTGTAGGTCCTTCTTCTATTTTGCTCGCCGTGATGGGGTCGGGATTCAACGGACAGAGCTTTGCCTTCCATGGTTATCTTCCCATAGCCCCTTCAGATCGTGCGAAGCGCTTAAAGCAGTTAGAATCCCGTTCTGCTCAAGAACATCAAACTCAGCTATTCATTGAAACTCCCTATCGCAATCACAAGATGATAGCCGATATACTCTCCACTTGTAGCCCTCGTACCCGTCTGTGTATTGCCTCCGGCCTTACCACGGATCGTGAGTTTCTACAATCTCGTACAGTCAAAGAGTGGAAACAACTTCCTCCTCCCGACTTGAATAAGATTCCTACCATATTCGCAATCTATGCAGGGTAAAGCTTTGGTTAAGCTTGCTCTCAATAGTAAATGTCTGAGCAGTTTTTTAGTACGTATTTGCATTAAGACATTCCCACTTAATGTTGCGTTAGCATACTGCGAAAAGGTTCTTTTAGAAGCATCTAAAAATAAGAAAAGCCTTACCCCTCCTTAAAGGAAATGGGTAAGGCTATTTTATTGAAAGAATAGGAAGTAGGCTTACTTCAACAGTTCTTCTATCTTAGCAGCGGATTCTTCAAGTCCACTAGTGATAATCTTGCCATCGGGACCAACGAGGAGGGTGGCGGGGATACCATTGATACCATATACGCTGCCAGCAACGCAATCCCATCCTTTGAGGTCGGAGAGGTGGTGCCAAGGAAGATCTAATTTCTTTATCGCACCAATCCATGCATTTTTATCACTATCGAATGAAAGGCCGACGATGTCGAATCCCTTTTCTTTGTAAGTATCATAGAGCTTTTTTACTTCAGGCATAGAAGCGCGGCAAGGACCACACCATGAAGCCCAAAAGTCAATAAGCACGTATTTCCCTTTGCCTACATATTCTGATAGCTTGTGTGTCTTTCCGTTGACATCTTGCATCTCAAGGTCAGTAAACATAGTGCCAGGAAGTTGACGTTTCCATCCTTCAATATATTTCTTTATGCGATCCATGATGTGGGTTTGCATATAGGTGGAATTGCCTTCTTCGGCCAATGATATTACGGTCGACTTCTCCATTGATGGAGCTACTTGTGAGAGGTAATAGGCGGGGAATTTCTTATCCTTGTTCTCTTTGCAGCATTGCTTGGTTAGCTCTATCATTTCGTTGTTGCAGTTGTCATACACTTGTTCTATGCGAGCCTTTACGCTGTCGGGGATTTGCTTGCCGCTATTGCGATAGCTATAATACTCCTGCGTGGTAGCGCGCAGTTGATTGCGGAGCGGAGAAAATCGAGTCTCCCAAAGTGAGAGAGCTTCATTTTCGGCAGTTCCCAAAGTCTTGTTGGCTTTGAAGTCTACGGTTACGTTGCCATCGAGCATGAGGATGAGGCCTTCCTTCTTATCTGTAATGACAAAAGCGAAAGGGTTCCCTTGTGCATCGCCTTCAAAGTGGAAAGTGCCATTCTTCACTTCTACGCTATCGGGAGCTTGACGAGTGCCAAGATGTTCGAGGTAGATTTTCTTTGTGTCGGCAGGTGCTTGGCCTGTAACGCTGTATTTCTGTGCCCAAGAGGGTAGGGTGCAGAGGGCGCAGAGTGCTAAGATGTACTTTTTCATGATTTTGTAATGCGTTTGTATTGAGTTGTTTTGTAAATGTGCTAATTTGTTGTATTTAGGCTCCGAAGTGCAGTGGATGTGCAATTATTGCGGGGCGGAGTGTTTGTTTTCAGTGGGCAAAGTTAATCAATGTCGGCCAAAATGCTTACTTTTGCACGCAAAGAATGCGTAATAAAGGCGCACAAATTATAATTTTGCCCACATCTAGGGTAAGGCTTGGACTTAAACAAACAAAACTTTCAACAAATGGAAAAAAGCGACAGCGTTGTAATCATTCCTACTTACAACGAGAAAGAAAACATAGAACACATCATTCGTGCGGTGTTAGGTCGTGAAGAACATGCATTTCACATTCTTGTGATTGATGATGGCTCTCCCGATGGAACGGCAGATATCGTCAAGCGATTGATGGCTGATGAATTTAAGCATGAAGTTCACCTCATTCAGCGTAGCGGAAAGCTTGGCCTTGGTACGGCATACATCACGGGTTTTAAGTGGGCTATTGAACATGGATATGATTATATCTTTGAGATGGATGCCGACTTTAGTCATGCACCTAAAGATTTGCCCCGCCTTTACAATGCATGTGCCAAGGATGGTTATGATGTGGCAGTAGGATCTCGCTATGTAAGCGGTGTCAATGTAGTCAATTGGCCTATGGGACGTGTGCTCATGAGCTACTATGCTTCTAAGTATGTGCGCACTGTAACAGGAGTGCCTCTTCACGATACGACTGCGGGCTTCGTCTGCTATCGTCGTAAAGTACTGGAGACAATCAATCTCGATGCTATCCGTTTCAAAGGATATGCTTTTCAGATAGAAATGAAGTTTACTGCCTATAAATTGGGCTTTAAGATTAAGGAAGTACCCGTCATCTTTGTCAATCGTGAACTCGGTACGAGCAAGATGAGTGGTGGTATCTTTGGCGAAGCCCTCTTTGGCGTGATGCGTCTGCGTTGGGCTGCCATGACGGGCAAGATTAAGCCTGCCAAGTAATACTTTCTAAAACCGAAAACTCGTAACTGGCAATTCTTTCATGTGAATTGCCTCACATAATAGAAGCATGCATTTTCGTATACAAATCAAGAATGCAACCATCGTCAATGAAGACCGCAGTTTTATAGGATCGCTCGTAATAGACGATGACCGTATAGACGAAGTAATAGAAGGTCAAGATGCAGAATCGTCCATTCCCGTAGACGAGACTATCAATGGTGAAGGATGCTATTTGCTGCCTGGTGTGATAGATGACCATGTTCATTTTCGCGATCCAGGTTTGACCCAGAAGGGCGATTTTAGTTCGGAAAGCCGTGCAGCAGCGGCAGGCGGTGTAACCACTGTGTTTGATATGCCCAATTGCATACCGCAGACCACGACAGAACAAGCCTTTGAAGAAAAGTGGCAGATAGCAGCCTCAAAGAGCGTAGTCAATTACGGCCTGTTCTTTGGTGCAACAGCGGGCAATGCCTATGAATTGGGAAAACTCAATCCGCGCAAGGTGGCAGGAGTGAAACTTTTCATGGGATCGTCTACGGGCAATATGCTTGTAGACAATGAGCGCGCGTTGAAAGCCATATTCGAGACAGCTAAGCTTCCCGTAATGGCACATTGCGAACGCACCGATATCATCAATGAGAATATGAAGCGTGCGCAAGCTCTCTATGGTTCTGACCCTTCGGTGGAGCACCATCCAGAGATAAGAAGCGCTGAGGCTTGTTATGAATCAACGAAGCAAGCCATCTCTTTGGCTCGCGAAGCAGAAGCCAGACTGCACGTGGCTCATATATCAACGGCTCGAGAGTTAGACCTATTCCAACCCAATGACGCTAAGATTACAGCCGAGGCTTGCGTAGGTCATCTTGTGTTTTGTGATGAGGACTATGCTCGTCTGGGTAGTCGCATCAAAGTCAATCCCTCTATTAAGACACGTGCTGATCGTGATGCTCTCCGAGCAGCTCTTACTGATGGCAGAATCCGTACGATTGGTACAGATCATGCTCCGCATCGTATGATCGACAAGGCGGGAGGTTGTGCAGTAGCCGCTTCGGGCATGCCTATTATCCAGTTCTCACTCGTGTCGATGCTTGAGTTGGTCGATATGGGAGTGCTAAGCATAGAGCGCCTAGTTCGCTTGATGTGTCACAATCCTGCGGATCTTCTTCAGATCGAAAGCCGTGGATATCTGCGCGAAGGCTACAAAGCAGATATTGTCATGGTACGTCCGCAAGTGCCTTGGACGCTTACGCCCAATCGCATACAGAGTAAGTGCAATTGGAGTCCGCTTGAAGGACACGTGTTTCATTGGCGTGTAGAGCGTACCTTCTGCAATGGCTTCCCCATCTTCAATAGAGGGCACATCACAGATGAAAACTTCCGTGGTTTGCCCGTATGCTACGATCGTTAAATTAGAATTTTGCTCATTATGATATACAAACTATATCAACTCTTTATAGCTTTGCCCATTATCCTCGTGGCAACAGTCATTACGGCATTGGTCACAATTATCGGTGGTTTGTTCAATGCTCATGTGTTTGGCTATTATCCTGGCATGGTATGGTCGCGCTTAGTGTGCAGAGTCTTGTTGCTTCCCATCCATGTGGAAGGGCGTGAGAATATAGACCATCATCAGAGCTACGTATTTGTGGCGAATCATCAAGGCCCAATGGATATTTTCTTGATCTATGGCTATCTAGGCCGCAACTTTAAGTGGATGATGAAGAAGGCACTCCGCAAGATGCCTCTTGTGGGCTATGCTTGTGAAAGGGCTCGTCACATCTTCGTAGACAAGTCAAGTCCGAAAGCCATTAAGCATACCATAGAGCAGGGCAGAGCAACTTTGCAAGGTGGCACTTCACTCGTGGTATTCCCAGAGGGCGCTCGTACGTTTACGGGGCACATGGGAGTTTTCCGTAAGGGAGCTTTTGTTTTGGCAGATGAATTGCAACTCCCAGTGGTGCCTATCACGATAGATGGTTCTTTCGATGTATTAACTCGCATGGCTGGCATCAACTTTGTTCATCATCATTCCATGCGTTTGGTCATTCACAAACCAATTTTCCCCGCTTCGCATAACGCAGAGGATATTAAGCAGACTATGCAGCAATCATACGACGTTATTATGTCTGCTCTCCCTGAGAAATATCAAGGGTATGTGAAGAATGATGACCAGTAGCACGGCAAGCCGTGCAAGTTTGGAGTTTTAAGGTTATGAGGTTATAAAGTTACCTTGACTGCTGAATAGGGCAGACGATTGGGGCTTTATGACCTCATAATTGTTTTAAAAGGTTGTCGCTTATTCTGATACATACTTTATAACCTTACAACCTCGTATGTGAAGAATGATGACCAGTAGCACGTAGCTCCGGGCTAGTTTGGAGTTTTAAGGTTATGAGGTTATAAAGTTACCTTGACTGCTGAATAGGGCAGACGATTGGGGCTTTATGATCTCATAATTGTTTTGAAAAGGTTGTCGCTTATTCTCTGATACATACTTTATAACCTTATAACCTCGTATGTGAAGAATGATGACCAGTAGCACGGCAAGCCGTGCAAGTTTGAAGGTTATGAGGTTATAAAGTTATTTAAGTTTTGGATTTAGTATGGACGGGCTGAGTATCCTTACTGAAGCGTGCCACGAATGTGACCTATTCATTGCTCGATGAGCATTTTGGGCTTTACCGGACGGCAGTGGTAGCGCTGCCGCTGCCGTCCGGTAGAGCTACC
>UQKO01000014.1 GCA_900541575.1 uncultured Prevotella sp.
ATGGTACTGCACACCCGCGGGAGAGTAGGTCGCCGCCAATTTCTTTACAAGCCTCACTTGACATTGAGTCAGGTGAGGCTTTCTCTTTCTATTCTTAGCGTTCTAATCCAAATCATGAGATCTTTTTTGGGATATTACATTATATTACTTTAGAAGGGCCGTTTCGATGGTGTAAGCTATGCAGAAAGTACTTTTATGATTCATAATTTTAATTCTAATATTACTATACATTATGGCATTAGAGAAAACATTAGTATTGCTTAAGCCCTGTACTTTGCAGCGTGGGCTAGCAGGTGAGATAATCAGTGTATTTGAGAAGAAAGGTCTACAGATTTGTGGTATGAAGATGATGCAACTCACTGACGAGACGCTTACCGAACATTATAAGCATTTGAGCGGCAAACCATTCTTTCAACAGATTAAGGACTCCATGATGACAGCTCCCGTTGTGGCGTTGTGCCTTAAAGGCGTTGATGCTGTGGCTGCTGTGCGTGCCCTCGCTGGCCCTACAAACGGACGTAGTGCTGCACCTGGCACGATTCGTGGCACCTATTGCATGAGTTTTCAAGAGAATATCGTGCATGCTTCTGATTCGCAGGAGGCTGCTGTCGTGGAGTTGAAGCGTTTCTTCCGTGACGATGAAATATTCGATTGGAAGCAGGCTACTTTCCCATTTCTGTATGCAGCTGATGAATTTTAAGGATTTTGCGTTGATTTGCATTGGGGCTTCTGATTGTACTATCTGCATCGTTTAAAAGGTCTCTTTCGTATATATTCGCTGATTGTTTTTCATCTTTTAGAGTGGACTTAATAAAATAACTTACCTGATGGAATTGGAACGCTTAGACGTAAAAGAAATGCGTTTACTAGTAACTAATTCTTGCAGAATAGTCCTTAAAATAGGCGTCCTCCGTTTTGAGTCGAAGGCTTGAAGCGGAGGACGCGCTGGGTTATAGTAGTTCCCCTCTTTTCGCTTTTCACAAGACGTTCCCTTCTTTCTTGCAAAGTCTTTTCTTTGTGGTGCTGATTCGTCATTGGGGTATTTGCGCAAGTGATTTCCTGCGTCCGTGAGTGGGGATTTTTTTTAATTCCACGTGGATGAAGGGGTTTCTTATTGGTTTTCAAACGATAAGGTGTAGAGGGGTGAAGAAAAGGTTTTATAGAGGACAGAAAATGGTTGAAAAAAATATTTTTGTTTTCTTCTTCTGTTCAAAAGTTTGCCGTATCTTTGTCAACGTCTTTGGAGAACGAGCTTCGCTAGGACTCCTTTTTGTGATGAGCGAAGCAGTTATTGAAGAAACTATCTAGCACAAAGTAAACAGCTGACAATCAATGAGTTATAAGTAAAGTTTCTTCTGCGTGAAGGACGGGCTATTGCGTGCTATTGGAAGGCTCTGAAGTCTTTCTATAGACTACTGATGAAAGTGGAGCGCAACCAAAAAGTTTTCCGTTTTGGAGAACTTTTGGAAAACTTTGTCGCTTGAAGTTATCCCCAAAAAGACACCTTTTTACTCTCAGATAAACCTTACAAACCGCTACACAGTATTCCTCAACCATGTGCACTGACAACTTTATCATTACCAAGCGCAACGGCAAGACAGAGCCGCTGAGTATAGAAAAAATTAAGACTGCCATACTCAAGTCATTTCGATCAAGGAATAAGAACATTGATGCCGAAGGGCTTAACCGTATCATGCAACGCCTTCGCTTCTGCAACGGAATGAGTGTGGAAGATGTTCAGAATCAGGTAGAGGTGGCGTTGATGGCTGAGCACCATTATGAGGTGGCAAAGTCGTTTATGCTCTACCGCAAGCGTCATGAAGATGATCGCGAGACTGCCGACAAACTGCGCTTCCTAATCAATTACTGCAATTCGACCAATCCTGCCACGGGTTCCAAGTACGATGCCAATGCAAACGTGGAAAACAAGAATATTGCCACTCTTATTGGCGAGCTTCCTAAGCAGGGATTTATCCGCTTAAATCGTCGTTTGCTTTGCGATCGTATTAAGGATATGTATGGCAAGGAGCTAGCTGATCGCTATATCTATTTGCTCAAGCACCATTTTATCTATAAGAATGATGAGACTTCGCTAGCTAACTATTGTGCCTCTATCACGATGTATCCTTGGCTGCTCAACGGCACGAAAGATATTGGCGGTAACTCAACGGCACCTACCAATCTGAAGTCGTTTTGCGGAGGCTTCGTCAATATGGTATTTATCGTTAGTTCCATGCTTTCGGGCGCTTGCGCCACTCCTGAATTTCTCATGTATATGAGCCATTTCTTGGAAATCGAGTATGGTTCGGAATACTATACCGAGGCCGACAAGGTAGTAGATCTCTCTACGCGCCAGCGCACTATCGACAAGGTGATTACCGACTGCTTTGAGCAAATCGTATATTCTATTAATCAGCCTACGGGGGCGCGCAACTTCCAATCGGTGTTTTGGAACATTTCATACTATGATAAGTTCTATTTCGAGAGCATCTTCGGTGAATTCCGTTTTCCCGATGGTTCGCGTCCTTCTTGGCCAGCTCTCGACTGGTTGCAGCGCCGCTTCATGAAGTGGTTTAACCAGGAACGCACTAAGGCAGTACTTACCTTCCCCGTAGAGACTATGGCACTTCTTTCCAAAGATGGTGATGTGATGGACAAGGAGTATGGTGATTTTACGGCCGAAATGTATGCTGAAGGTCATAGCTTCTTTACCTATATGAGCGACAATGCCGACTCCTTGGCTTCTTGCTGTCGTTTGCGCAATGAGATTCAGGACAATGGCTTCAGCTATACGCTTGGTGCGGGTGGTGTGAGCACCGGTTCGAAATCGGTACTTACAGTGAACCTCAACCGCTGCGTGCAGCAGGCCACTCGTGAAGGCCGTTCTTACGTGGAATACCTCGACAGCATAATCGATCTTATGCACAAGGTACAGATGGCTTATAATGCCAACCTCAAGGATTTGATGGATAAGGGTATGCTGCCGCTCTTTGATGCTGGCTACATCAACATCAAGCGTCAGTATCTCACGATCGGTGTGAATGGTATGGTGGAAGCTGCAGAGAGCCTTGGTATTACCATTTCAGATAATAAGGAGTATGAAGACTTCGTGGGCAATATCCTCGGCCTTATTGAGAGCTACAATCGCAAGTATCGTTCAAAGGACTTGATGTTCAACTGCGAAATGATTCCTGCCGAGAATGTAGGCGTAAAGCACGCCCGTTGGGATCGCGAAGACGGCTATTTCGTGCCTCGTGAATGCTACAATTCTTACTTCTACGTGGTGGAAGATACGAATACAGATATCATTGAAAAGTTCCGCCTTCATGGTCGTCGCTTTATTGAGCACCTCACGGGTGGTTCTGCACTCCACATGAATCTTGATGAGCATTTGAGCCAACCCCAGTATCGTCAGCTCTTGCGTGTGGCAGCAAAGGAGGGATGCAACTATTTCACCTACAACATTCCCAACACGCTCTGCAATGATTGTGGTCACATCGACAAGCACCACTTGCATAAGTGCCCTGTGTGCGGATCGGAGAATCTCGACTATCTGACTCGTATCATCGGCTACTTGAAGCGTGTAAGCAACTTCTCGCTCGATCGCCAGAAGGAAGCTGGAAGAAGATACTATCAGCGCGTGGAGGAATAATCTTCGCACCATAAGGAGGAAATGATCCATGCTGAAGTATTATAACCACGACATCGTGTTTCAGGAATATCCTGATGAGGTGACGTTGGCCATCAACCTTACGCTCTGTCCTAATCGCTGTGTGGGATGTCATAGCGCATTCTTGCGCGAGAACATTGGCGAGGAACTCACCGAAGAACGCCTTGCGGCTCTCATTGAGAGCAACGATGGAATTACGTGTGTAGGGTTTCAGGGCGGTGATAACGATCCGCAGACCCTCTTCGCCTTGGCGCGCCATATCCGCGAGAAGTACGAAGGGCGTATCCGTACGGGTTGGTATTCGGGGCGTACGTGGTTGCCCGACTTAAAGGCACTCTCCACTGCACTCAACTACGTGAAGATAGGCGGCTATTCGCCCAAACTCGGTCCCCTCTCTTCGCCCACCACGAACCAGCGCTTCTATCGCATTGAGCCAGATGGCCAGCTGACCGACCTTACCCTACGCTTTCGCAAGAAGCATGTATAAAGAAACCCTTCGGGGGCGACACCTATATATATAGGTATCGCCCCCGAATCATTTTTTAAGTACTCTTGTTCGTCAATATTCCACTTTGTCGCCTTTTTCTTCCCAGTCATTGAAAGGCGCTTGAGCTTCTTGGCGCATCATTTCTGCGGTGGGGAGCTTGCGCTCATGGATGGGGAGCGGCAGTTCTTGGTAGATAAAGGCATCGTCGAAACCGATGCGAGCCGCGTCATCCTTTGTCGCGGCAAAGTAGAGATGATCCAGGTGTGCCCAATAGATGGCGCCGAGACACATGGGGCATGGTTCGCACGAAGAGTAGATATCATAGCCTGAGAGGTCGAAGTCTTGCTTCTTGGCACAAGCCTTGCGAATGGCTTGCACTTCGGCATGAGCAGTAGGATCGTGTTGCAAAGTTACGCGGTTTACGCCTTCGGCCACGATCTCTCCGTTCTTAGCAATCACGGCGCCGAAGGGTCCTCCGCCTTGCTTTACGTTTTCCACAGCGAGGTCAATGGCCCGCTGCATGAGTTCTTGCTTTGTCATAAATCTGTAATTTTAAGTTTTTTACGAAAGGTAAAGGTAGTCATTTCGTGGAATATCAAGCTCTCTTTTATGGACTATTTTGCACTTTTTTGTTAAAAAGTGCTCTTTATTACCTATTCTTTCTCCTCTATTACGCTATTTTATTGCAAAGGCTAGAAAGTATGGGTAACTTTGCATGTAGTTATTTACAGCAAAACATTAACAATTAAAACATTATAGCTTTATGAGAACAAGATTACTTACTTTCAAGTCGCTCCTCTTGATATGCGTATTGGCTATTGTTGGCGGAGCGCAGGCGTGGGCTGACACGTATACTTATACCGCAGAAAAGGCGGATTTTAGCAAAGGCTCATTTTCGTTTACTTCTGCTAGTGTAACTTGGAATGGCAGTTCTACATACGAAGCGCCAACGCGAATCGAGACTGATACTAAAGATACTAAAGGGAGAGGTGTTCAGTTTGGTACTGCAAAGAACTCATCTAATAATACTATAACACTCTCTACTAATGATATTAATGGCGAAATATCTTCTATATCAGTAAATACTGCAACCGCAAAGGGCTGCACAGTGTCTTTATCTGTCTCAATCGGGAGTGCTACATTAGGAACCAAAACGCTTGACAAAAATGCAACTCTATATGAATTTACTCCAAAGGCAGGTAGTAATAAAGGAAAAATTACTTTGTCGTGGAATGCGACAAAGGGCTCTGTTTATATAAAATCTATTACGATTGTATATAGTTCCTCACAATCCTCAGTGGCAACCCCCACAATAACTCCCGCTTCTCAATCCTTCACAGAACCATTTACTGCCACCATCTCTTGCGAAACATCAGGTGCTACCATCTACTATACTTTAGATGGAACAGATCCAACGACATCTGCTACTCGTGCAACGTATACAGATGCAGGCGTCTCTATTCCTGCACAAACGACTACCCTCAAGGCATGCGCAGAAGTGAGTGGAGAGGTTAGTAATGTCGCATCTGCTGATTACACGTATGTGGTTGTATATGATAATATTGCCACGCTTAAGGCTGTAGCAAAAAATGGTGAAACTTACAAGGTAAAATTGACCGATGCAATCGTAACCAAAGTAAATGGAAATAATTGCTACATCCAGGATGCCACCGCTGGCATTCTGCTCTATAAAAAGAGTCATGGCTATAAGGAAGGACAAAAACTGAATGGTACAGCTAGTGTTGCTTACCAGGTGTTCAATGGACAGAATCAGATTACTTCGCTTGATGGTGATATCAATGTTGTAGATGGCGCAGATATACCTTGCATCGATGTAGAGCTCGCAAATTTATTGAACGATATCGACAAATACGAAAGTATGCGCGTGAAGGTATCAATGGCTACGGTGACATCAGACTTCGTAAACCAAAAAGGTGAAATTACTGTTGGTAAGAATACGATTGTTGTATTTAACAAATACAAGCCAACTCAGTTTGATACTTTCCGTAAGGGAGCCTATGTTGATGTTATAGGCTATCCTTGTACATTCGTACAAAATAGCGTGTCTACTAAAGAATTGAACGTTTGGTCTGGCGACATCAATAGTGATGAATATAAGGATAATATTAGCGTGAGCGATGCTCAATATGCTACATACTATGGTGCTGATGCATTCTTTATGCCTGAGGGCATGACAGGATCTGTTGTTGTCAAGAATGGTGATGGCATTGCGCTTACAGAAACTTATACAGAGGGAACTCTTGTTCCTGCTAAGACGGCGCTCGTATTAAGTGCAACAAAGGGGAACTATGGTCTCTATTGGGGCTCATCTGACGAAACTGCTCCCGTCGACAACCTCCTTCACGGAACTACTACAGATGTTATGACTAATGCTGGCGAGGGTAACTATAAGTACTACAAGCTTTCATACGATGACAATGATGCCAATCTTGGCTTCTATTGGGGGGCTGAAAATGGTGCAGCCTTTATGAATAAAGCTGGTAAGGCTTACTTAGCTCTTCCCGTTACTGAAAGTCAGAGTATGGCAAAGGGATTCTCTCTTTCCGATTTGGCAAATGGCACTACCACCAGCATCCAGCAAGCATCTATCGCTGACAAAGCAGTTCCTATCTTCGACATCAATGGTCGCCGCGTGAGCACGCTCAATGGTGCTGCCAAGGGTGTGTACATTGTAGGTGGTAAGAAAGTGATGGTGAAGTAAGCAGGGCGAAAGAGGCTTGCTCTACTCACTAAGTAACATTATGAATAAAGAAAAAAGATCAGATACAATGAAGAAGATATATACTGCCCCTCAGACTATGGTCATCCGCATTCTGACAGAGGGAATGATGGCTTTAAGCACAAAAGATGAAGTAAGCTCAAAGCCACAACTCTCAGATCAGAAGGGCTGGGACGATGCTGAATGGAGTGACGTAGAGGAATAACGTTTTCTGTCGCGTTCGCTTGAAAAGATTAAAGGCTCACACCTTGAAATGGGGTGTGGGCCTTTGATGTTGTTGTAGGGGGATTGTTATTGGTTCTGTGGACGACGCGTCCCCGTTTACCCATTTCCATGTTGCAGTAAGGCTGTTGAGTGAAGATACAGTCTTATTTCAGGGAACGAGAATTGTCTTTCTGCATAGATGGACATTCCCCCTTGCGAACGGGTGAATATGTAAGTTGTGAACGGAGTGCTCCGAACTTCGTCATTATCACGCTAAAACCTAGGTCTTTTCGTTTCTTGATGAAGACTTTCCCGTCGTACACAGGCCTGTGGTAGCTTTACCGCACGGCAGCGGTAGAGCTACCGCACGGCAGTGGTAGAGCTACCGGACGGCAGCGGTAAAGCTACCGCACGGCAGTGGTAGAGCTACCGGACGGCAGCGGTAAAGCTACCAATGGGCGTTGAACGATGGAAAGATGACGATCTGTAAATGGGAAGATGGGGATCTGTGAACGATAAATTCCTCTGCTATACTTCGTTATGGGGTAAGGACTATAATGTGGACATGTCATGTAAGTTACTCATGCGATGAGCAGAGGGCGGAACTTAAAAATATATTCCTAAACAACTATGCGCGCAGGATTTTTATACGTAATGTGCTCAACCGGAAATATCCGCTGACCCCGTATCGGCTGAACCATCACTAATCAAGTGCTAACTTTAAAGGCAGTGGGGGCGAAGTGTCTCGCTTCGGCGCGGTGCTGAGTGGCTCTGTGCCGCGAAGCAGCGCTAAAGTTTTGCCACGTTTCGCCATTGAGCCTCGCGTACCAAGCCGAAGCGAGACGCTTCGCCCCCACTGCCTATGGAGGCACAACATGCTCGTTCGAGATGTCGATGTGAAGACCGGTGCTATACTCGGGCGGCTTTTTTCACATTTTCGATTTGCATGAGTTCTCGGCAGATATTGTCAACATCTTCGGTGTCATAGACTGAGATTGTCATGCGTCCCTCGAAAATACCATCGTTGGTGTCGAGCGTAATGCGCTTCACAACGAAATGTGTGAGTTTGTGGAGCACATCGGCAATGGCATAGAGTACACCTTGTGCGTCGATGCCTTCAATTTCAAATTGTGCGTCAAAGCGCATCACTTTGTGTGTGTCCCAAGAGCAGGCAATGATGTTGTTGCCATAGCGTGTCTTGAGTTTTACGGCAGTTTCACAGCTGCGCTTGTGGAGCTGCAGACCGCCATCATCGGTGATATAGCCTAGCACGTCGTCGCCAGGGATGGGCGAACACGTGGGGTCTATTGTGCACTTGCAGAGCACCTCCTCGTTGAGCACGAGCACCTCTTTGCGGTTGAGATTCTTTGCCCACTGTGCATCATCGAGAGCTTCGCCCGTGAGCGATTGGCAGTGTTGACTTCCATTTTTATTGTTGCCAATGAAGGAGGTGAGCATGCTGATGAAGCCTTTGCTCTGCTTTCGTCCTTGGAGAAAAAGTAGAGTGTCATCGCCCAGCGTAATCTTGTCGTCGCCCAAACTGAAGAGAAACTCTTCGTTGGATATGGCATTGTAGTGGCGTCGTAGCTTGTCGAGCAGTCCTGTGGAGTACTCTAGGTCGTGGCTCGAGAGGAACAGACGTAACACCTCTTCTCCGCGCTTTTGTTTTTCACGGCTTTCGCGGCGTAGGTAGGCTTGAATTTTTGCTCGCGCCTTGGCTGTAGTGGCAAAGTTGAGCCATTCAGACTGCACGTGTTGTGTGCGCGATGTGAGCACTTCTACTTGGTCTCCACTCTTGAGTACGTAGCTCAGCGGCACTAGTCTATGATTGACTTTGGCTCCGAAGCAGTGTGATCCGAGAAAGGAGTGGATAGAATAGGCAAAGTCGAGCGCGGTGGCACCCTTGGGCATCGTCTTGAGTTCTCCCTTCGGAGTGAATACCATAATCTCTGAGGCATAGAGATTGAGCTTGATATTGTCGAGGAGATCGAGCGTGTCGGGCTGTGGGTCGTCGAGAATCTCTTTGATAGAGTTGAGCCACTTGTCGAGTTCGTTCTCATCGTATTCCGCATCCTTGTCCTTATATTTCCAATGAGCGGCAAATCCCACTTCAGCAATGTCGTCCATACGGTCGGAGCGAATTTGCACTTCAATCCACTTGCCTTGCTTCGACATAAACGTATTGTGTAATGCCTGGTAGCCATTTGTCTTAGGGTTGGATAGCCAATCTCGGAAGCGCGTGGGGTGGGGTTTGTATATCTCAGTCAGTGCCGAATAGATGCGGAAGCATTCGTCCTTTTCATGCTTTCGATCGGCTGGTGTGAACACGATGCGTATGGCTAGGATATCAAACACTTCTTCGAAGGGAATATGCTTTTTTTGCATTTTACACCATATAGAGTAAGGGCTTTTGATGCGAGCGCGGATGGTATACCTCACGCCCATCTTATCAAGCCGTTCACAGATGGCAGGTGTAAACTTAGCTATGATGTCGTCGCGTTCTACGTGGCTCTCGTCGAGCTTGTGCAGGATGGCGTTGTAGTCGTCTGGGTGTTCATATTTGAAGCTCAGATTCTCCAGTTCTGTCTTGATCTTGTTAAGCCCTAGTCGGTCGGCGATGGGTGCGAAGATGTAGAGCGTTTCGCCCGCTATCTTATACTGCTTTGATGGCAGCATGCTCGAAAGCGTGCGCATATTGTGCAGACGGTCAGAGATTTTAATAAGAATCACGCGAATATCGTCGCTCATCATGAGCAACAACTTCTTGAACGTCTCGGCTTGCAGTGAGGCTCTATCTCCGAAGATTCCGCCCGATATTTTGGTAACTCCCTCCACGATGTTGGCAATCTTAGGTCCGAAGAGGTTGCAAAGGTCTTCGTTCGTATAGTCGGTATCTTCCTCCACATCGTGTAGTAGGGCCGCACAGATGGAGGTCGAGCCCAATCCTATTTCACCGCAAGCAATCTGTGCCACGGCGATAGGGTGGAGAATGTAAGGCTCACCCGAGCGTCGGCGCACGCCTTTGTGGGCTTCCTTTGCAAAGTTGAAAGCCTTGGTGATGATGTCCACTTTCTTGCGGTGGTTGGAGGCTAAATAAGTGTCGAGCAGGTGCTGAAAAGCGGTGCTGATCATTTCCTCATCCTTCTGTTCTTGAGGCGAGAGGGCTTTATGGGAGGTATCTAGTGTCATAGCTGTGGGGGAATTGATGTCACGATAGCACAAAAGTACAAATTATTTTGGTATAGTTTCCTTATTTTGTTAAAAATAAAATAGGCATTACCCGCTCATGTTGTTTGAGCGGAGTAATGCCTACTCTTTGTCGACTCACTCAGGACGAGATTGTCGCGTGTTGTTATTTTGTTTTCAGTTTGTCGCCAGCCTTGATGATGTTGCCCTTAATTTTGTTGGCTTTTTTGAGCTTTTCTACGGTGGTTCCGTTGCGTTTAGCTATATCAATGAGCGTGTCGCCCTTTTTCACGGTGACCGTTTGGCTTTTGCTTCCCCTCTTGTTTTTGCTTCTGTTCTTCGAATTGTTATCGTCGTTGCGGCTCTTTCTTTTTTCCCTTCTGCTTGAAGAGTTTGAGGAAGTCGTGTTCTTTTTAGAGATGCTGGCCGACGAGGTCGAATCTTTCGATTTGTTCTGGCTTACTGATTGGCTGCGGTGGCGTGCTGCCTGACTGCGATTATCGAGTTTATCGTTCACTTCTACGGTGGCGCGTCGCGTCATGAGCTCATCGGCTCTATAGTTGTAGACGGAGTCCTTGAGGTCGATAAAAGTGTTGAGCACTTCAATAGGTAGGCAGAGCGTCATAGAACCAGCTGATCCAGGTATGAGGTCGGTACGATACTGCGGGTTGAGGGCGCGGATAGCATCCTTATTGATGTTGCAAAGCTCTGCAATCTGTGTGATGTGGAGGTCGCGATTGATGCTCACGGTGTCGGTGGTGATGGGCATCTTTGTCTTCATCGGACAAATGTTGTGGTCGCAGTAGTAATTCATGATATAATTGGCAGCGATGAATGCTGGCACGTAGCCACGCGTTTCGCTGGGCAAGTAGGGATAGATGGTCCAGTAGTCGCGCACTCCATCAGCCCGATGAATGGCCTTGTTTATCGTGCCAGGACCACAATTGTAGGCTGCAATCACAAGGCTCCAATCCTTATAAATATTGTAGAGGTCGCGCAGATAGCGAGCGGCAGCCCAACTGCTTTTGTAGGGGTCTTGTCGCTCATCAATAAGGCTATTCACCTTGAGACCATAGCGTTTGCCTGTAGCGAGCATAAACTGCCATAGTCCCACAGCTCCTGCGCGGCTTTTGGCACGCGGTTCTAAGGCCGATTCAATGACGGGGAGATACTTCAGCTCGAGTGGCAGTCCGTAATAGTCGAGTGCTTCCTCGAAGATAGGAATGTAAAAATTTCCCGCTCCTAAAGCGTAGGATACCGTGCGACGCAAGCGTCCGCTATACTGATCGATAAATTTCTGCACCACACTGTTGTAGGGCATTTCCATCACTACGGGCATACGGCGCAGACGCTCCTGGTATTCCTCGGGTGTGAAGGTAGGATTGTAGTCGGGGTTTACGCAGGTGGTGTCGGGGTAGAGATATTTCTTGGCCATCCATTCGCCTAGTAGCGAATCGCAGGTGAGAGTCATGCCTTCGGGCAAGTCAATCACCTCATCGTGTCCGTTGTGATCGTCGTGTACGGTAATTTTGTCGTCAATGCTCTGTGCGGTGGCTGTAAGGAAACCTGTAGCCAGAGCAAGGATCAATGTCTTGAATCGTTTCATTCAGAGTTTGTTGTAAGGGGGTGAGGCAGGCGCGCAGTGTGGAAAACGCGTGTTCGGTCAGGAGCAAGTTAGGAGACTCGCGCCTAGGAATGTGAGGGACGAGGGGCTACTTCTTGTTCTAGAAAAGTATGTGAGAGTGTCTTTCCCTTTGTGAGGAAGTGTCATCTCGTTGGCAAGAAGTCTTGTCGCAAAGATTAGAATCGTAGTCCCACGCCCACACCATAGGCGGCTCGTCCCGTCGATCCGAGCATGGTCGGAGCGCCAATTACAGCGGGTTCCACGCTCATAGAGAGGTCGGGCGAGATGTCGAACACGGAGAGCTGGGCATCAACGTAAGCATCGATGACCGACAGCAGATATACGCCTACGAAGCAGAAGGCACTGAGATCGCGGTAACGGCGGTAGTAGTCCTTCTTGCGTTTAAAGAGATTTTTAAATTGCTCTTCGCGCCCTGTAATGTCGTAGCGGGGCGGAAGCATGTCAAGATACGAATGCGTGTTAGGGTCGTCGTCCATGATGTCAAGATAGGCTTGCGAGTAGTCGCGATACATCATCTGGTTCCACATCAAGGCGTAAGCGCAGCCAAGGAATCCGCCGTAGATGAAAGGCAGTTTCCAATATTTGCGGTTGTAGATTTGCCCTGCGCCGGGCAATACGAGTGAGAGCCATAGTGCGCGTGTGGGGTTGGGTACAAAGCGTGGTTTGGGAAGGGCTTTCAGCGGAAGTTTTAGCGAGTCGGCCAAGTGGCCTATGCGTGTTGTATCAATGGGGACTGACAACGAGTCTGCATTGTGGCCGCCCGTTGAATCGGGATCAGACAACTCGAAGGGGTACTCCTCCTGGAGCTCACGTGCCATCTGTTCATAGCTCTTCACAGTGTCGGTCACTTCGGTGTGCCCGTCTGTGATAGGCAGCGAAGCATTCTCGAGTGGCTCTGCTATGGATAAAACGGTCAAAGCCGAAGCCCGGAATGGAATTCCGACTTCAGCATTGTATCGGTCTGCGGCGTAGCTTGTGATGGTGCTCAGCACGAGGCAGAGCAGAGCGGCTAGCAGACGGCATATGTGCTTGAGTTCGTCCAATTTTCTTAGGGTGAGTTTGCTAAGGAGTATCTATAGATTCTACCTCATTAGCAGATATAGAACTTTTCAAAGACTAATGCCATGGGGCAGCCTTGAGGTGCGCATGATAGTTTTCTACTATTCCTGCACGGGAGGGTTGTTGTAGGGGGACTTTTAGATTTTGTCTAGCATTGTGATGATTCGTTCAAGCTCTTCTTCTGTGGCAAAGGGAATGGTTATTTTTCCTTTGCCTTGCTGCGAACAAGTCATCTGTACCTTTGTGCTGAATCGTTCAGACAGTCGGTTGCGCAGTTCGGTGTATTCCTCAGGCAGTCGCTTCGCCCCTTTGCTTTTGAGCGTGTGTCGACCGCTTTTGAGTGTTTCGCCGTTGTTGAGAGCCTTGACCATTTCCTCCACTTGGCGCACGGAGTATCCCTTTTCTTTTATCTCATTGAAGAGTTTTACTTGGAGCGAGGGCTTGTCGAGTCCCAATAGAGCACGGGCATGCCCCTGATCTACCTCTTTGTTTTGTAGTGCCACCTGCACTTGTGCCGGTAACTTCAGTAGACGCAGATAGTTGGCTACAGTAGCACGTTTTTTTCCCACCTTTTCAGAGAGTTTGTCCTGTGTGAGGTCGTATTGCTCAATGAGGTTTTGGTAGGCTAGAGCTATTTCTATGGCATTGAGGTCCTCTCGCTGAATGTTTTCTACGAGAGCCATCTGCATCATTTTCTCGTCGTCGGCAGTGCGCACATAGGCCGGAATGGTTGTAAGACCAGCTATCTGGGCAGCTCTCCAACGTCGTTCACCAGCAATGATTTGGTAGGTACCGTCCTCCATGAGCCGCAGGGTGATGGGCTGTATAATGCCTATTTGGCGTATGCTTTCAGCCAGTTCTTCGAGAGCTTCAGGTGTAAATTCGCGACGCGGCTGGTTGGGGTTTGCTTTGATTTTATACACCGGCACCTCGTTGATGCTCGAAGAGCCGTTGGCGTGAACCTCTTCTTCGGTGGAGATGAGGGCATCGAGTCCGCGTCCCAATGCAGGGAATTTCTTGTGTGCCATGTCTATGATGGGAAGTAGTCAGGTTTATGGTGGAATAGCGTTGCCACGTGGCGTCTGTTTGTGCGGTGTGGCAGTGTGGCGAGGTTAGCCCCGTCTTTCGTTCTTTTTGATAATCTCCTTGGCCAGCAGGAGGTGGTTTTTCGCTCCGGTCGATTCTGCATCGTAGAGGATGGCGGGCAGTCCGTGGCTAGGAGCCTCGCTAAGTTTGACGTTGCGTTGGATGACCGTTTTAAACACGAGTTCTTGGAAGTGGCGCTTCACTTCGTCGTAGATTTGATTGGCTAGACACAGACGTTTGTCGTACATGGTCAGTAGGAATCCTTCGATTTCTAGCTCAGGGTTGAGCTTTTTCTTTACAATCTTGATGGTATTGAGTAGTTTCGATATACCCTCAAGGGCAAAGTATTCACACTGTACGGGGATAATCACGGAATTGGCTGCCGTGAGGGCATTCACCGTGATGAGACCGAGCGATGGCGAGCAGTCTATGAGTATGTAGTCGTATTCGTTGCTGAGGGGCTTGAGCAGATTCTTGAGGATAAACTCTCGCCTTTCAAAGTTAAGCATTTCTACTTCTGCGCCTACCAAATTGATGTTCGAAGGGATGATGTCCAGTCGGTCAATGTCGGTGGTATAGATGGCCTGGTGAGCGTCGGCTCCGTTGATGAGGCATTCGTAGATGGAGCAGTCCACCTTGCTCAGGTCCACTCCCAGCCCCGACGAGGCGTTGGCCTGTGAGTCGGCGTCAATCAGTAGCACGCGCTTTTCGAGCGTGGCTAGTGAGGCTGCGAGGTTCATAGAAGTGGTGGTTTTGCCCACACCACCTTTCTGGTTGGCTAAAGCAATGATTTTGCTCATGATGCTAAAAGGGGTTAAGGATGAGGGGGTGGCGAGCGCCTAAAGAGATACCCTTTTGGGCACTCCATAGCGGGGAAGGCTTGTAGCTTTATGGCCACCAATAGCATTCCCCTGTGCTCTTGTCCCTACTTGGTGAGATGCAAAGGTAAGAAAAATTCGGCTAACAATCCATAGCTAAAGTATTTTTTGTAATTTTGCATACCTCTTATACGTCACGCGCGTGAGCACAATGCTTGTCGGCGTAGGTTCATACGTTTCATCATTTTCAACTATATGCGTCCTTACATACTCATCTCCAACGACGATGGCGTAGATGCGCCCGGTATTAACTTTCTCATTGAGGCTTTGCGTCCTTTTGCCGATATGCTTGTCATGGCGCCCGACTCTGCGCGCTCCGGATTCAGCTGCTCGATCACCTCATCGCGTCCGCTCACTTACAAGGTGCTGCGCGAGGAGAAGGGTCTCACTGTATGCTCTTGTTCGGGCACCCCGACCGACTGCGTGAAGATGGCTCTCAATCTCTTTAAGGATCGCAAGTTCGACCTCGTCGTTGGTGGCATTAATCATGGCGACAACTCCTCGGTAAACGCTCACTATTCGGGCACGATGGGGGTGGCCATTGAAGGGGCTCTTCAGGGCTACCCTTCTGTGGCATTCTCGTTATGCGACCATCGCATGGAGGCCGACTTTGAACCTCTGCGTCCCTACCTGGTGGACTTTATGTTTAAAGCCATTGCTGTGGGGCTACCCGAGTTTACGTGTCTGAACATCAATTTCCCTCTAGCTCCGAAATTTCGAGGCATCAAGGTGTGTCGTATGGCTCACTCGCGTTGGCAAAACGAGGTGGAGCATCGCACCCATCCTTATGGCGGAGACTATTATTGGCTTGCGGGCGAATGTCGCGAGTTAGAACCCGAGGCCGAGGACACTGACCGCTGGGCATTGGCCCACGATTATGTGGCAGTAACGCCCACACAACTCGACGTGACAGCACGCGAACTAGTGTCTTTGCTGCGCGAGATACTCTAAATTGTGGCTCTAGTCAAGCATAAAAGAGTTCCCTGCTTATGTTAGTATCCCTTGCTCGCGTTCTGGTCGTATCAGACTAGCGCGTCAGATACACCGAGTCTGGAGGCGCAAGGGCGGGCTTGAGAGCCCATGCATTTCTTTCCAATCCGTAACGATATGAAAATATTCCTCATTGCCGGCGAAGCTAGTGGCGACCTTCACGCTGCCCACCTCATGCGGGCCATCAAACGGGAGTGCCCCACAGTTGAATTTCGCTACTATGGTGGCGACAAAATGCAAGCCGAGGGTGGCACGCTCCTATGTCACTATCGCCACTTGGCGTACATGGGATTCGTGCAGGTGGCACTCCATCTGCCCACTATCCTGCGCGGCATGAGAAACTGCAAGCGAGCTATCGAGGAGTGGCGCCCCGACGCCGTGGTGCTCGTGGACTATCCGGGTTTCAACCTGAAGATGGCACGCTATGTGAAGCGCCGCAATATTTGCCCTGTGTTCTATTACATCTCGCCCAAGATATGGGCTTGGAAGGAGCACCGCATTCGCCAAATCCGTCGCGATGTAGATAGGCTCTTCTCCATCTTGCCTTTCGAGGTGGACTTCTTCGAGAGGAAACACCACTACCCCATAAGTTACGTGGGTAACCCCACGATGGACGAGGTGAGTGACTACATAGCCCGTCACGGTGCTCCCGCTGACGATGGACGTACGATAGCCCTGCTGCCAGGCTCGCGCCGACAGGAGATTAAGGACAATCTGAGCCGCATGCTCCAGGCTGCTGAGCCTTTCACTGACTATAAACTGGTGATAGCCACGGTGCCCAACCTCCTTCTTGATGATGTGATGTTTTATGTGAAAATCATCATCTCCTCGGGCATTGGCATGCAGCGCGTCATGCTTGCTGAAGAGAGCACCTACTCGCTACTCTCACATGCCCATGCTGCCCTCGTGACGAGTGGCACCGCCACACTCGAGACAGCACTTTTCCGTGTGCCGCAGGTGGTGTGCTACTATATGCGCATGGGGTGGTTCATCTCGCTCTTAAGACCCTTGTTCCTTAAGGTGCCCTACATCTCGCTGATCAACCTCATAGCGGAGCGTGAGGCAGTGCCCGAACTTGTGGCATCGCAGATGAACGTGAAGGAACTGCGCCGACAGCTCGAGCGCATTCTCCCCCTCAAATCGGTTGATCGCAAGGAGCAGCTCGAGGGCTACGATCTCGTGGCGCGGCGACTCGGATCAGCGGGCGCTCCAGAAAGGGCTGCCCACGAGATGCTGAGAATTTTAAGTAATAAGTAAAAATACATTCTTACTCACTTCTAGTAAGAAGTAATACAGATAATCTGAAAGCAGAGTAACTGCGACCTCTCTCTATACAATAAACGATGAGCGACGAACTGAAGCAAAACACCGAACCCACCGAAGCACACTCCGACTACCATCCCACCGACGTAAAAGCCGAGGATGGTACGCTACAGCTTACGGGTATGTACCAACACTGGTTTCTGGACTACGCCTCTTACGTAATCCTTGAACGTGCTGTTCCCCACTTGGGTGACGGACTCAAACCCGTGCAGCGACGCATACTCCACTCAATGAAGTTGCTTGATGACGGACGCTACAATAAGGTGGCCAACGTCGTGGGACATACCATGCAATTCCACCCCCATGGCGATGCCTCTATCGGCGATGCGCTGGTGCAACTTGGGCAGAAGAATCTACTAATCGACTGTCAAGGCAACTGGGGAAATATCCTTACGGGCGATTCGGCCGCTGCTCCGCGATATATCGAAGCACGCCTCTCGAAGTTTGCCCTTGACGTGCTGTTTAATCCTAAAACCACGGAGTGGAAAATGTCCTACGACGGACGAAAGAAGGAGCCAGTTTCTCTCCCCGTGAAATTTCCCCTGCTCCTAGCACAAGGCGCAGAGGGTATTGCCGTGGGGCTTTCGGCCAAGATTCTTCCCCACAACTTCGGCGAACTATGTCAGGCCGCTATCAAGTATCTGCACGGAGAGAATTTTCATCTTTATCCCGACTTTCAGACGGGAGGATCTATTGACGTTTCGCGTTACAATGATGGTATGCGCGGAGGCGCTGTGAAAGTAAGAGCAAAAATCGAAAAGCTCGATAGCAAAACCCTCGTGATTCGCGAGATACCCTTTGGCAAGACCACCTCTACGCTGATAGACTCTATACTCAAGGCCAACGAGAAAGGTAAAATCAAAATTCGCAAGGTGGAGGACAATACGGCCGCTGAAGCTGAAATACATGTACATCTCACACCTGGTACATCGAGCGACAAGGCCATCGATGCACTTTATGCCTTTACCGACTGCGAAACGAGCTTGAACCCAAACTGTTGTGTGATTGACGAAAAAAAGCCAAAGTTTCTCAGCGTGAGCGAAGTGCTACGTCGCTCGGTGGATCATACGCGTTGGCTACTTGAGCAGGAACTGCGTATTCGTCGCAACGAACTTATGGAGAGCCTTCATTTCGCTTCGCTTGAACGCATCTTTATAGAAGAACGCATCTATAAAGACCGTCCCTTTGAGCAGGCGAAGGACATGGATGCTGCCGTGGCTCACATTGATAAGCGGTTGGAGCCTTTTAAGCCCACGTTCTATCGTGAAGTGACGCGCGACGACATTCTGCGTCTCATGGAAATCAAAATGGGACGCATCCTAAAGTTTAATAAGGACAAGGCAGAGGAACTCATTGCTCGCATGAATGAGGAAGTGGCGCGCATCGACCACGACTTGCACAACATGGTGGAAGTGACCGCTAATTGGTATCGCCTCATTTATGACAAATATGCTGCACAATATCCGCGCCGCACGGAGATTCGCTCGTTCGACAACATTGAAGCCACAAAGGTGATTGAGGCTACCGAGAAACTCTACATTGACCGCGAAAATGGCTTCATGGGTACGGGCTTGAAGAAAGATGAATTCGTGGAGAACTGTTCGCCCATCGATGATGTGATCATCTTCTATCGCGATGGAACTTACAAGGTGACCCGTGTGCAAGAAAAAGTATTCATCGGCGAGACCGAACGCGCTAAGGCCGAACGCAAGAAAAGGGTGGAGGTGATTCACATTGCCGTGTTCAAACGTGGCGACAAACGTATTATCTACAATGCCGTATATCGCGACGGAGCCACCAATGCCTGCTATATTAAGCGCTTCAACGTGGCTTCTATTACGCACGATCGTGAATATGATGTCACGATGGGTACTCCTGGCAGCAAGGTGCTCTACTTTACAGCCAATCCCAATGGCGAGGCCGAAGTAATCAAAGTGACCTTCCGACCCAACCCGAAGCTCAAACGCATCAGTATGGACAAGGATTTCGGCGAAATTCTCGTGAAGGGACGCCAAAGCCGAGGCAACCTACTGACTCGTCTCGATGTACACAAAATTACTCTAAAAGCACATGGCGCGTCAACGTTGGGCGGTCGCAAAGTATGGTTCGACCACGACGTACAACGTCTTAACTACGATGCACGCGGACAGTATCTTGGCGAGTTCCATTCCGACGATCTCGTGCTCATCGTTCTCGACAACGGACAGTACTATACCACCAACTTCGACGTGAATAATCACTATGAGCCCACGGGCATACTCCGCGTGGAGAAGTATAATGAACACAAAGTGTGGAGCTGTGTGCTCTTCGATGCTGACCAGCAAGGCTATCCCTACGTGAAGCGTTTCTGCCTAGAACGAACGCCGCAGACACGTCCGCAGAGTTTCGTCGGCGAAAATGCGAATTCGCGTTTTGTACTACTCACCGACCAAGTTTACCCTCGCTTGCTCGTAACATTCGGTGGGGCCGACTCTTTCCGCGAACCGATGGAGGTTGACGTGGAGCAATTTATTGCTGTGAAGGGATTTAAGGCTAAGGGCAAGCGTCTGACAACCTTCAGTGTAGACAAAATCGAAGAACTTGAGCCTACGCGTTTCCCCGATGCTGCATCTGCCGATGCTGAGGATGATCCCGATGCCGACGATGACGTATCTACCGATGCCTCCACTGAAGAGGAGGGTACACCCACGCTCTCACTCTTCGAAGATTGATACCCACCTCTCGACGTGAGAACATACAAGCCCCGACAGCAATCGCTGCCGGGGCTTGACGCATATATGTAAGAAAACTTGCTAAAATCGTAAACCTTTCAAAATTTATTCCAGACTTCGTCAATGCACCACCCAAAGCCGCCCATAATTTCGATGTAATTCATTGGTTTTCAATATGCGCTATGTAATGACGCAGAAAAGTGATGAAGTCAGGGAATAGTTATAGATGAATCATACTAACAAAACTCTCTATCGTCAGCGAAGTATGACTTACATGCTGTCGGATGCCCATTATACTTTTCCCAGATGAGCGTTTATGTTTGCGTCCTTCGACCGAAGGACACCGACTATATGAGCGGTATAAAGTGAGTAAAGCCCCATTTATGAATGGATACTTAGTTCAAATAAGAAGTTCCCGTTTGAGGAAAGTAGAGCCATATTAAATACTGCACTATATAGTCAATATTTCGTAAAATTTTATGCTGTATCAGCAGCGAATTCAAATATTTCATTCACTATCTTATGATTTTGAAAATCAGCGAGATAGCCGATTTTAGATATTATATTTTGTTACATAAATCGTTTGTTTTCTATTAGTTGTGTCCTATCTTATTCGCGATACTTCCTATGGTTTGCTTCTAGCCTTGTGCTCCTACGAAAAAATTAACGGACTATTGTACTAAAACAACGATTTTCAAAATAGGTAAGCCTAATTACCGGTTTTTGAAAACCGCATCTGGCTGCCACTACAAAAGGAGTTCTTTGGGGAAGCAAGCTCTGGCATATTTTTCACTTTGATTTGACACAATCATTATATACCGCCAGTCTTTTCACTGTCAGAATGTTTTTGCAGAGAATGACGGAGGTTCAGAAGAATCTTCATAAACTGTGTAAGAGACCTCATTTCACTTTCCACGCAAAAGTCTCATTCCTACATTCTTTTGTATTCGACTTATGTCCAATATGCCATTTTTTGCATATCGCACACTTATAAGCTGTTATGTCACGTTTATCTTCTAAATGATTTGTCTTCCACTCCTTTACAGCCTTCATAGCCTCCTCTTCAGATGAATACGCCATCTTCTTCTTAAAGACAACTTGCCCAGTAAGTTCGTCATATTCACGTTTCCAATGTGTCGAGTAGCCTCTGGAAACAGAACCGACATTTTCCATTTGTCCGATGTTGTAAAGTTGGAAAGATGTTGCTCTATTCATCCAGTAATGCTCATTTCTTCTTTGTGAACCATCATAATCTACTCGTCTGTTTCTACGATGATACGCCTGACACATGCGCTTTTCTACAATTCTACGAACTTTACGTGAGTCCTTTGGATTTTCAGTTTCAATGTCAAAGTTTCTCAAAAGCATGTTGTCTTTAAAACGCAGACGCTCATCAAACAAGCGCCTTGTCTCTCCTTTGAAGCGCTCTCCCTGTCCTTGTAGCTTAACTCTTCCTTTGATTTCTTTCGTAAAAAGGCAGACTGACATTTTGGATACTTCATCCATATTCAAGATTTTGTTAATTAAGGAAAGAATTTGTACCATATTGGGATTCGGACAAATCGCACTGTCTCGTACGAGATGTACCATTCTTACAATAATCTTGGAATCATCGTTACAATGCAAATATTTTCCTATTGTAGAAAGCTGTTCTCTAACTTTCCATGAGTCGAGTTTGTTGTACTTCTCAATAGATTTCTTCCAACCATTTAAGATGCTTTTTACTGTTGTATTCATAATCGTTCTTTTTATGTGTTACATCAGTAAATACCAAAACTAAGAAAAGGTTAACTAGCTCACTCTAACTTTCTGAAAATCTTTTCTTCTGCAAAGTCAATTATCCATTTGTTCTTATGAATGAAATCATTTCCAATCAGACCATGTACTGCATTTAAAACAGAGGTTTTGCTAATGGCAGATCCATGTTCAACGAATGTAAATACATCAAGAAATATGTGCTTAATAAGCCTTCCCGCATATGACATTTTTATTTGAAACTCCAATTCGCACTCTTTCGCAAGATAACAGCTGACCAGACCTTTCATAATATAAGGCTCTATATCTTTAATTTTTTTGTTCATATCGTAGATAGTATGTGTTATCATATTGCTCGTTGCTCCAGTATCTACAATAAAAGTTAACTCGTGATTATTACAACTAAGAGATATAGTTGGGATAAGAAATCCTTTTATTCCTACTTTCATGGGGACAAATGTAAGATTGTTTGCTGCGACCTTACATGCCTCTTTTTGATACATTTCGCCATTGTCAAAATCCAAAATAATGCGATTCTTTATAAAAAAATCTACACCCAATAAGCCAGATACTTGTTTCCCAGCAATTTTGGGAAATATTTCGTAATCAACGACATGACCATCAATGCTCATATCCTTTTCGGCTAATGAAAGTATTGTTGTGCATCTTTGGGATACTAGAATGTTGCCACTCAGATCCATAATGCTATCACAGATATTTCTTGTCTTGCATACTTCAGGGCTGAACAATGATATTGTTGCCCCTGTATCAATAACAAAGTATTTGTTCTGCCAACCATTTGATGTTTTGACTTGAGCCCTAATCATAGTCAGCCCTTCTTTTGATTCTATGAATTTTGTCATTAATTGCATGAGTTTCTGTTTATTGGTTTATATAATAAAAAGTGAAAACTGAAATGAACACTCCAGTTCTCACCTTATGATTATCTTTTGAAAAAATTGCATTGATAATCATTCTTCCAATTTAGCGTTCTACACCTGCCTTTGTCGTAGGTATACCAGTCTTTTGCGAAAACATTCGTTTTAATTTCGTTACGCTGATTGCTCTTTTCAAAAAGAAACTTACTCTTGGAATATTCGTATTGGTCATACTTATCTGATTAATGTGAGTATCTCTTGAGGTTTTATAATGATGTGATTGTAAGAAGATGATAATAGAGCAGAACGTTCCTGTGTCCCCCACAAACATGCCACACTCTCAATCCCAGCAGCGTTGGATGCAACTATATCGATGTATCTATCTCCAAAACTGATTGTGTCTTTTGCAGATGCCTTCATCAGTTGCAAGGCCATGAGCATTTGTGCTGGATGCGGTTTTATTGGCTTCGCATCATGATAGCTGATAATCCATTTTGCTGGTATTTTATGATAATCAACAATTTTCTCAACATATGGACGAGGAGATGTGCTGACTATTGCAGCATTTATATTGTTCTTTCTGATGATATCCATAACCGCTCCAATTCCTTCATATAGGGTGGTGTTGGGGATTAGGCTATAAGCCTCTCCCCAATTTCTTGTATGACGGGCATTCTCCAAACATCTTGTATCAACCAACGTCAAATCAAGGTCAAAGATTACATTCTTCATATCCCATAATTTTTAGTCAAACAGTCCTTTGGAACCTTCAGCGTTCATCTGCTTGTTGTGAGTTTCAACATACTTATCCAGATAGTCAAAGTTTTCAGACATATTCTGGGTATTGAAGGGCATAGCTTTTCCTTCCTTCAGAAGTTTAATATTTCCCTGAACTTTTTGATGTTGAAGCTCTGTATCGTGGTTGTACTTGATGGCATACAATGGTTTGTTCGCAGCCAACGTAGCATTTACAGCATGCAGAGTACCCCCTCGTTCTCCTGTCTGTACGACCAATGTCGCATATGAGAGTCCAGCTTGGAGCCTGTCTCGGGCTATGAAAGCAAACTTCCCGCCCTTATAGCCAAGGGGATATTCAGAGAGAAGTAGCCCTCCATTTTCTACAATTCTACGAGCAAGATCGACATTCTCTTGGGGATAGATGTCATTCCACGCAAGGCTATTGGCTAAAAAGGCCGTTGTCGTCCCATCGACAGCCAATGCACCTTCATGGCCTGTTGCATCACATCCTACAGCGAGACCAGATACGATATTATATCCTCTTTTAGCCAATTCACCGGCGAAAAACATCCCTGCCTTTGTACCCATTGGCGTTGGTTCTCTTGTTCCAATAACGGCAACACCTGGTTTCTCCAATGCGTTGATATCACCTCGATAGTAAAGAACTATGGGAGGGTTTGGTTTGCCATCCTCGTCCACGCAGTTTTTCAATATTTCGGGAAAATTCTCATCGTAATACGAGATTATGCCAATTCCTTGTAATTCTGAAGCTTCAATAATGCGGTATGCGTATTGGTTTGCGTTATAAAGATCGTCCTCTGTTATTTTTGCGTACTTTTTACCATTTAAAGAATGCCATTCTTCACAAAGGTCGTCTATGGTTCGAGCTGTTAGAACCTTGGAAAGTTCTAATATAGTCTTGTTTCCGAAACCCTTCAGCTGTTGAAGAGTAATCAGTAATACTGTGTTTAATGCCATTTTTACTTTCTTTTAAATGTGATTCTGTTTAGTCAATGTTCCAATAGGCCTCTGGATCACCATCGAAAACATCATCAATATCTTGGTCGCTCCATCCTTCAACGTCTTGTGCATACGAGCCATTATAGTTTTTGTAAGTCTCATAGTCATCATAATCGTTATAGTCTGGCTCATAATCTTCTGCGTAATATGTACTGCGTGAAGCCCAGTCGGGATTTATCGTCTTTGCCAAAAACAATCCTATTACGCAAGATGCACCAAGTGACTCAAGTTTTTCTGCCGTCATATTGAATGTTTTGCCACGGGTAATGATGTCATCGATTATAATCACCTTCTGCCCCATTACTGCATTCTTGTCAAACCCAAACGATGATATCGGGTTACTTGACTTTCCGTTAATGTGACCAGCCTCCGTGTCATACTCGTTGAAAACAGCGTTCTCCTTTACAGAGTAGCCCACCTCTTTTAACGCTGCCGCAAGCTTTGAAAAACGCCGCTTTGTTTTTTCTCTTGTAGAAGCTGGAATGAAGCAGATTGTCCATCCAGCTTTTTCGCCTTTGGTGATTTCGTTTACCTTTCTCAAGAATGCTTCCTTAACTGTTGTGCTAAGAATTCCATCCTTAAAATCGAAACACATGTCTCTGTCTTGCTGCTGCTTGAGAGTAGCATCGTATCTTACTGGGAGATACTCGGTGATGTTATAAATATTTTTCATTACTTGAAGATTTTGTTTGTCGTTTGTAAATACCCGATGATGTAGGAAGGTTAACATGACTTTCGTAAAAAATCATGCAGAACATGAAACCCAATCAGGATTTATCGTCTTTGCGAGGAATAACCCTACGACTTGATTGGCACCATTAGCCACCAATTTGTCCGCTGTTCGAACAAATGTGTTTCCTCGTGTAATGACATCATCAATAAGGATGATGTTCATGTTTGAAACATCTCTGCTCTGAATTCTGAAGTTCTCTGCAGGGTTTGCTTTCTTCCCTCCAAGATGTCCTGCGACCTCATCGTGGATAGGCTCGATTGTCGAGATGCTGCAAGGTATACCTGTCTCTCTCTGAAGAAACTCTGCAAATGACCTGTAACGAGCTACAGTCTTTGCGTGTGTAGAAGCCGGAATGAAGCAGATGCGCCAATTAGAGCCATTAAAGCATTGGCGAATTTCTCTGATTCTATCAATAAAAGCCTTCTTTATGGAAAGGCCACAATAGCCATCTTTGAAATCATAGACGATTTGACGATCACTCTTCTGATTGAGTGTTGCAGAATATCTAACAGGAAGATATTCCTTGAGGTAAGTGTAACTGTAACTGCTCATGTTTCTTCGTTTTTTATGATGTTTACATGAGCTAATACCACAATTGATCATAAGGTTAACACTTTAAGACAAAAATCTCATGCTCTATGAATAAGCATGAGAAAGAGTAAGTGTACAGAATGATACGATGTATCAAAGTCATACCGCACACTATGCTAAATAATCGAGCTAATCATACTGATTATGAGTAATTTTTCGTACCTTTGCGAGGCTATAATATCTTAGCATGATACAATGGCTTATTGTTAACTAAAACTAATTCAGAAAATGACTATAACATTAATATTCTTTCTGGTCGTATTTGTTTTGGCACTCATATTCGTGCCATTCACAAGACAGTTGGTCAAGGACAAAGAAGAATTGTCAAGGAATCCGATTAATAAGAAATTTGAGATATTGGTTGGAGTAATTAACGATATTATGCTTGATGGCAAGGGAGAGGTTACCCTATTTGAAGATGAACCGAGGTTGATGAACCTAATGTCGGAAGAAAGAAGAAATATGCTAATCCAATTCTATTATAGCACAGGGAATCTGACTATCACATTGAATTATAAATTCTTTCAGAAAGAATTGGTCTATAAGAAACAATTCTCTGGCTTAAGGAATCTAAGTGCTTTCATGCAACATGATATTGCCAATGAATTTATAGAAGTATGTAATAAAAAGATTTCCGAACATCAACAAAATGTTGGGTATATGGATATGTCTTCAATGAGTGGAGCACATAGTCAGGGATTGAGTGAAAGTGACCCTATGGATGTTGTTAGAGGCATATATAACGGATTAACGAAAAGGCAGCGTTGTTCTGCGATTAATCTCTTGTATGTTATAGCAAAGTCGGGTGGAGCGTCGGAAAACACTATATTGAAGAACGTTGCATTTAACCAAACAGTCTTAACCTTGAATGTAAAATGGGAAGAATGCAAACGTCAACTTGAAATACTAGGTGAGAACACGATATATTCAGATCTCAATGGCATAGATGATTCAGTAATAACAATGCTACTTCTTGCTGCATTCCAGCTTGTAGTAAGCCTAAGAGACAATCCCAATAATGCCAATCCGGTTGTTGAAGAAAAATTCATCTATTGTTTCGGGAGGATGGGATACTCAGAAGAGAAGATAAGTCAGGAGCTTGAGAAAATAATGTTGATGACTAAAATGTTCAGTTAATGAAGCGATTCCTATTGTTATGTGTATGTATAATGCAGTGCCTATCTTCGTTTTCCGAGAAAAAGGCATTATTGATAGGTGTTGGACATTATCCTAAAGACAGCGGATGGCAAGAGATCAGTTCGGTCAATGATATAGGTTTGCTCAAAGAAATGCTTTCCTCCTATGATTTGCAGGTGCTTTTAGACAAGGAAGCGACCCATGAGAATATCAAGGAATCCATTATTTCGCTATGCAATAAGACTCATAAAGGAGACACCATTCTGATTCACTTCTCGTGTCATGGGCAGCAAATGTTGCCACAGAATGATAAAGAAGAAATTGATAGTCTAGATGAAGCCCTAGTTCCTTATGATGCTTATAGCACTCAAACGCAAATTTACGATGGAAGAAATCATCTTAGGGATGATGAGATGAAAAATTACTTGAACTTGATAAGAAAGGCTGCTGGTACAAATGGGTTAGTATTGCTCACTATAGATGCCTGTTTTAGTGATTCAATGGACAAGGGCTCAAAAAAAGACAAGACGAAATATAGAGGTGGAGCTAGTATATTTGGAACTAATATCCTCTCAAGTGAGAAATTGCAATACTTACTGGATCATCGAAACGTTGAAGAAACAGAAATGCCCCTTAAGAAGCAAGGCATTGCAGACATCCTTATCTTGAGTGCATGTAAATCCTTCCAACGCAATAGAGAAGTAATCATTAGAGGCAAAGGTTATGGCTCGTTATCCTATGCAATGTATTATTCTTATAAGAATTTTGGAATGACTGATTTGTACAGGTGGCTTGATGGCATTTATAACGAAATGCAAGATATCGCCTTTACTCAAACTCCCCAAGTCAGAACGACATTAGAATACTCGTTTCCTATTAAACAAAGTTTTACGAAAAAGATTCCTATTAAGTCAGATCAAGACGCTAATGAGACCAGCAATCCAAAAGCTATTGTTATTCTAACTATAGTAGGACTTCTAATATTTGTATTGATATGGACAAAACTAAGGAACAAATCATAAAGCCACCATTCTTTTTGACGGTTCATATGTTTATATACATGATGCTTATTGTATTATGTATGAAGAAAACAGTATCAGCATTTCCTACATATTTTTATGATGACTATTACGACATGCAGACCCCTCTCGTCGTTTATGCTGAAATAATTGACGTGTGTACCTATTTGTACGCCTTTATAGGTATATGTAAAACATTAGAGCGAAAGCCATATGGAATAGCTATTCTCAAGTTCTCATTAGTCTATGTACTGATGCAACTAACCTGTTGGTCTTCTTCGTTTTTAAGTACTTATCCAACATGGTGGCTTGCTGCAATGTGGATTGTATTCATTCTTGGTGGAATTTTATTCTTGGTGTATCTCTTTCGTTCAAAAAGACTAAACGATTACATACCAAAGTCTGAAAGAAAGTTCGGAAGATACGGCTGGTTTGGTATTCTTATCTATTTGGCGGTATTCATTCAGTACGGATTGTATTTTAGTGGCAATGTTATCAAGAACCTTAACAGCAAAAAAGCGAATATTGCTAACATAAAGTCAGGAGACTACTATACGGACGGATATATCAAATTCAAACCTCTTGCAAATTGGAAAGCTGATACCATATATCAGTACAACGATAGGTATTTATTCGAGTTCTCCTCCCCATTGCACAAAAAGATAACAATTGGTACTCTGCTTATAGAATGCAAAACGCGCCTAGATTTTTGTGCTGCGTTACACAACATAGAAAATCATTCCCGACTTCAGGAAACTTCTGTTGAAGAAATCGACTATGGGACTAAATATCTTGATTCTGGAACACTGTATTATAGTACTTATACGGCATAAGTCCGATAGCACAAAGTACTATCGAACTTATGCCGTATCTGTTGATGACAGGAGTCATAAAGTAGCATATGTCATTTTGTATGATACTTTTTGGAGAAAGCAATCTATAGCTGACGAATTGTTGCGGTTCTCTCGGTCGCTAACATTTCATTTAGAATAGGGAGCCGTTGTGCATCAAAGCGTAAATGATCCAAAATATTCCCCCAACAACCAATATGACGAATATGATATATAAGATTGACGACGTGAAAATGCCACTGATAAGTTTTTTGAAGGAACTTGCCAGAGGAACTTTGTTGACACAATGGTCATATACTATTATATAGGCCAAGAGACATGTCACCACAAAGCTTAATAACTTTATTATTGAAATCATCATGCAAAGGTATGAAGATTAATCGAATTACAGAAAATTGTTCCCATAAACATACTAAAATTGGGGCGTTTATCGTGAATGCGTATTATTTTTTAGCATTTGCGCGGTATATTGGCATCACTCTCTTTGCTGTTGCGTTCTTTGCTTTTGTACTCATTTTTGCATTGGACAAGACTATTCCTTCTGAACTAGAGGCTCTGGACGCATCGGCCACGCTGAAAATGTTCAACGAATTGCAGAAAGCTAATAGACATCATGAGGCCATTATACTTATGGAATATAAGGGTAACGTAATCAACAACTCTCCATTAGAGATGGAATACAAATCCAAGTTGGCTGATTCGTACATTCACGTAGGCGATTACAGTAAAGCAGAGAAAGTTCTTCTTGATATATGGAACCATGCTCCCAAATATTTGAAGGATTCGAATACCCCCACTTTGGAGCGTATGCTAAAATTTGGTCTGTCCAGACAAATCTACCAATTCTATGAAATAATGGAAGACAGAACAAACATGATAAAGTATTTCAACATTTACAAGAAATACTATTCGCCCCAATCTCTTGATAGTAGCTTAGTTGCGATATACAATCAAATGACATGGGGAACATCTGTTTCAGAAATTAACCACAAAGAGTTAGTTGAATATGATTCGATTGTGATTTCACATTTTACCTCTCACCAAACAGCCATCTGTTATGGGTAAGTTTGTTGACAGGATTGTATACAAGAACGAGTTTGGGCCTGCTTACAAAGTCAAATGCCTCAATAAGCTAATAGGTTGGATGCTGCAGGAAAAACAGTTGTTAAATGCTTATCCCAGAATAAAACAGGCTGTAGAAATAGCAAGAAGCATGCAGTCTGTTGATGAATGTAAGGTGCTTGGAGAATTGTCCGACTATTGTTATGAGATACACGACATACAAACCAGTAGATACCTATACAAAAGATATGAAGATTACTTGAATGATCGGTATTCAGAAAATGATTTCGAATATCTCGTAAACTACAGCCGTAAATTCAGGTATTATGAAGATGAAAAAGATTGGCAGACACTTGAATACGAACTTGTGAAATACTGTATGGGCATGCGTCAGCAAATTGCCAACAACATTCCATCTATGACTGACGAGCAAAGAGAACACTTTGTCGCAGGATTTGACAAGGCCCATAATGCGACCATCGAAGCTCTTCAAAAACATCCCACCCAAAAACTAGCCGAACTATGCTTTGACAACATATTATTTAGAAATGGCCTATTGTTAAGGTCTAACTTGGCTATTAAGAACAGCATATCCAGGACAGGCGATAAAAAGGTTACGGCACTGTATGAAGAATTGGTTAAATGTCGCAGAGACTTAGTATATGAATCCGTCTCTGGAAGAATAATAAAGCACACCTCAAAAATTGAAGCACGCATAAACGAATTGGAGAAAAGGTTGGCTTTGAGGTGTACAGACTTTAAATCCTCTAAGGATATAAGCAATTATCGGCATGACCATTTGCAAAAGAGTTTATCAAGCAAAGAAACGGTCGTTGAACTGATAGAAAACAAAGGCTCATTATTCGCCCTTGTTCTTAATAAGAGCAAGGGGGTCGTCTATGTACCCATAGGAAATATCAATTCAATCCAAAATACTCTCCAGAAATCAATAGATGATATTTATCACGATAAAAATCTAACCGATTTTATTTGGGGTAACATCAGCAAAGTTATTCCTAATGTATCAAATGTCTACTATCTACCCATTGGTAAATTTAATCAGATAGCGCTCGGCTCTTTATACTTGGGTAATAATCAATATCTGTGCGACATAGTTAATTTGCGCTTGCTTCAAGATCCGACAAGTTTGAATAATAAAAAACAACTCCTGGCGGATTCTCAATTGTTTGGTGATTCAAATAATGTCAGGGTGATTTCTCTATGGGGAGGTATTGATTATGGTCAGACGACCAAAGCTACAATTGGCAACAATAGACGAAGTGCTATAAAAAGAGGAGAGAACTTGGTTCCACTGACGTTCACGAAGTTAGAAGTGCAAACAATTTCCTCAATGCTCAAAGGGAAGTCTATACCCCATCAGGTATATGAGAATTTAATGGCAACCGAGTCTTCCTTCAAGAGACGCAGCGGAAAGGGAGACTATATCTTGCATATCTCAACACATGGATTCTTCAATGACAGTACAAGTTTTGCAAATTCAATGTTGTCATCAGGACTCTTCTTTGCAGGGGCTAATGACTATTGGTGTAATGATTCCTTTCAAATTGAAAAGGGTAAAGACGATGGCATATTAAGGGCTGCTGAGATAGCGAATGTAAACCTATCTGGTTGTTCTTTAGTGGTGTTGTCTGCTTGTGAAACAGGTTTGGGATTCTCTGACTCAAGCGAAGGTGTTTATGGACTTCAACGTGCCTTCAAATTAGCTGGTGCAAAGAAAATTCTTATGAGTTTATGGGATGTGGACGACAGAGCGACTACCATTCTCATGACTAACTTCTATCACAACTTGTTATTAGGTAAGGATGCAAACACAGCCTTGGAAATCAGCAAACAGGCTGTTCGAAGTCAATATCCTTCACCGAGAGATTGGGGCGCTTTTGTTCTCCTCAATTAAGAGAGAAATCGTCATTTGCCCTCAAAAGTAGTATCGGGAAATGACGATTTTTCATAATATATCATTGTTAGTTGGAACTATCCTTCTTTTGCATGTTACCAGGTCATAACCATATAAAGATAATCCATAATAACCCCTTAATTTCAGAGAGGAACGAATCTATAAATACTATTTCCAACAACGAATCGGTTCTACAGTACTGGACAAAAAATACAATAGTCATAATCTGACTCATTATGAGATATGTGGCATACAGAAAGCCTAGAATATTTTTAAGTTTCATGTTCTTGTTATTTTGTAAGTTACAAATTCCTTTGAATGGAGTTGGTTCTCAGATAATCCTGTTCTGTAAGAAAATCATATCGTCTCTTGCCTAATCTCACAAGCAGAAAATTATGCCAGTAACTATGGTTAAGGTTTTTTAGCTGGCTTAACCCTGGAACTGGATTCTTGCAGAATTCAATGTTTGCCTTAATCTTCTCTTCTTCATCTGCGCTCTTAATTTCGTTGCTGATCTGAACCAAAATATCATAAGCATCCCGATACTGCTGAATATGAATCAATGCAGAAGATAGTCGAAACATCTTGTCTCTACTAGGAGAGTTTCGCAAGTCCGCCTCCAAGTAGCCAACCATCACTTTATAATAGTTGTTCTTACGTCTGAACTTTATGTAGTTGTACAACCAGAACACAATGATTAGGATTACTATTAGTGCTTTCATATCGTAAGTTGTTATATTTGTTATTGTAGCTTATCTAAGAGTTTGTCGCATTGTTTTTGGATTTGCACATTATCCAAACATTTCTGCTTGACATCATTAAGAATGTATTTTGCCTTTTCCCTGTCGTGAAGTTTCAGATATACCATAGCCAGGTTTAGACCTTGTTCCGTTATATCTTGCACATCAGTCGCTTTGTTATACTCTTGAACAAGAGTAGGCATTACTTGTTGTATCTGTTGGATACTTGCACCTGATAGGTCTTCTATATTACTTGCAGATCTGGAAACTGGGTTATAGTAACAATCAAACATTACATCGTCAACATTATTTCTCGCAGAACGCTGTATGTTAAATGTAAAAGTGAAAGCAATTACCACAATAGCAGCGACAGAAGCAACCCAACTTGCCATATAGAAAATTTTAGCTTTTGGCTTGTTCCCTTTGACGATAGTTAGCCTTGGACCGACGATTTTACGCAAATCATCCTTGCTTAGGCTTTTGAACGCATTGTCCAATTCTGCTTCTTTGTCATTCTCTTCCTTGTATATTCCTTTTACTACCATTTTGTAAATTTGGAAATCCGAAGAAAGTTCTTTGTTTTTGGACAATTTTCTCTTGAAGTCGGCAACTTCGGATTCAGACATTTCACCAGAAATATATTTATCGAATAACTCTATTCTTTCCATATGTTGTGTTTTTAAGTTAGATGTTTATACCACTAAGACGAACAGCATTCTTTACTCTACCAATCAAATCTTTCATACATCGCGACTTGGTGACTTTTACCGACCCAGCATTCTTCAGTCCCACTTCCTCTGCAATTTTAGTTAGGTCTAGGCTTGCATAATAAAACAAACGCAGTATTTTATGGCAACGGCTAGGAGAATGTTCCAGCTCGTTTCCCAAAATTGCATAAACTTCCATTGATTGCAATTCGCCTTCTTCACTCTCGGTAGACATGTTAAGGAATGATGCAAATCTATTTGACTTACCATTATCTTTAGATTCGTCCATTGAGTCCGTTATTTGAGCCTTTCTCAAATACTTGTTTGTAAGGTTGATTCCAATTTGAATAATGTACGCTTCCCACGAAGTGTTTTCACGCACCTTACCTCTTTCCATATTATCTTTAACTGCAATGAAAGAGTCTTGATACAAGTCCTCTGCTTCATCAAGACGCAATGAGGGGTATTTCGCGGTTAATACGCGAATGAATTTTGGTCGTAGGTTGATATATAAATTCCTAACGACATCTTCATAGTAATCATTCATTTTGATCGAACTTTAATAATTCAGCACCTACATTTTCCAACTGTTCGCCTAGTATTGCTAAGTTTTAATGTGGATATCGGTACTGTCATCATATACATCTAATCGTATTCATTCTATTGGTGGGTGCAATATTAGGAAGTTTCTCTGCTTCTATCTCAATCCGGTTCTTCTTCGTCAGTCCGATAAGCGAGCGCACATCAACGTCGAGTGCATCTGCTACTTGCAAAAGTGTTTCAAGACTTGGCTGCGAATTGTTGGTACACCATTTGCTTACTGTAGCCGAATCTTTACCTAATTTGTCTGCCAGCTACTTAGCTATCCTTTTGTTTTCATCCGATAATATCTTGATGCGATTGATGTCTTTCTTAGTTTACAAAGGTAAAAATTATATTGGATAATCAAGAAAAATTATGGAAATAATCATCCAATTTATTCACGGGCAAAGCCGAGTACGACCTGCGAATCGGTCGTTTTGCCTTCTTTCGAGAATCCTGGTTCACGTAGCACATCTGTCTGTGCAGTTTCTTTGCTTGTGCCACCAAAACCATCCATAATTTTTATGTAACTCATAGATTTTCAATATGCGCTATCTGATGGCGCAGAAAAGTGATGAAGTCAGGAGGTGGGTACACCCACGCTCTCACTCTTCGAAGATTGATGTCCATCTCTCGACGTGAACATACAAGCCCCGACAGCATTCGCTGCCGGGGCTTGACGCATATATGTAAGAAAACTTGCTAAAATCGTAAACCTTTCAAAATTTATTTATACATTTGCGATGTTGTAGGAGAACTGCACTTATTTCCTTTATCGCGACACAGAAATAAGTGAATTCCTTGGCGGAAAAGCTCAGTGTGGCCGACATTGCCCTTGGGCTAGATGAAAAAAACGTTGAACCAACGTGTCGCTTTCACAAATACCTATGAAAGAACTATTATCTATTGCACAGAGATTTTCAATGAAAGCCCGTGTGGTGCTCATGCTCGGTATGGCATTGTCGCTCGGCATACCCACTGCTTCGGCACAATCGCTCAAAGACCGATTTAAGAAAGCTGCACAGAAGGTGGGCAAGCAGACCAAGGAGACTGTGGTTTCGACCGTGCTGCCCAAGCAAGCACAGACTGCTACGAAAACCGCTGGCAAGGCAGGCAAGAAGTCTTCTGCTTCGAAGACTGCAAAAAGTGGCGGAAGCACAGTGAACATCCCCTCCAACCACGCTGCGCTCTTTGCTGCGCTCGGCACTCCCGTTGATGCAAAACTCGGACGCACTTCCGTCTCTGTGTCGAAGCCGCCTAAGGATGAGAGCAAGCAGCCCGCATGGAACGATGCTCGCCCTAGTGTGGATTTACTCGACAATAAGAGCCTTGTGGCAGAGTTTGTGTTGCTAGAAGATTGCATTGTTAGCCGATATGTATCGCCCAGCGGCCCCATCGCCGTACGGTTCGGCATCGTAAGCGATGAATTGAAGGCTCGCGTCAGAGCCTTGGATTGGTTTACGCAGCTTATAGAAGACCTACCTTACGACGATGAGGACGTAGACCAAGCCTTTATTGATAGTGCCAACCGCACTTTAGCCAGTAGCCTAAAGGCCAAGTCGTATCAGGTAGCAATACGCTCGTCTATAGCCCCCATTATTGATATGAAAGGAAGCTCGCTCACTGATAGGTCGATAAGCTATTTCAAGAAGTACGACTATGCCAATGCTCATAAGCGGCTGACGCAGTGGGATCCCGATAAGAAATAAAGCTCGTTCTATAAAGAACAGGTAAGCAGTTAATCCGATTGCTGCTGAAGGCAAAGCAAAGCCCCAACATTGGAAAGATGTTGGGGCTTTGCTCGTAGTATGGAGATTGGCGTCAGCGCTTGTTCTTCGAGCGTAGCGTCACGAGGGGAACGAGCATTTCCTCCATAGAGATGCCGCCGTGTTGGAACGTGTCCTTGTAATACTGCACGTAGTAATTGTAATTGTTGGGATAGGCAAAAAATCGGCTTCCCGTGGCGAAGATGTACGATGTGCTGAGGTTGGGTTGAGGCAACATGAAGCGACGCGGGTCTTTTAGTTCGAGCACTTCTTTTGCATTGTAGCTGAGGTTGCGTCCTAGCTTGTAGCGCAGGTTGGTGTTGACATTGCGGTCGCCCACCACCTTGGAGGGCTGATCCACGCGGATGCTGCCGTGGTCGGTGGTGATGATGATGTCGTAGTCGAGTTCTGCAAGTCGGTGAAAAAGTTCGCTCACGGGACTGTGGCGGAACCACGACAGCGTGATGCTGCGATACGCGCTCTCGTTGCCAGCAAGTTCGCGCACCATTTTGCTCTCCGTTCGAGCATGGCTAAGAATGTCGATGAAATTGATTACGAGCACATTGAGTGGTGTAGCAGTTATCTGCGAGAATTGTGAAAGCAGTCGGTCGGCGGCCTGCGAATCGTTGATTTTATGATAACTAAATGCCTCGCGGCGGCGGAATCGCTCCAGCTGATGGCGAATGAGTGCCTCTTCGTTGAGATTCTTTCCCTCATCTTCATCTTCTTCCACCCACAATTCGGAATACATCTGCTTGATTTGCAACGGCATGAGCCCTGCAAAAATAGCGTTGCGTGCATATTGCGTGGCAGTGGGGAGAATGGCATAGTAGAGATCTTCGTCCATATCGAAATCGTCAGCTAGTTCACGCGATAGCATGCGCCATTGGTCGTAGCGGAAATTGTCGAGCACAAGAAGGAATACTTTCCTTCCTGCCGAAAGGCGTGGGAAAATGCAACGCTTAAAGATGTCGGGACTCATCAAAGGACGGGTGTCGGACTGCTGAATCCAACCCTCATAGTTTTTGCGAATAAACTTGGCAAATGTGTGGTTGGCTTCCTCCTTTTGCATGTGCAGCATATCGTCCATAGGACTTCCTGCTTCGGCGAGCTCTAGTTCCCAGTGGACGAGGCGTTTGTAGAGTTCTTTCCATTCCTCGGGCGATAGGCTTTCGCTCATTTGCATGCCTATCCGCGAGAAATCTTGCCGATAGCCCGTCTGCGTCACTTCCTGCACTATTTCGCGTTGATGGATGTTTTTCTTCAGTGTGAGCAATATCTGCTTGGGATTGACGGGCTTGAGCAGATAATCTGCTATCTTGGATCCAATCGCTTGGTCCATGATGTCTTCTTCCTCATTTTTGGTGACCATCACTACGGGCACGTTGGGGGCCACATCCTTGAGGCGAGTCAGCGTTTCGAGGCCCGAGAGACCAGGCATATTCTCATCAAGAAGTACGAGATCGAAGTTTTCTTCTCGGCAAAGGTCTATGGCGTCGGGGCCATTGTTGGCAGTCACCACTTCGTAGTCCTTTTTCTCGAGAAACAAAATGTGGGCGCGGAGCATATCAATCTCATCGTCTACCCAAAGAAGACGGGCAATCATAGGTGTTTATGTAATAAGTGGCAAGTAATATAAGATTTGTTCTCTGCTTCCTTACTGCTTGAAGTAATAGGGAAATCCAATACGGAGGAGGCATATAGGCAGGTGTGGGGCTTGCATTGTAAAAGCGAAATAGGGAATTATGAAGCCACAGTAGCGCCAGCACGATGGCTGTGGCATCTATTGTAAGGTTCATAATTCCCTAATGGAGGGACTTTTCCCCTAGAAAGTCAAGCGCCTAGTAGGTAGGGCATTCTAGGTAGAATTCCTAGGAGTAAGTTGGATCTTAGATTTTATATCCCCACTGCTCGAGCACGTCTCCCCAGTTCTCTTCAACGAGTTGCTTAGTGCGCTCGGCATATTGGTATTTGTTTTTCTTGTAGCCCTTCTTTGAACCAACATACTGTTCTATGGCAGTGCGGGCGTTCTCCCATCCAGGCAAACCGAGAGTTTGGTAAATCTTCTCAGTCATGCCGAGTGCATCGGCCTCGAAATCCTCAAATTTCACTTCGATGAGGTTGCCTTCAGGAATAAGGTGCTTGTCGGCTTCGTATTGCTCATGGAGCTTTCGGTAGGTGATAAGAATATTCTTCTCGATGTCGGCATCGGAAAATTCTTCAAGCTTGAGGGGTTGGATGGTGTTGGTGAAGAAGGAACGCGTACTTTCAAATACGGTGTAGGGGTTGCGCATGAGATAGATGAATTTGGCGTTGGGAAACATCTTCACTAGTTCCTTAACACGACCTGTATGGGGAGGGTTTTTAGAAAGGAATTGTTCGCCACCCGTGTTCCAAAGTGAGATCTTGATGAGTTTCTTGAACGTCTTTTCCCAAGTGCTGAGCTCAGCGGGAGTGATGTCCTTGAAAATGAGATATTTGTCGCAGTACTCCTGCATATACTTTGGATAGAACCAGAAGTTGTAGAACGTATAGGGGCACATATTGGAGATTGCGAATTCTTCTTCCTGTGGCAGGTCTACTGCAAGTTCCATATTGTCGGTAGGGCGCTTGTCGGGCATGAGCCACGACATATTCTTCTTGAAGAAGGGCTGTCCGAACATCATGAGGTGGGGAAACACTGTCTGATAGGTGGTGCAGTAGCCGAAGCGCTTGTCGCATGAGAGCACGTTGTGTACGAAAGTCGTACCTGAGCGCCAATGGCCGAGGATGAATACGGGATCGTTCTTCATCGGCTGGTTGGCTAGAAGTTTGCGATAGCGATGCTCCTGGATGGGAGCAAGTACGGAAAGAAGTCGACATACGGCCTTAGTTAGACGGAATTTTCCTTTCCAAGGACCATCTACCTCGCGTCCTGCGGTGAGTTCTTTGAAAGTTTTCCAATCGGCTCCTACGAGCGTATTAATGGGGAGTTTGTTAAATTCTATAAGACCCATCTGAATATCTGTTTGAGTGTGGCTGTGAGTCTAGGCTTGTGGTAGCCCAGGCTCCTGCCTGAGTTATGTTGTGTTTAGTTCTTTCTTTGGGGTAGGTGTGATAACCCTGTTAACTTGTCAACTTAAAATCACCATACATCTTCGCCCGTTACTGAGCCGTAGACACTGCTGGGGCAGTACTCGAAGTAGTCGAGGAAGAACTGCGAAGTGGACGATTCTACGGCGCACTTGAAGCGCATATAGTATGTCTTATCCTTTTGGAGGTGTTGTCGGGTGATAATGTAGCGCATGTTGGGGAAGTACCAACTCTGCGATTCGTCGAAATAGTCGCGTACGGAAATCTCGCCTGCGGTACCATTCACGCAATAGTACTTCGGTCCCTTCATGTAGTCAAGGTTTTTTAGGGCTCGATCACCTTCTAGGCAGGTGGCTTCGTCGTAGTTGTTCTTTTCATCCTTCACCCAGAGATTGGGGTCCCAATCGCGCACAAATTCGCGTTGGTCGATAGGCAGCGAAGTTGGGGTAGAGGGGAAGGGGTTGTCGTCAAAGTAAATCTGCACCATAGAGCGTGCGCGGTTGTTGGCCACGCCCATACGTATTTCGTAGGTACCATCAGCGGGCACAGGCGGCATTTTCATTACGAAGTCATAGGTGCCGGTCACGAGGATTTCATCGCCTTGTGCATCCTTCCATCCCGGTCCTCCTCCATAGGTCTTGGAGTGAAGATAGGTGATGGCTGTATTTGGGCTCTCGTGGCTGATGTTTTGGAAGTAGCCTTTGGGAAAGTGTACTTGTTCGCCAGTGATGCGGAGGTCATTGGAGAGAAATTCTGGGTTTATCGTGGTGAAGTCGATGCGGATGCGCTCTCCGCCGAGTGCAGCTTGCGTCTCGGGCGAATTGACTAGCACGTGGTCTATGGGAAAATAGTAGCCGTTCAGTGCGTTCGTGGTGAAACTTTTTTGTGTGCCATCTTCGGCCGTAGATTCGTTCTTCTCGTGAATGCGAATATTCAATCCATTAGTGGGGGTATTGGCGGGCAAAGCCGAGATTTCATCGTAGCTACCGAGGAAGCGATTATCGTATTGGCTGATACGGTTGAGATAGAAGGGATGGTTGGGATCTTGATCGCCAAGCTGTGTCACCTTGAGCAATGCGCGGTGAGGCCCCATTGTGGTGTAGTAGTCCCACACGTTGACGGGTAAGCTGCGTGTCTGCGGTACGGTAGGATTGTTTCCCACGTTGTATCGATACTCGTTGTAGTGAGCCACGAGGCCATTGATTGGTGCACCACCATTGATGATGTGGTAGGCAAGGAAGCGGTTAAGGGCATTATCGGTGTGGGTGATGTCATCGTGATGAGCAGTGATTCCCGTCACCTGTTCACACTTGTTGAGCAAGGCTTCACGTATTTCATCCCAATTGGTGATGGTTTCGGTCTGTGAGTCGTATTGTGGCATAGGAATCCCCCATTCGCGGTGGAGCACCTCATCGGGTTCGGCAAACACGGTGTAGCGTATGCGGCGTTTGGGCATGTAGGCAAAGTCGCCCGGAATGCCGGGAAAGGATTTCTTGATACCAATCTCGCTTTGGTTGTCGCGTACGTAGGCATCTTCATAAGTGGTGCGCACACGCAGTGAATCTTTCCAACCAGTTTCCTTGAAAAGTTGACCCATGATGCGCATATTATCGGCTTTGGCAATAATTTCGGGCACGCTCTGTGAAGAGGGATAAATCACATGGTCTACTATGTGGACCATACCATTGGATGCTTCGTGGTTGGGTGAGATGACGTGGGCAGTGATGTTGACGTAGTATTCTCCTTCGCTGTCTTGCTGACTTGTGAGTCGGCGGTCGTCGAGGGTCGCATCGTTGAAAGTGGTGGCATCAGCGGGAAAATCGCTGAGCTCGTAAGCTGCCTGCGTGCCGTTGTCGATGATGCAGTTGTACACTACCATACGCTTTTGCAAGTCGGTCATTTCGTTGATGCTTTGCTTGCCGAGTTCTTCTCTGAGAAATACCTGCATTGCCTCATTGGTCGGGGCAAATACGGTATAGTTGCCACGAGCCTTGAGAACACTCTCTACGGAAGATGCGTTGTCGGAAAGTCCGAGCTTCACTTCATTGAAAAGCTTTAGTATCTCAGAGTACTTTTCAGGTTGGCTTTCAAGAATCTGAATCACGTTCGACTTCTTGGCCACGGAGAAAGCGTCTTCGCTAATGTTTTCTTTACATCCCGTGAGCACTGGAGTGGCTGTGAGCATGAGCATCGCAGCGATGAGCTTGATACCTTTTAGAGGTGTTGAAAAGCGTATATGTATATTCATGTATCAGTAGTATTGTGTCTTTATTCCGTAGTTTCGGATGAGGCATCGGCGCGTGATTCCCTTTGTGGAGGTGGGGTGTTGGGCCTATCATGGCAGGCGCTATGCATTATAGAACCACCCTATAGTAAATGCAAAGGTACATTATTCTTTGATATGAAACGCCTTTTCGTATTTTTTTAGTGAAGAGTGTATTGCATGCTGAAACTGAAAGCATCTTTTGGGGTTTGTCTGAGCGGAGAAAGTTCGAGGCTATGCCGAGGGGGGCGAGGCAACGTATTCCTTGGGACTAACTCCGAAATAGTCTTTGAAGCATTTGGTGAGGTAACTCGGGGTGGCAAAGCCTACTTCGTAAGCAATTTCGGAAATCGACTTGTCTGTGCGAGTAAGCAGCTCGGCTGCTTTCTTGATGCGGCGAATGCGTATGAGCTCTACAGGGGAGAATCCCGTGAGTTGCTTTACTTTTCGATAGAGTTGACTGCGCCCTATGCCTAGTTGTGAGGCAAGATATTCCACGGAGAGGTCGGTGTCGGCAAGGTGTTTCTCCACGAGGGTACGGAAGCGTTCGATAAACGACTTGTCGGCTTCGCTAGCCTCGGCACTAAGTGTGGCTGCCGCAGCGCCTGTTTGGTCGCGGAAGAACTTTTGCATGCGGTGTCTGTTGTCGAGCAGATTGCGCAGTCGAGAGCAGAATATTTCGGGGCTGAAGGGCTTAGATATATAGGAATCAGCACCACTATTAAAGGCTGCAATGCGATCATCGTCCATAGCGCAGGCGGTGAGCATCATCACGGGAATGTGCGATGTTTGCCACTCCTCTTTTATATGGTGGCAACATTCGCGTCCGTCCATTATAGGCATCATCATGTCGCATACCACCACGTCGGGTAGCAGTCGGCGCGCCATTTCGAGTCCTTCCTTTCCGTCGGCGGCAGTTCTGACCACGTAGTCTTTGTGAAGAAGCAGGGTTATATAGGCGCGAATCTCCTCATTGTCGTCGATGATGAGCACGGTGGGGCGCTTGTCGTTATTGTCTGCTGTAGCTTGATCCGTGTCTTCAGAAAGAGTTTTCTCGACTACTTGATTGAGTGCCAATTGCGAGGTCAGTTGTGTCATAGAGTGCGAGGTCGTCATATCGTCGACTATGGTAGTGTCTTTCTCGTGCTGCTTTGTTTCGGCTTGAGCATTGATGGGCACGCTGACGATGAATCGTGTGCCTGTTCCGCGATTGCTCTCGGCCTTTACCGAGCCTTGCATGAGGTCGACGTAAGCTTTCACCGTAGCTAACCCAATGCCTGAGCCCTCGCGGGTGGCATCTACTTGGTAGAAACGATCAAAGATGTGGGGCAGTTTGTCTGCATCAATGCCTTGTCCCGTATCTTCCATTACGAGCTGGAGTTGAGGCTGGTGGTCAGTATCAGTGGAAAGGCTAGCCGTAACGCTGATGTGGCCTCCCTCAGGGGTAAACTTGAATGCATTGGACAGGATGTTGTAGATGATGCTTTCCATCTTTTGCGCATCAAGCCACCCTTGCGATGTTTCGCCTTCGGTGGGAAGTGCATCCATGTTCAAATGAAAACGCACAATGCGTTGGCGAGCCAGCGTGGCAAAGGGGGCGCACCATTGATGGATAGCTTCTCGCAGAGTGTAGTGTTGAAGATTGAGACGTAGTTGTCCGTTTTCAAATTTACGAAAATCGAGCGTTTGAGCCACAAGGCGCAACAGAATATCAGCATTTGCCTGCACCACGTGGAGCAATCCCTGCTGTTCTTCGGTCAGATTCTTAGCTCTTTGGAGTTGTTCTACGGGGGCGAGAATGAGTGTGAGCGGTGTACGTAGGTCGTGCGATACGCCAGTGAAGAAACTAATCTTCGATTGTGTGGTCTCCTCGAGTTCTTTCGACATCCTTACCAGTTGATCGCGCTGCTCCTCGAGCTTTTGTTTCTGTTGTTTTAGTTTATCGTTGCGCTGAATGGTGGAATAATATAGGCGTACGCCCATACACGTCATGGCTCCAATGAGGAGGATGATGACGAGGCAAGCCAGGAGCAAGAGCTTCTGCATGGAGTATCGAGAAAGGTATGCGTTCATCTTCTGCTCCATCTGGTCAATGCGTTTCTCGCTTTCGGCTATTTGCTCATACTGTATGCGGAAAATGCGTGCTGTGGAAGCATCGATTACGGCCGAGCGGAGCTTCGTGTCGCGCTTGTAAGGCTCGTGTCGCAAGATGTGCATTGCGGTCTGTATCACCTTGTCGCCCCCAGTGGGGTAGACAAAGGTGGCTTGAATGTCGCCCTGTTCCACATTGTCGAGTCCTCTGCCGGGCTGTACTTGCCCGTCGATGCCTACGATTTTGATGTCGGCATGCCCTGCCCGCACTAATGCATGTCGTATGCGCACGCCTGTGCGGTCGTTGGGGGCGAGGATTACTTGGGGCACCGTGCCGGAGCGAAGCATTGAGTCGATCTGCGCCTCAATGCGAGGGCCTTCCCATCCCGACTCTACTTGGGCTATGAGGCGAATCTCGGGATGACTACCGATGATATCCATGAGTCCATTGTGGCGGTCGCGACTGACGCTCACTTTTCTTTGACCGACAAACTCAGCCACGGTGCCGCCTTGAGGCAGAAGTTTTACGAGGTAGGCTCCCACGTCGCGCCCAATGCTTCGATTGTCGGCGCCTACGTAGGCTGTGTAGTGGGGAGGGGTTACTCGGCGATCGGCCAATACCACGGGGATGCCTTGCTTCAAGGCTCGCTCTACAGCTGGAGCAAGGGCCTTCGACTCGTTGGGGATGACCACGAGGAGGTCTATGCCCGACTGGATGAGAGAATCGATTTGGCGGATTTGCTGGGCATTGTTGTCGTGAGCACAACGAATGTCGAGCTTCACGTGTTTATCGAAGTTGGCCTCGCGGCGCATCTCATGATTCATTTGGTCGTGCCAAATGTCGTGACTGCATTGCGACACTCCGATATGGTATTTCTTATTGCTTTCGCTGCATGCGCTGAGACATGCAGCGAGGAGCAAAAGATAGAAGATGGAGAGATACTTCTTCATTGTTAGGCAGGTAAGGAAAGATTTGCTGCGAAGTTACAAAAAAAGCGTGGAAAACCATATTTTTCACGTCTTAAGGCTTAAAAATGTAGTGCTATTAGAGTTAATAGGAATCCCCACGAAACATTCCGCCCCGACAGCATCACTGCTATCGGGGCGTTATGTTTCGTGGGCCGAGGTTGTCGGGCTGATGTACAACCCTATCTCTTTTCCCACATGTGGCGGCAATCACTACCCGGGAATGACCCCGCCACTATTCTTTCCTTAACAACCTTTTCACCCGGGTAATCTAACCTAAACCTGTTTTACCTTTATGCTTTTTCTGATTTTAGAATGGTGAGTGAGTCTGTGGCTACGCTTGTGGGTAGCTCATGTGGAAACACTGTGGATAGATTGAGCGAGATGCAAGCCATGTGCCGTGGGACGTTGCGTGATGAATCGGTTAAGATTCTCTAGCTTCTTCTCGTTGGCCAACGGCCGCGAGAAAAATGCGTTTAGTTTTTGTGTGTTAATGGAGATACCCGTCTGCACATTCTTGCACGTGCATTGTGTGTGGCAGACGGCTCGCATCGCTTAATAACTGGTGCAAAGGTAGAGAGACTTTTGACTCTTTACAAATAATTTTGGGGCTTTTCTGTGTACATTTGATGCGTTTGCAACAAATTTGTTATACTTTGCAACATATCTTCGCTTGTTCCGTGGAAAATGCTTGAAAAATAGATGCTTTTCGAGTGAAACGCGGGGGAGAATGAAGAAAATAAGCTTATTGCTTCGGCTACGTGAGACGTATTGTCCGCGAAAAATGGAGTTAGTTGTATACTATTCCTTTTAAATCCTTTTTCTTTCCTCCGGTACTGGGTGAGAATAGCCCCTTTACTTAGCCTTTTGGCGTGAAGATACAGTATTCTCTTAAAGTATATTGTTGTTAGGCTAAAAGGCCGTAGAAGTTTTCTTAGAACGTTATTTAAGTCATCGTCCTTCGACCGAAGGACATGCGTCCCCTGACCGAAGGACGATAACATGGACGGCCTTTTCGCGTAACTTGAATGCCCATGTAGAGATACATTATTCAAGTTTCGCTTTTAACTTCAGCGAGCTTTTATCGTCATTATCGGCTGCGTCTCAGCAATGCAAGCAAGCTTGATTGCTTATCGTTCTGTTCCGAAATCATCGTATGTCCATCTTGAAATGAGGATTCTTTGCTCTACCGGACGGCAGCGGTAGCTCTACCGGACGGCAGTGGTAGCTTTACCGGACGGCAGTGGTAGCTTTACCGGACGGCAGTGGTAGCTCTACCGGACGGCAGCGGTAAAGCTACCGAACGGCAGCGGCAGAGCAAATGATGCTCAT
>UQKO01000015.1 GCA_900541575.1 uncultured Prevotella sp.
ATACAAATTTGTAGGACACAAAGTTAACCTCTAATGATTGGATTTGCCCATGACAGCAAGAGTTGCAATATTAGGGGTGTGAAAGTTGGGTTAGGTATTGTCCTTACTAATACCCTGATTGTCCTTGGCTAAAGGATTGGGGCATGAAAAAATAAAAGTGGGCAACACACAGGAGAAGTGTGTTGCCCACAAGTCTGAGTAAGGATTGTTTGTCTGTCTGGTAGCTAAAATTGCGCTACTTCTTAGACAGATTCAGCATGAATGATTCTTCTTCCATCTTCATGATGTCCATGTCTGATTGCGGAGTAGGAGTGATGCGGATGCGGCGTAGCGCATTGGTCGATGAATTTGGGGCATCGGTGATGGTAAACGTCATCACTTCAGTGAAGTCGCCACGATAGAAGTCAATAGGGTAGATACCCGAAGCAGGGTTGCTGCCCGAGGTCGGGGTAATTAAGTTGTCCTTATAGCGGGCAATGATTGACCAGTTGGTAGCAATGGTGCGGTCGCAGTTGTTGTACATATTGACCACTACCTTGTAAGTGCCGTTCTCCACCTTCTCGGCGGGCAGATAGATGTTTTCCTTGTTGATGCCATCAATGTTACATCCCGCGTTAGAGTCGATGTCCAAGCCATAAGTGGCCACGGAGTCCTCGGTCACCTGGATGGTGCCTCCGCGGTGGCCATAGAAGATGTGTTCGCCGCTAGGTGTGTAAAGGTGCAGATCCACGTCTTTCTCGTTGTTAAAGGCAAGTTTAATCTCAAGTGCGCCACTCTTGGTTTCGATACGTTCAAGTTCTGTTGAAACAGGAGTTGTCACTTTCCCGTTCTCAAGTCTACCGCTAATCATAATGGTCGACTTTCCTGTGTATTCATTACTCATCATGACGGGAATCACATAAGTGTTGTAGCCCATGGCGCGTCCTTCCACAGTGCCTTCATCAGAGTCGGCCTTAGGATCGTATTCATAGTAGCCGTTTACGTTCTTGATACTGATGTAGAATTTGTCCACATTCTGTTCTGTGACCACGGTGACGTAATTCATAGCGCCATTCATCACCTTGCCGCTCATTGTCACACCATTGAGCTTTTCATCGGTAGTCTGTTCGGGCATGCTACCATCGTTGTACACAGCATTTTTGATGGAAATGTACTTCGTCTCGAGTGGATTAGAAGCAGGTTCGGGCGTTTTGTCGTCGCTTGAGCACGACTGCATCTGTAGGCCTAGGGCCAATGCAAAAAAGAAATAAAGGATTTTCTTCATGACTATAAAGTTTAAAGGGTTATAAGTTCTGATAGAATAGAATGTGGCAAAGGTAGGCCTTTCTTTGTAAATACGTGTCACTATTTTTAATGAATTTATATATTTATCGCAAAATAATGACAGAATAAGGGAATGTAAGGAAGATATGTAGGGAATTGACTAAATATATTTTATGAAAAGAGAAGTATACCGCTACGCGAGCAGTAGACTTCTCTTGCCGTAAGTTTTTTTATTGTAATCGTTGCGTTTTACATGGGCAAATGCTCCTTGAGACGTTTATTGCGGAGCTTACTCCAAGCTTTAATAATGCGTTGGCGAGAGCGTGTGATGCTAGCTTTATACACGGTGCAGGTGGTAATAAAATAGATGCCAGCTTGTACCCAAAGCATGTACCAGTCGTGTTGCACATCGCCTAAGGGGGCTCCCATATTGTTGATAGCTACAAAGCCATTGATGCCGAATGTGGATGGGAATATGTAGCTGATAGCCTTCCATGCGGGAGGTATTGCACTGCCTGGCCATGAGAGCCCTGAGATGAAGAGTAGTGGTACAGACGTGAAAACAATGAGCATGATGCACATTTCTCGATGGCGTACAAAAGCGCTTACTGTCATGGAGAAGAGCACACTGGCAATGAGGAAGGGCAGAATGAAGAAGGCAATGTCCCAAGGGTTGCCTATCTGATTTAGGTGAAATAAATGGGGGATGATACCTAGGATGTATACACTCAGTGGAATGTAGACCATGAGATAGGCCATGCCTTTGCTTAGCACGATGCGAAGCAGTCCGCGATGGTGGCGCGTGATGGGCACGAGATTGCGAAACTTATTGTGTTCGCGAGCCGTTCCCGCAGCCATACCTACGCCCAATAGCATCGTCTGCTGAATGATAAGGATTAATACGGCGGGTATGAGGAAGGTGGCAAAACCATTTTGTGGATTGTAGAGCGACACTTCCTCATACTTGATGGGATGTTCGGCCACTTGGTCTTGCTGAGCTGTGGTGCCTCCCGCCCGCTTCACTTTTATTTGGGCGTTCATGGCGAGCGATACGTTGGTGTTGGCCGTGAGCACGCTCTTATAATAAAGCATACCGCTCATATCGGCAAAGGCACTAACATAGACCTGTTCTCCGCGGGCCAGACGCAATGAAAAGTCGCGGGGAATGTAGACAGCACCATAAGCATCGCGGTGCTTAATGAGCTGTTGTGCTTCGACCATGTTGGCACAGTAAGATATGATTTTTACGTCGGGCGAAGCATCAAGGTGACGCAGGTATTCGCGGCTCTGCGCTGAACGGCAATCGTCTACCACGGCCACAGGCACATCGCGTACAACTTCATTGGTGTAGATGAAGGTGTAGAGCAATGGATAGCCTAGGGGCACGAGAAAGAAGAAGATAATCACGCCCTTGTCGCGGATAATCGTCTTTAGTTCTTCGCGGAATATGTAGTTGAAGTCAGCAAGTGCTTGACGAAAATTATATAGCATAGCAGAGAGATTGTAGAGAGAATGGGGTGGTTATGGCTCGTAAGCATACGTTTTCATCACCTTCTTGAGGCGTCCGAGGAAGGGGATGGGCAGCATCATGAAGCATACCATGGCTGTGACGAAGGGCAGAGCATTGGTGAGCGGATAGCCATCAAGAGCACAATTGACGTAGAGTAAGTAATAAATGCGCAAGGGAAATAGATATGAGAGACCCTGCAGGATGGGGTGCATGGCCATGACGGGAAACGACATTCCTGAGATGCTGAAAGAAATCACGCCCCAGAGCGAGGCAAACGAAAGTCCCATACGCAGGGTGGGGAGCATTGTAAACATAAATACGCCTAGTCCTTGGCAAGCCAAGACGAATAGAGCCATGATGCTCCACATACGCGGTAGGCCACAGTTGCATGGGAAATGGAGATAGCCGTATAACAGAAATACATAGATGGAGCCCATGAGTAGGAATATAATTGTCTGGGGGAGGAGCTTGGTTCCTAAAGCGGCTATGATGGAGTTGTTGGAACGAGCCATAAGGTCATCTGCCGTGCCAAACTTGAGCTCTGACCCAAGGCTATATACCGTGGTCATGAAAATGAAAATGCCCAACATACCTGGGATGATGATGTTGGATAGGTAGACGTTGTAATTGAGCCATGGGTTATTTGTGGCGTGCATATCAATCACGATGGGTTGCAGGTAGGCCATGGCCTGTCCTTCTGTGGCACCTTTGGCATAGAGTACAGTGCGTGAAGCTGCTCCAGAAGCAAGTTCCGACATCATGCGCATGTCGCGATAGAGTAACGAGCCAGCCACGAGATAAGAATAATTGGTATAGAACGACACTGTAGGTACACGTTGCAGTTGTGCTTGCTTTGTAGTGCCTTGCGGAATGAGGTAAAATCCGTAGATGTCGCCTTTCTGCACAGCCTTGCGTGCTTCTGTCACGTTGGCGTATTCGTGGATGATGTCGCTCATTTGGAACGCATCAAGATTGCGAGCAAGGTTGCGCGTGGTGGTAGTGTGATCTTCGTCTACCAAACCTAATGGCAGATTCTCTGGAAGGCCCTCTTTCATCAATGAGGTGAAAAAGTAATAGCAGAAGAGCGGAGCCACCACCATGCAGAAAATGTAAATGGGCTGCGTGGCAAGACGATGAAGTTCGCGAAGCAAAAGTGCTGCCCCTCCCCTCCATCCCCCTTCTCCTATGGGCGAAGGGGTGCGGTCATCTTGGATGGTTGTATTTATTTTGGGATTATCAGGCATACGTATCGTACTTAAATCTTTAAGTTGTTGTGAGCAAGAGGAATGCTCGCAATGTTGACTTTCTATAAAGGGTGGTTCTATAAATTCTGATGATGGGATTTGTATGGTATTGGAAGTGTATTTTTGATAGTGAATGAAGGAGCATAGCGGGCTATGTAACTGAAATTACTATTAAAAAGACGCTTTCAAGAAGAGCATGCAAATTACATATCAGAGTAGGATACTTTCAGAATTGATAGAACCACCTTTTATTTAATCAGCACGCTCATGCCAGGTCTTAGTCCTTCTACTTTTTGTATAGGGGTGGCCTTTATTTCAAAGGTTTTCATGTCGTATTGACCTGTTGTCTTGGTGGCTTTCCATGCAGCGTATGAACCGAGATCTTTCATATAGTAGACCTTGAGCGTCACTTCCTTTTCTCCGAGTGCGGGGATGGTGGCTTTGAAAGTTTTGTTCATTTTGAAGATGCTTAGATGGTCTTCACGAATGTTGAAAGTAACCCACATGTCGTTCATCAAAGCAACATTCATGATGGGAGCACCCGTTCCAACGAGTTCGCCTATCTGCGGGAAAATGTCAGTGACTTCGCCATCGGCCGAAGCCGTAAGCACTGTTTCCTTGATGTAGGAATTAACTTCGCTCACAGCTCCCTTTGCGCGGTTGACTAGTGCAGCGGCAGCTTCTTTGTCCTCGCGCTCGGCACCATTTTTTGCCATGTCGTACTGTGACTTGGCAGCACGCTCGGTAGCAATGGCCGCATTGCGCTGAGCCGTTACTTCATCGAGCTTCTGGGCTGTCATTACGCCCTGGTCGAAAAGACGTTTCACGCGCTGATAGGACTTTTCAGCAATGTCTACACCGGCTTTTGCTTTCTGCCACATTTCGTAAGCACCTGCAATCTGCTCTTGGCGGGCTCCCTTCTCGGCCTTACGATTCTGAGCAGCAGCAGCGTCTTCGGCTGCTTGTGCTTGTGTGAGTTTTGCTGAAACTTCGGGGGCTTCAAGGATGGCTAGAGTGTCGCCAGCGTGAACATAGTCGCCCTCTTTTACCATATACTTAAGGATTCGTCCGGGTACCTTGCTTGATACGCGATATTCCGTCACGTCGGCTTGTCCTTGAATGGTTTCGTCTTCATGGTTGAAGGCATAGAGGCTACCGATAACTACTAAAATGATGATTCCGGCCATGATAAAAATGGCGGGAAGGAAATTCGCTTTCTGTCTCATATTATATGTGTATATGCTAGGAAGTCTGTATGAATAGTATAATGTCTGTTTGTGTGCTATGACGATGGATTTTATCTGCCCACAGCCTTTTCGTAGGCAGCACGACAAAGCTTGATGTCAATTTGTGAATCAATCTTGTCACTATGTGCCTGTAGCCATGCTGTCTGTGCTTGCAGAAGGTCGGATGTGGTGATAACGCCCTCTTTGAAGCCCACTTGGGCAGTGCGCAGATTCTCTTCCGCTTTGTCGAGGTTCTTGAGGCTTAACTCAAGTTTTCGATTAGCTTCGTTCACTCGGAATGCCTCTTGCGTTACCTGTAGTTCAATCTTTTCTTTTGCTTCATCGGTTTTCATTCTTGCCATCTGGGCCTCTGTGCGTGCAGCACGTACTTTATACTTCGTTTCGCCCCAGTTCCATACGGGAACCTTTAGCATGACGCCTACAGCCCATGTGCCACGGAATTTCTTTTCAAAACTGTTGAATACATTAGGGTTGGAGATCATGTATCCTCCCGTAAGGGCTAGTTGTGGCAGTACGGCAGCGCGTTCTACCTTGGCTTTCTCTGCATAGATGTTCTGTGCTGTGGAAAGTTGGCTAAGTTCGGGTCGTAAGTCGTAGGCCGTTTGCACTTCAGCCTTGATGTTTTCAGTCTGTGTGGGAAGGTCACAGTTGTTTTCATCGGCTAGGGAAGGTGCCGATTCAAGGGGAAGTCCACAGATTTGACAGAGAAGCATGCGTGAAAGCGTAAGGCCGTCTTCCACCTTGACTAGTGTCATCTCAGCTTCGTTGAGCTTCACGCTAACGGATAATTCATTGCTTTTGGTGGCCACTCCCTCGTGAATCATCTTTACCACGTCGGAGTCGAGATGGGCTAACATGTTGCGATAGCTTATGGCCAAACGACGCTTGTTGGCTAGCGATACCACTTGCCAATAAGCCTTGTCTACATCGAGCATCACTTGTTGCCCATCGGCACGGAGCTGATCTTGCGCCAACTTCTCCTGTAACTTAGTGATGTTTTCGTAAGCTTTAATCTTGCCGCCCATATATAATGGTTGGGTGAGGAGAATCATGCCCGCCGTCATGTTGCGCGTGTCGGTGCGTAGTGCATCAGTAAGTCCTTGGCCAAAAGCATTTCCCAATTGGCCGAGTTGAGGAAGTTGTCCGCTGAAGTTTTGAATTAGTGGAGCAAGATCGGGATGTTGCTGAAGAATCTGCCCCGCAATGCTCTGAAATTGTCCACCAAATTGTCCTAGTGCATTTGTTCCCAAATTATTGAGGGCTCTTTTTTGATCTTTACTGAGCAAAGATATCTCGTCGCCTGAGCGCATATATCCCGCTGTAAGCGAAATTTTAGGAAAATAGTTGGTGTGAGCCGCTTTGCGATCCCATCCTGCTTTTTCTATCTTCATCTGGGCTTGAGCTAACTCCTTATTGTTGCGCATAGCGAGTGCACGGCAACTATCGAGCGTAAGCACCGTCTGTGCTTCGCCCCAAAGGCTGATGCTTGCAAGCGAGAGAAGGATGAAAAGTTTCTTCATATATAAATTTTATTTTTGTTTCGATATTGAAAGGTGCTGAGCCGTAGCCTAACTTATGCAAAGATAGTGCAAGGCGAATGCAGAACATCAAGCTTGTTTGAATGTTATGCTGAGCCGTAGCCTAACTTATGCAAAAGTACTGATTTCTCGTATTCCTAGCCTAATTTAGGATATCAAAAAGGGAAAAATAGAACAATCGTGCCGTACTATGGAAATTCAGTAGATTCAAGCAAGAAATGTAACTCATTCAAGTTTTGGTTTTAACTTGAGCGGGCAGGATCTGAAATTAAGATGAGTATTCCCAATCACATGCCCGCGAGATAAGGAAACGACTTTCTTTAGAGAGAACATAAGACAATGCGAGAATTGCCATTTTATTATTTCTAATTTATACACAAAAATAATGAGGTTAAGAATTTTTTTGAAATATACCTTATGAATTTATGCCGTGTAACTACGTTTTTCTTCCATCTATGCATGGAGGACCGTGAGCTAAAGAATTTTAAATTATAAAATCGTACCTTTGCCCTAGTAAGTGTATCTAAAAAATGTGCTAAAAAGAATTACTTTGTCATTATTATTAATGAAGAAAAACATAGGCAAGTATGTCGGCAAGACAATTGGCTGAAGTAATTTTATAGGAGCATGTTATAAATTGAAACTATAGAAAAACGAGCATTATGTCACAAAACAAAACAGTTATTCAAGGACTCACTCCCGATGAGAATATGGGAGGAATGACAGGAATGTACGCACGAGGCGCTCAGCCTGCAGCAGCTCGTGGTACCATTGTACCCGGAATGGAAAGTGTGGCCGGAGGTCAGGCTCAGCCAGCTATGGGTTCCTCTACTGCGCCTCAACACCGAGTGGTACAGCCAGGAAAACCCGTAGTAGGGTTTCTCTATTCCATCTCTCGCACGCAGATGGGAGAATATTGGCCTCTACAGATAGGACGCAATACCATCGGACAGGACGATTCGTCTGACATCGTGTTGAAAGAAGGCACAGTATCTGGAAATCATGCTGTAATCATTGTGCGTCAAATCAAAAATACAGGTGGCGTGATTGCTGCTGTGACCGACACACAGAGTACGAATGGCACCATGATTAATGGTGAGACCATCGGCTTTCAAGCTGTGGAATGTCATAGCGGAGATATTTTGACTGTGGGCAATAATTATGAGCTCGTATTGGTACTGATTGACGCAAGTAAGTACAAACTCTCTGTTGCTGAGGGTTTCATTCCCGTAGAAGCTTCAGAACTTGAGGATGATTTCAGCGATGTGCCTTCATTTGGTGCAGGTAACACTCAGGCAGAAGGTTATCAACAACCTTGGCAAGGTGGAGAATATGTAGGCAATGGCGGTACCGTTGGACTCGATGGTTCTACTCCAGGCTACAACAATGGAGGTACTGTCTCAATGTAGCCTAAATCTTCTCTTAGCATTTGTGCTTTTTAGCGAATTAGCTTTTATTTCTTGTGCAGAACATTATCTCTACTACCCTTACTCTTAGAGTTGCGTAGGAGAGATGTTCTGCATAAGTAGAACGATCAGATGGAAAAATAAAACAAATAGCATGTCATTATTCAAAATACAAGGTAAATCCGAGAAACAGCAAGGAATATACTACGAGTTTGACTCCGACGACGAACCCTTAGGTGTCGGCGGTATGGGCAAAGTGTACAAAGGACGTTGTGTAAACGAGTTTACGCAGTCGGTGCGCAATGTCGCCATCAAGTTTATGTATAGTGACATGCCCCCCTATGCAATCGAAAAAGCGCGTCGCGAAGCAGCCATCCATTTTCGTCATGATAATCTGATAGAAATGCTCGGATTTATTGAGACCGAGAGCAGAGGCGTGCTGGGCGAAGTAGAACATCATTACCACGTGGTGAGCGAATTGCTAGAGGGTGTCTCGCTTGATCATTTGCTCAATGGCAAACTCGTAGATCAGAAGGGGTTTGCTGTGCCTTATGCCGAAAAACTCTATAAGGACTATCAGCAGGATCCCGTTCACTTTGCCTCTTTCATCGTGCGCAATGTTCTTTCGGGCTTAGCAAGTATGCACGATGCTGGCTATATCCATCGTGATATTGATCCCACTAATATCATGATCACTCGCGATGGGCATATCAAATTAATCGATTTTGGTATTGCCAAAAAATACAATTCGCTCACCACGAGCGATAAACACTTGACACAAGCGGGACAGTTTATTGGAAAACCCGAATATGCGGCTCCTGAACTTGTGTTGGGTGCCATCAATGAGCAGAATCAAACCACCGATCTTTATGCCGTGGGTATCTTGCTTTTTCAGTGTATTGTCGGACATGTACCCTTCGAGGGCGATCGCAGCGATATATTGCAAAAGCAACTTCACGCCCCTCTACCGCTTAAACTCATAAAGCACAAGGGAATGCGTCGGCTTATTGCGCGTGCTACGGAAAAACAACGTGCAAAACGCTTTCAAAGTGCAGCAGAATTTCGTGTAGCACTTGACAATGTGGAGGATGCGGGAGGCTTAGAATGGAAACCATTCTATACATATATTGCTAGTGGTGCGGCAGCTTGCATTTTGGCAGTTGCGGGCATTGTGTGGGCCTTGAATGGAAACAGTGACGATGGCCATGAATCTATCCAAACATTTACGTACGATAGTGCTTTATCCTCAATCCATAATGGAACGCTTACTGAAAAACGAGCCGTAGAGGTGCTCGACTCGCTATCTCAAAAAGATGCACGTGCTAGTTTTCTTTTAAGTCAACTTCTCTTTAAAAGTAAACTAAGCGACGATAACGCTCCCGACAGCATCAAGCGTATGCAGCAACAGCTCGGCATCCAGACAGACAATGATAAAGCTCATGAACTATTGGTAAAAACAGTAGACATAGAGCCTAACAACTATAAAGCCGCTTATGAGTTGGCTCTTGATTATTGGAAAGCCGATCAACGTACAGATGCAGTGCCTGCTCGCGATGGCGACCGTGCTCAGAAATTATTCGACCAAGCGTACAAGTTGGCATCAGAAGCCCATGATACAATGTATGCTCGGCAAGCAGATACTTACCGCTTGGCTATAAAGCAGTGGCGCCTAAATCTGAAAATGATTAATAATTACGACAGATAAAATACATCCGATACTTATGCCAAAGCCAGGAAGATCTAATGTGGTGCAAAAGCCCGGTGACCCCTATATCTATCTTTACGTGATGGGAGAATGGTACTGTTACAATCCGCAAGACCCTCCCTTAGGTAGTGGAGCTATGGGCGACGTGTATCGAGGCTATCGTTGTAAAAATGGTGCCGCCATAGCCATAAAGCGCGTAAAAGATTGCTATGCCAATAACAAGATGATACGCGAACGAGCACGCCAAGAAGCGAGTTTGGCATTCCGTCACCCTAATTTGGTGGAAATGATTGGCTATTGTGAGTATGCGCCAGATTATGGTCCTATTTTCATCTTGAGCCATTATGTGCAAGGTATGAACGTAGATGAGTATATCCATACGTTCGACGATTCTCCTACGAGAGTAGAGAAAATCTGCAATGTGGTGTGCGCTGTGCTCGATGCGCTAGATTACGTACATTCTAGAGGTGTAATCCATCGTGATATTAAGCCCTCTAATATTATGGTAGAAAATGGATCGAATGTAAGATTGATGGATTTAGGTATCAGCCGTATGAGTGGTGGTAACAAATTCTCCTCATGTGGGTTTATAGGTACCCCCCAATACTCAGCTCCAGAGCAGATTAAGCGTGAAGAGAATAGCAATGCTGTTTCCATCAATGCAACGACCGACATTTACGAGCTAGGTATTACTTTTTACGAACTCCTTACAGGCGTTAATCCAATGAATAGCGAGAGTGAGGCCGAAACCCTATCACGCCAAATATCCCAACCGCTACCCTATAACGAGCATATACCTCGAAAACTTTATAAGGTAATCGTTAAAGCTACGGCGAAAGAACAGAGCCAACGTTACCAAACTGCCTTGGAATTTAAAAATGCAATCAATCAGGCATTACTTCCCGACCCTACCATGGGAGAACGCTTGAGCGAATGGTTGCAGACAAATCAGACAGCTATTATCATAGTAGCTGTGGGTTTAGGCTTCGTGGTGGGCATTCTAATTATTCTTCTCACAATGATTTAACCCACGGATGGATATGGACAATACATTATTCCAGAGAGCATGCTTGCCCTTATATAAATAACGATATAGCCCCATGGAAATACAAAAGATTTATACCAATGATAATGGCCTCGTAGCGGCATTTGCAGAATCGCGTATAGGAGGACGTTCTGAAAACCAAGACTCCTACGGATGGCAAGAAAATGCGCGTGGCTATCTCGTTACTGTGTGTGATGGCATGGGAGGTGGTCCAGGAGGGAAAACGGCTTCGACCATTGCTGTCAACGAAATTCTGCGAAGTACGGCTGAAGCTTCCGAAGACGAGGAAATCCCTAACATCTTGAAGAAAGCCATACGCAATGCTAATATAGCCATCATTCAGGCAGGTTCCACTCATCCACAGCTCAAAGGAATGGGCTCTACTGCCACAGTGCTTTGGGTTACCCCCTATGCGGCTTATGCAGCGCATGTGGGCGATAGTCGTATATATCAGTTGAGAGGGCACAAGAAAGTGTTTCGCACATTCGACCACTCCATGGTGTTCGATATGGTGGAGCAGGGAGTTATCACTGAAGAGCAAGCCCGACTTTCGGCTCAATCGAATGTGATTACCCGCGCTTTGGGAATCAAGCCTGATGTGGAAGTCGATGTAGAAGAATTGCCCTACAGCCGGGGCGACCTTTTCGTGCTTTGCACAGATGGTATCCATGGCACTATGCCTGAGCACGATTTGCTTCGCTTGTTCACCAACCAACGCATGAAGTTGGGAGCACTGACAGACGACGTGGCCACAACAATAGATAATCAAGGACGCTCCAAGGGCGGAGGACACGATAATCTGACTCTCGCCATGGTGGAGATGAAAGAAAACTCTAAACTAACACGACCTATGAGTAAGAAAGCAAAACTTTTAGTGGCGGTATTGGCCGTAATTGCTTTAGCAAGTTTATCGGGAAATGCTTTGCAGATGCAGCATAGCGGTAGTGATGCTTGTTATGCAGACAGCGTGAAAGCGCTGAAAGATACTTTAGCGAGCCGTCAAGCGAAACTTCAAACTTATCAAACGCAAGCCGACAGCATGGCTAAACTCCTAAAGGAAAATACCAATTTAAAGGAGAATACTCAAAAAATCAAGAAACTCATAGAGGATATGCAGAGTTCCACAGACTCTACCTCTAGCAAATAACCCTCTGCCATGAAAGTATATTCTATAGGACGTGATACGGAGTGTGATATCGTAATCAACGATAGTAGTGATGTCATCAGTCGTCGACATGCAGTAATTAGCGTGGCAAACAATGGCAAGCTGACCATTACCGATACGAGCTTTAATGGAACGTATGTAAATGGTATACGCATTTCGCCCAATGTGCCCGTCCCCGTGACTCGTAAAGATAGTGTGACTTTTGCTCATGTGGCCAAGCTCGATTGGAAGCTGATTCCTAAACCTGTATTGATGCGCTGGTTGCTTCCCGGAGGCGTTGCCGCTGGCATCGTTGTGGTGGCAAGTGTGGTATGTGCCGTATGCTTTTCAGGTGGCAAATCTTCTCATGCGGGAAAGGAAGAAAAGTCTGAGCTTGTGGCAGATTCGGTAAATCAAGAGAAGGCCGATAGCACAGTCAAGGAAAAGCAAGATTCTACGCAAACGAAGAAAACGCCCTCTCGCAACAAGAAAGCAGCCTCTTGCGGCAAGAAGGAAGCGGCAAAGGATAAGAGAACTCAATCATCATCCGATAAAAAGTCTGCTTCTAAGAAAAAACAAGAAACGAAGTCTGCCGAAACCAAGGCTAAGAAAGTGAAAACAGCAACGGATAATGCTTCAAAGGCAAAAGATGGAAAGACGCAACCTTCAACATCTAATGCATCTGCAAAATCTTCTGAACAGAACAACTCGAATACAGCTTCTACAAAGAAAACGAGAATCCGCTAAAATATCCTTACCCATTAAAATCCAACCGATATGAGACTTTTGAAAATAGGTCGCGATGCCTCGTGCGACATCGTGCTACACAGCGACAAAGTAAGTGCAATCCATGCTGAGATTACTCTGCTCAATAATGGAGATATTTCGCTTGAAGATAAAGGAAGTCATAATGGCACTTTCGTGATGAATCGTCCCATTAAGCCTGGTACTCCCGTCAACATACGTCGTGGCGATGCCATACGTTTTGCTGACGTGGAACTTCAGTGGAGCCAAGTGCCCATGCCTGAGGACAATAGCAACTTTAAGGGTATATGGTCCATAGGTAGTCATTTCAATAATGATATTCAGATTTCGGGTAACACCGTGAGCCGCTATCATGCCACTATCAAACTTTCGCGTGATGGAAAATTCTATATTATCGATCATAGCAAGAACGGCACAATGGTCAATGGTGTTAAGATACCTCAGAATCAGCCCACTCTGTTGAAGAAAGGCTACCAAGTGGTTTGCGGAGGTGTGCCAGTTGACCTTAGTTCGCTTCCCTGGCCTAAAGGCACTTGGAAGACCATCTTGGCTATTGCAGCAGCTCTGCTTATCGTATGCGGCATAGGTTTTGGCGCATATAAATTCATTAAGCCAGAGAATACTTTCACGATGGAGCAAATCAATGCCCGCTATAAGAATTCTGTGGTGATGCTCGTGGGTACTTACCACTACGAAGTATCGGCAGGCGACCTCGACCTAAGCTATTTCAACATTCCTACAAAGTTTATGTTTGTCACCGATGGAAAAGGCAATGAAAAGATTGTAAATCTCGAAAGCCTTTCTCCCGAAGATCGTATGCAGTATTGCATGTATTTCGGTACAGGCTTCTTTGTGTCCAACGACGGACAGTTGCTCACCAATCTCCATGTGGCTAAGCCCTGGTTGGTGCATCAAGATATGATTGAAACCATAGAAAACCATGTAAAGCGAATCATTGCTCAGGCAGCCGAGGCACGTGCTGTCATACGCACCATCAATGGAGTGGCTCCAGAAGGAATTTCTGCCTACATCTCGCAAGTAAAGGTGACTGGTGTGAGTGATGGTATACTGCTTGTGCCTCAAGGACGCTATTTCACGGAAGAGAATGCAATCAAGTGTAAGTTGCTTTCTGGTGGCGACGATCTGAACAAAGATGTTGCCCTCATTCAAAGCGAACGAATGGAACTTCCCAATTCAAAGTGCACTTTCGTTAATGTGGCCGATTCTATGGATGTGAACGAGGTCTGCATTGAAACAGGGCATGAACTCTACACCATAGGTTTCCCCGCTCCAACCACCCTCCAAGATTCAAAGAATGAGAAGGGCATGCAGTCGCTTTGCCACGGAGGCCGTGTTAGCCGTGAGTCTACGGAGTTCAACTTTATGTTTGATGCTACCACGGCAGGTGGTGCAAGTGGTTCGCCCATTTTCAATGAACATGGCATGTTGGTAGGCATACTCAATGCCACTACCGATCAGAAGAACTTTACTTGGGGTATCAAAGCTAAGTATATAAAGGAACTTCTTGATAGCCCACATTCTGTGAAATAACGAAAGAATAGCTTTCCATGAAGTTTGCGAGCAAGAGGCTGGCCAACTTCATGGAGAAAGCAATCGTTCAACTCCCAAAAGTACGAATATGAAAAAACTCGCATTGCTTTGTATGCTCTTTGCTTCAGGCTTCGGCATGATGCGCGCCGTGGTGGTGCAGAAGTTTTGTATGAAGAATGGTTCCGTATATTACGGATTCATTGTGAAGCAAAACACTGAGGGCAACATGACCATCAGTGCCGACCGCTCGCTCATCAGCGTGCCTGGCAAGCAAGTCAAGATATTGCGCGAATATAGTCAGAAAGAATCAGAACTCAGTCAAGCATGGGCAGAATGGGCACGAACCAACCATGCATTCTTTACCGAAAACGGAGTGAAGAAGTTGCGGCTAGCCGACGTGAGTGTGACCGACAGCACTTCGACCTCTCAGTATCGAGGTGTGTGTCTCACGGAGAAAGGCTATCATGTGACCTTTCTCTCCATGCAGCCCGTTACGCACACTATTCGTTGGGATGACGTGAGCGCAATACAGAGCGATCGTCGTTCTGTGCTTGAACTCTCGGGCATCAATGTACGCTACGATTTGGCCAATGGTAGTAGTATTGAAGGACAATATGCCGAAGAAACAGCTTCTTCCCTTAGCCTTTTTGATGCACAAGGAGTGAAGCATACATTTGCCATCGACGATGTGGTGAAGATGCGTTCTTCGGCCATCAACCCTCAGCAAGACTTCTTTCAGCAATGTCCCACACTCGATCACGTGAAACTCCGCAGTGGTGAAACCATTGAGGGCTATATTGTGGAGCAAGTTTTCGATGGTGATAAGAGCTCGCTCACGGTCAAGACCAAGGAGGGCGCTCTGCGCATGGTGAAGATGAACGAAGTGGTGGAGAATCAACGTGTAGAAAACACCGACGGCTATAAGCCTATCATGGATTTCATCGTAGAGAAAGGGCAAATCTTCCTTAATCGTCAACTTGCTACATATAAAGCCATGACAGAAGTTGACAACGTGGTGAGCATTACGCAGGATAGCTTGAAGAAAGTTTGCCTAAAAATGCCTCTTTCCAAAAAAGACGTGGAACTGATCTTCGAATGCAATGATGAACATTTCTCAACGCTTCCTGAATTGCAACTTATCAAACTCACTCAAACGGAGGGACGTAAGGCTACGATTTATCAGTTTACCTACAAAAATCTAGCCACGCAAGCCATTCGTCCAGAAAAGTCGGAATGCAGTGTAAATGGCACGCGTAAGCTCATCTATCGTATTCCCTCAGCGGGTACGTATGCGCTCTTCAATGCCAAGAACCGCAAGGCTTTCTTTGTTGAGGTAAAATAAGTGAATGCGAGGGGCGAGGTGGAGTAGGTGTTATGCCAAGGAAAACCTCGCACTTCTCGTCTTAGAACAAAGAACTTTATATTTCATTCTCTATATGAACACACGAGAAATCACCATAGGTCGCTCCAAAGATTGCGATATCTATCTCGACCCCAACTGTCAGTATGCAAGTAGCCATCACGCCGTGATTTATTACGACGGACGCCAACTCATGTATCGCGACATTAGTACCAATGGAACGATGATCAACAATCAGCGTATTCATAAGCGTGCTGTGCCCATTCGCCGTGGAGACATCATCATGTTGGCTGGTAAGTATCAGCTCAACTGGAATCAAATAGACTATTACTTTCCTCCGCAACAATCCTCTTTCTATGGCCCCTCGGAGACTGCAAATACTGGGGGCACACAACCAGCCAATTTTCGTATGGCTGAAGAAGCTGCTCAATCAGCTCCTGTTGATGTGAACAAATGGAGCTGGGGCGCATTTGTGCTCTATCCCATTTGGGGATTCTTCAACGGTTGTTGGTGGGCTATCTTCGTGGGCATTTTCTTGGGTTGGCTAGCGCCTATCCCCAATATTATATTCGGTATCTACGGAGGGCGTTGGGCTTGGCAAAACAAGCAATGGACTAGCCTTGAATCCTTTGCCTCATCGCAGAAGGGTTGGAACACGGCAGGTCTTATTATATTTTGTCTCAACTTGGCCATCTTACTTCTCTTTGTAATCTTCTACTTTATTCTCGGAGCGGCCATTTTGAGCAGCATCTAATAGTTTCTCCTAGGGCTCCTTCTCAGAAATCCGGTGACATATGTGCGTAGTTCATCTGCGCACATCTTACTCATTTCCCCTCATCTCACAAATCATGGTAAAAATCACTTCTAGCCTTTTCTCTCTAACAGGCTTTGCAGAAACTAGGCAAGGCGGTCGTCCCGAAAATCAAGACGACTTTGCCTTTAGCGATACTCCGTTAGGTTTTCTTGTGGTGGTATGCGATGGAATGGGAGGAGGACCTGGTGGAAAGACAGCTTCGTCTGTGGCCAAGGCAGAGATTGTAAGAAGTCTTATACACGCTACTTCGCAAATGTCTATCCAAGAAGCTCTATGTCAAGCCGCTGCGACAGCCGATGCTGCATTGAAGGCATACATTGCTCACGATCAGCGCTTGGCTGGTATGGGATCCACCTTTGTGGCCATCCTCATACGCCAATCATCGGCTATCATAGCTCATGCAGGTGACAGCCGCTGTTATAGGCTCCATCGCGGGCGAATGGTGTTTCGCACGCGAGATCATTCACTCGTGGGAGAACTCGTTCGCAAACGAGCTCTGACGGAAGAGCAAGCACGCACCTCGCCGCAGTCGAATCTTATCACGCGTGGGCTCGGTTCGGTGAGCAACACGCAGCCCGACGTAGACATTGTGCCCTATTGCAGAGGCGACCGCTTTGTGCTGTGCACCGATGGTGTGTGGGGCATCATGGAGCAAAGCCAACTCTTGAGCAGATTCCGAGAGATGAAGAATCTGTCTACAGACGTGCTTCGTATGGCTGATGAAATAGATCGTATAGGATTTGGTCAGGGTGGACATCACGACAATCACACCTTTGTCGTGATAGACATGGAGGCCAACTCCACCTTGAAAGATTCTCTCTCTCTGCGTCTTCTTCAGCCTCGAATGCTCATGATTGCTTCTGCTCTCGCCCTTCTCCTTTTCATCGGAGTGGGAAGTATAGCTTGGCTATGTAGCCCTTCTAAATCGTCAACGTTTGTCGGTGGAGGTGGCTATACTCCCACATCAGTGGAGCCCTCCCGCCAATCTCAACTCTTCACACCACAGGATCCTGCAATGCCCGTCGATAGCGGTAACGCTTCATCGACTACTGACACCTTGCACTCAGCCTCAAAGCCAGACACCGCACGGCAACGTCCAGCCCCTTCTCTCCCCGATAATCATCGTCTGCACGATGCACAGCTTCTCGAAGAGATAAGACACAAAGTCAACCAACTTCATGACATTCGATATAAGAAGGAAAAGGACGCCACGAAGCGTTCAGAGCAATTGGTGGATGAAATCCTTTCCCAACTCAATGATTTACGCAATGAGTGCGAATTGCTGAAAAACGATAGCATCTCGACAGAAGCTCAAAATGCTCATAAATTAGCTAAAAGTCATGAGAAGCATTTAAAAGCGGTGCGTTTAGTCAATGGTTTCTATGTCATTATAGAAAAGGGCAGAAGTGTAGCCGAACGCTTGCAACGGAAACTTGACAAAATTGCAGAGTTGCGAAAATCTCAATCACATTAAAGCCTCATGTTACGTAGCAAAATACATAAGTTAGTTCTTCTTCTTTCCTTGTCGTCGTCTCTCCCCTCTATGGCGCAGACGGCCGTATGGCTCATGCCTCCTGCTTCCTATTCAGATTGCACTTATTTAGGCAAAGGACTATTTAAGTTGGTCAAAAATGGGAAGGTGGGATTGTTGGATGCTAGCGGAGCTATGGTCGCTCCTTGTGAATATACTGCCCTTACTTCTTTCTATGAAGGAAAAGCACTGCTCACGCAGTCCACTCCTAAGGGTGATCGCGTAGTAGGATGCATCGATGAGCAGGGTATCTTTCATCGTTTTTCTAAAGATTATTATACCCTTCAAGGACAGGCTTTCTTTTCCGACGGAGTTCTCTCTGTGAGCAACGGACAAGGCAAGCTAGGCTACATCGACCAGTTGGGCAATGAAGTAGTGGGCTTCGATGGAAAATACGATCGTATCAAGCCTTTTACCGAAGGCTATGCGGCTGTGTTTCGAAAGAAAGCCTACCGGCTTATCGACAAAACTGGCAATGAAGTGCAATTCCGCTTCAGTACGGTAGGCGAACTTTATGGTGGCACGAATGCCTACAAGGGTGAAGTCTACGTATGGGACACCGATGGTGTATTCTATGTGTATAACACACAGCGTGGAGGTGTATGCCAAAAGCGCAAACTCCCCTCGGGTAGCCGTTCGTTCGACTATCTATATCGTCTCAGTTGCATCACGGGTCAGTCGCGCACATTGCCCACTACAGAATATTTAGTGGCGGGAAAGAGAGTACTTTCGCCTGTCAGTGTCAATGGATTGATGGGCTATCAGCAGGGCTCCGACGAGGTTCTTCCTCCTCAGTTTACTTCCGCCTCCGACTTTGTAGATAGTTATGCCATGGTGAACACCTCACAAGGTTTAGGTATTTTGCGCTATGTGGACGGACAGAAACTCGATGTCGTGGGCAACTCTTCTCCTGTGAAATACTATGGGACAACTGCCACTTGTCGGCTCTCTCTCTCTGTGCCCGAGGCTTGGGTGGGCAAATCACTGCAAGTGTACCTCATTGACGATGAAGGACGCTCACTCAAATTTAAAGCGCATGATTCGTATTTCACTTTCGACTTCAGCCCTCATCGTTCGCAACACACGTTTACGGCTGAGGTGGAAAACGAGGGCTTGATAATCTGCCGCAAGGAGTTGACCTATCAATTCAATCATCGTATTCGCTGTGTCACCTGTGGCCGTGATGTGGCAGATTGTAGCTACCATGGAAAACATCCTGTAGCTCAGCCAAAAACTGCTCCTACAAGTACACCCGCATCGAATGCGCAAAAAAAGAAAGAAAAACTATGTAGCACCTGTGGCTTGCCCATCAGCAAGTGTAAGTATCAGGGTGTGCATTGATCCGATATGGTGGAATCTCTGGGTCGCGAGGTATCTGAGAGTTCTTTTATAATCTAATCTCGCTCTTTCCTCAAGCAATTCATTCCTATATTCTTAACCCAAACATATGATAACAATGAAGAAAAAACTACTCATTTGTGCTGTAATGCTCTGCGGACTTACTGCGTATGCACAAAGTGATTTCGGCGAAGAAGAAGCTGGCGCGGGTGTGCCCAAGGCCAAGAAATTTGCATTCTTTATCGGCCCCAAGGTGGGAGCCACCTTTACCACGATGACCGATCCTAAGCAAGGAGCGCTTTACGACTCCTTCGGAATAGGCTATTCGGGTGGTGTGGCCGTGCAAGGACGCTTTGGCAACAGCAGTCCGCAATCGCCTGGTGGAACGGGCATTTTTGGCGCAGGCTTGGAACTTAAATACAAACTCAACAGCGTGAAGACACTCGGCGTAGACGAAAAAGGAAAAGAAAGCGCCAAACTCAATCTTTCCTATTTTGAAGTGCCTCTCTACGTTCATATCTATCCAGCATACAAGTCGAAAGCGCTCAACGGTCTCTATCTAGAGGCAGGTGTGTCAGTGGCTGGAACCATGAGCGCTAAGCCCGAAAGCATTATTGCCAATGAAGTCTACTACAAGACGGGCGATCTCAAAGGCTTCGATGTGCGTCCACTCGTAGGACTTGGTTTTACCACAAGCTGTGGTTTCGACGTGAATGCCCGTTACTACATTGGCACATCCAACCTTGCGAAGAATATGGCTTCGAAGCAAAACTCTTTCGAACTTTCATTGTCATGGATGTTCAAACTCTAGCCCTCTCACGCATGTAATCCTTATTCTTTAACATTGCATCCACTATTATGAAACATTTACTCTATTCAGCCCTCATGGCTCTGGTCATGCTAGCTTTCACCGCATGTTCCAACGATGAAATTGAGATTTCACCGACGGGAAAGGTCGAAGTGACTGTTCCTACTACCCATCTTTACGATAATTTCAGCATCAGTTCATACCAAAATTTCTTAGGGAACAATGACTCCTATCATATAGAGGTACGTCTCTTTATCTACGATCAAGAAGGAAATCTCGTGAAAGAGGAAAGTCAGACATCGCGGACCTTTACAGACTTCAAATTTCCTATCAACAATCTGAAAGAAGGCAACTATAAGGTGGTGGCCTTACAGACCATGGTAGACGCTAACGATCAATTGGAAGCTGACGATTTGTCGGAATTCTGGACACTCGTAAATAAGACCAAACTCTCCGACTTCCGTGTGGATACTAAATTTCACCAAGTCTATTGGTATGGTGCACTTGGTATGGGGTGGGGAAGTTTAGCTGTGAAGAATACTGAAAGCAAACTCACTCTGAATATTCAGCCAGTGGGAAGCCTTTTGGATTTTAACTATGAGAACATGGCTTCGACTTCCTACGTAGAATCGGCTTTCTTCTTCCACAAAGCTCCCGATGGTGTTAACGTGAACTCTATGTTCTCGGGTGAAGATAAACTTTATTATCAAAACTATAATGGTAGTAACACTTGGAGCCCAGTAAGTGCATTCTATGAGTCTACAGGCTTAGGTGCAGAAGGTGGCAAGACAATGTTCTTGATTGGATGCGGACAGATTCGCGTATGTTTCGGTGTGGCCAATGCCACGCAATATAGCAACAGCAAGTTCTCTTCTTATCCTACAGGTGGAGTGAACTATACTTTCGAATGGGGCAAGCGCTATCAGGCTTTCACCGCCTACAATAGTACCACAGAAGATTTCGACTACTTCTTGGGTACAGCTGACGAGTTTACCCCTTGGTATCAGCAGTATAAGAATAGCATTGTCACTTATTTTGCTCAGCCCACCACTAATTGGGGTACTACGGTCAGCAACGTAAAGTCGTTTATGAATGGTTATATGCTAGGCAACGAAAATGGACAAATTATTGAAAACGAGGAAGGAAAATACGTTCTGTGGTACAAAGGCAAGTACAAGGAGGATGAGACCGATTATTACTTCAGCAGCAGCACGGGTGGGCTCTATCGTGCCTATGTATTTGTGAAAAAGGATGTGATTAGTGAAGAAGATATGGCTTCGTATATCAAATCCCTAGGTTATACCTATGTGGGCAAAACCTCGGACAATAATGCTTATGTTTTCAAATCGGTCGATAAAAAAACGGCGGTACATTTCGGCTTGAACAACGAAGGCTACTGGTATGTGTGTTTCTTCGATGTGAACAATCCACTCAATGCACCTGCTTCCAATGCCTCAATCAAGCGAATGGCGGTAAGTAACTAATTACTTCCAATGGCATTGTTTATCATGAATTCCCTTTTTAGGAATACATGACAAAGACCTAACATATAGAGAGAAGACGTAGCCCAATGGATTATCTATGCTTTCCAGAGGGGGATGTCTTCTCTCTTTGATTAAGGGAAGTCTTGTCCAGTTTGAATGATTATAGTTGCCATTTCTGACAAAATATCATTCCTATCATATAATCTTAAAAAACAATTTCATCCATGATAAGAATCCTTCTCATACTCTTTCTCTCTTTCCTAAGCTTCCAACTTCAAGCATCTCCTGCCTATCCGCATCCCATGCAGGTGAAACAAAAAGATGGCAGCCTATTGCAGGTGGTGCTTCAGGGAGATGAGTCTGCCCATTGCTTTTTCACCCTTGATGGGGTGCCTGTGGTGAAAGCTCAAGACGATAGCTACTATTATGCTGTTCCAGCCCAAGATGGTGCATCATGGGTGCCCTCCAACGTACTTGCTCATGAAGCAAGCGAACGTACACCGCAGGAGGCCAATTTCGTGAAAGAGCAAACTCTGCCTACAGTGCAGGTGGTGCGCAAAGTGATGGCTCACTGCATACAGGCTAATAATCAACGACGCTTGGCTCGAAGAAAAGGAGCTCTTGGACATACCACTAGCTACGTGGGCGACAAGAAGGGCCTCGTTATTCTCGTCAACTTTGCCGATCTAAAAATGCATTCATCTACGGCAAGGAAAGACTTCGACCGCATGTTCAATCTCCCAGGATGTCACGACAATGATATGATGGGCTCTGTGAGCGACTATTTCCGCGATCAAAGTTACGGGCAATTCCGCCTCACGTTCGACGTGGTAGGCCCTGTCACAGTGAGTCAACCTTATGGTTATTATGGAAAGAATAGTGGGAGCTATTCTGATGTGAATGTACGCGATATGGTGGTAGAGGCTTGCAATTTGGTGAGGGGACAGGTCAACTTTGCCGATTACGATTGGGACAATGACGGCGAGGTGGATCAGATATATCTCATTTATGCGGGCTATGGCGAACAATGGGGAGCTAGTCCCAGCACCATCTGGCCGCACGAGAGCCATTTGTCTGATCAAGCGTTGGAAATCGATGGTAAGCGGATTGATACGTACGCTTGTTCCTCTGAACTTTTTGGAAATACAGGCAAATATTATAGCGGCATTGGCACAGCTTGTCACGAATTTTCCCACTGTTTGGGACTTCCCGATATTTATGACGTGAACTATTCTGGAGGCATCGGCATGGCCAATTGGGATATTATGTCGGGCGGAGGCTATGCGGGACATAGCGGAAAGGGAGAAGCCCCTTGCGGCTATTCTGCCTACGAAAGAGCATTTGCAGGATGGCTCGAACTGAAAGAAATCAATAGCCCCACCATCGTAACAGAGCTCCCGCCTATCGATGAGGAGCCTATGGCCTATGTGCTTTATAATGAAGGCAATAGAGATGAGTTTTTTATTTTGGAAAACAGACAATCGCAAGGATGGTTTACCTACGTGAATCGCACGGATGGTTGTCATGGCATGCTTGTGACCCATGTGGATTATTCCACCTCGGCTTGGGAACGAAATGCGCTTAATACGAATCCTTCTCACCAGCGATTGAGCTTTGTGCCCGCAGGTGGAGAGTATGGAGATAAGGTAAAGGTGGGAAGTACGTACCGATGGAATTTCAAGGACGATCATTACTTGTCGCATCTTTTTCCAGGAAAAAAGAAAGTTACAGTTTTTGACAATGCTTCGCATGCCGACTGTGGCGGTCGGCTCTTTAATGCCAATAGTGATGGCTCTTATGCGCTCAATCTGCCAGTGACTCACATCCAAGAGAAGAATGGGATGATTTCTTTCTATGTGGCAGGCGGACGCTTGCTCGAGACACCAGAACTGCTTCCTGTTACAGAAATGGGTGAAGGCTCGTTTACTGCTAACTGGAAAGCCGTCGATGAGGCTGAACACTATGAACTCGAACTCCAAGATGTGGAGATGGCTTCGCGTCCTACGCGCCATATGCTGCTCAAGGAAACGTTCAACTATTTCCGCCATAATAGCGAAGATGGAGGATTTGACGACTTGAGTGAGAATGTGAATCAATATATGGGATCTGAGGGATGGAGCGCAGTGCGTCTATATACTTCGCCCACGGGAGTGAAACTAGGCACTACCTCCACGGGAGGATGGTTGCAGACTCCAACGTTTTATCCCACAGCCGATTCCGTCACGGTGTGTCTCACCGCTGCTTCGGTGGATACAGAGGGGGCTGAGATGAGAGTGTCTCTTGAAGGAGAAGATGCTCCGCAAAGTGTAGCTCCGTGTAGTCTATCTTCCGAGCATAGTCCTCTGTTGTTGCACTTCCCCTGTACATCTAGTGCTTTACAGCACGTAAAAGTGGAGGTAGATAAGCGTAGTTATGTGGATTCTCTCGCAATTTATGATGGGCGATATGAGGCTTCGGATTTTCTAAGAGATGATGCCGATCAAGCAGCGTCGTCTGTGGTTTATACCGATGTGCAAGCTACAAGCCTTAAACTCAATCATCTTGGCGCAAAAGAATATCGTTATCGCGTAAGAGCCTTGGGAGGCGATTTCTTCTCTCCTTGGAGCAGTTACCAGTCTGTCACGCTCCCTTCGGCCGAATCGGCCATTCACGGGCTGACTCTCGCTACCGACGATGCTGCGCTTTACTATGATATTTCGGGAAAACTGCTTGAGCAGCGCCCCCATACTCCAGGCGTATATTTAATGCGTAGAGCAGGACAAGTGACAAAAATAGTAATATCGAACAATGCTGCTCGATAGATGATGCACAAGGATTGCCCCGTAATATTGCGCATCAATAGTATTTAAAGCAAAAAATGGAGGATGCCATCCTTTCATAAGGGAATAGCATCCTCCATCTTTTGTCTCTCTGAAGTGAGGTTTACTTCACCAAGTCGAGTGTGTCGCTAGCGATGAGCATTTCTTCATCGGTGGGCACTACGACAATCTTCACCTTGCTGTCGGGAGTAGAGATAATCTCTTCCTCACCAAAGTTTTTCTTGTTCTTCTCAGTGTCTACCTTGATGCCCATAAATTCGAGGTCTTCTACGGCGCCCTGACGAACGTCCCATTGGTGTTCGCCCACACCGGCCGTGAACACGATGATATCTACACCGCCCATCACGGCGGCATAAGAGCCGATGTACTTTTTGATGCGGTAACTGTACATTTCCATGGCAAGTTTGCAGCGCTCGTTGCCCTCGCGAATTCCTGCTTCTACCTCACGAATATCGCTCGATACGCCAGAGATGCCTTTTACACCACTTTGCTTGTTGAGCAAGTCGCTCATTTGGTCGGGATCGAGGCCTTCCTTCTTCATGATGCTCAGCACCGCTGAAGGGTCTACATCGCCAGAACGAGTACCCATCATGAGGCCTTCGAGAGGAGTAAGCCCCATTGAGGTGTCGACACACTTGCCATACTTTACAGCCGAAACGGAAGCACCATTACCAATGTGGCAGGTGATGATGCGCACGTCTTCGGGCTTCACACCGAGCACTTCGCACACACGAGCTGTTACGAAGCGGTGGCTTGTGCCGTGAGCACCCCAACGACGAATGTTGTTTTGTTCGTAGTACTTATATGGTACGGCATACATGTAGGCCTTTGCGGGCATGGTCTGATGGAAAGCTGTATCGAATACGAATACCTGGGGCAGATTGGGAAGCATTTGCTTCACTGCCATATAGCCCTTGAGGTGAGCATCTGAGTGAAGCGGAGCGAGTTCCATGTACTGCTTCCATTCTTGTAGCATTTCGTCGGTGACAATTTGGCTCTTAGTGAAACGTCCACCAGCCACGATGCGGTGGCCAGCTGCGCCAATCTCATCGAGACTCTTGATGGCACCATATACGGGATTCAGTAGGGTGTCGAACATAAGTTTGATACCCTCTGTGTGGGTGGGACAAGGCGATTCGATAATCTTAGTCTCGCCGTTGATTTTGGTTTTGAGGAAAGAGCCTTCGAGGCCAATCTTTTCGATGCCGCCGGCAGCGAGTACAGACTTATCGTCCATCTCGTAGAGTTTATACTTGATAGAAGAACTGCCGCAGTTGATTACGAGGATTTTCATTCTTTGAAAAGGAGTTTAGAGAGATATGATGCTTCTTATTCTGCCGACTTGGCTGCAATAGCTTGGTTGGCGGTGATGGCTACCATCATGTAGACATCGTCTACGGAGCAACCACGTGATAGGTCATTGACAGGACGAGCAATACCCTGAAGGATGGGGCCGATAGCGGTGGCATGGCCAAGGCGCTGCACGAGCTTGTAGCCAATGTTTCCTACTTCGAGCGAGGGTACTACAAGAACATTTGCCTTACCAGCAATCTCGCTACCCGGAGCCTTCGACGCACCTACAGAGGGCACAAGGGCTGCATCGGCTTGGAGTTCACCATCAATCTTGAGCGAGGGATCGAGCTGCTTAGCAATGGCAAGGGCTTCTACCACCTTGTCTACAACTTCATGTTTGGCAGAGCCTTTCGTCGAGAAACTAAGCATTGCTACGCGAGGATCAATGCCTGCTACTGCCTGTGCAGTGCGAGCCGTGCAAACGGCAATCTGAGCCAGTTGATTGGCGTCGGGCACAGGAGTTACGGCTACATCTCCCATCATGATGATGCCATTGTCGCCACATTCAGGAGCGTGAGTAAGCAGTAGCATAGCACCGCTCACGCAAGTGATACCAGGTGCAGTCTTGATAATCTGTAGTGCTGGGCGGAGTACGTTGCCCGTGGTGTTACGAGCACCAGCAAGCTGACCATCAGCATCGCCGCTCTTGATAATCATACAACCGAAGTACAGAGGGTCGAGCACCTTCTTGCGAGCCTCTTCGATAGTCATTCCTTTCTTCTTGCGAAGTTCGGCAAGGAGTTGAGCATATTCTTCTTTCTTCGGGCTAGTGGCAGGGTCGATAATGGTGGCCTTGTCGATGTTGCCTAAGCCCCACTGCTTAGCAAGCGAGTGAATTTCGTCTACATTGCCAAGAATGATGAGGTCTGCCACGCCATCGGTTAGAATTCTATTGGCGGCTTTTAAGGTGCGTTCTTCCGTACCTTCGGGAAGAACAATGCGCTGCTTATTGGATTTAGCACGCGCAATGAGTTGTTCGATGAGTTCCATAAAAGATTTATGTATACTTTATAGATGTTGTTTCGTTATGATAGAAGTTGTTTTTTCGTAGGATAAATTCTTTCGGTGTATTTCTGAAAGAATATTTCCATGCGTGATTTTTATTTCTTTGCAAAGTTAATCACTTTTATTCTTATGGTCGCATCAAATTAAAATAATTTTCGCCGACGCTAGGTGGCATCGGCGAAATATAATTGGGGGAGCGTGAAGAATAGGGCTCCTATTGCTTTTCTACGTTAAATATCTGTTCGAAAAGATTGAGACTGTCGGGATGCTCTTTTGCAAAGGAGTCGATGTGGCGCATGCGTTTTTGCTCAAGAATCTCGTCAACAGCGATGAAGATTCCTGTTTCCTCTACATCGCCAAATTCATGATTGATGGCAGTGCCAAATACGCGCATAGTGGGACTGAGTCCCATGTAAGCGTTGACAAGGGGAGGAATGTTGTAGCCGCGCTTGCGCACTTCGGTGTTGAGTATTTTATAGTCTTCTTTAAAGTCGTTGCGAGTAAAGAGTGCAGCGAGATCTTCGTGGGGTGTTTCAATGTGTAGCGGGGTGATGGGGGTGACAAGATGCTCTTTGTCGCCAAAGTGCTTGTCGAGGAAGAAGAGTATCATGTCGCGGGCCTGACGATTGAACGATGGATACATCGTCATCTTGCCAAAGAAGTATTTCAGATTGGGCATGATCACGGTGAGTGCTCCAAGTCCGTCCCAAAGGTTGTCGAGGGCAAAAATCCCCTTGCTTAGTGCTCGTGTACTTTGATATTCAAGGGTGACGAAAGATCTGCCAAGTTCTACAGTATCTGCCATGTAAGTGTGCAGAAACTCGTCGGAGAAATGGAACATATGGCTTGTGGCCAAGCATGGTTGTCCTGCTGCATCGTATCTTGCTTCTCTTCCAGGCAAGAATCGATAACCACCCAAGATAAGTTCTGCCTCTGGATCCCATACGATGAGTTGATAGTAAGGGTGTTCGCAAGTGTCGAACTCATCCCAATCGAGTTCCATGCCAGTGCCGCCGCCAGCTGCGCGGAATGCTATTTCGCGAAGTCGACCAATTTCTCGCATCACGTTGGGGGCTTGCTGATAGGTAATGATGTAGATTTCGTTGCCTGCCTTGTTGGTGCTACGCAGACGACGCTCATGGGTTAGTTCTTGTTTTAATAGACTTTTGTCTACTGGGGGTATAATGGTTTGCATGATGCACACAGAAAATTAGTGTCGTTTTTGTGGAGAGTAGGCTCCTCTGTTCTTCAACTTCTAGTTATTCAAGAGATTTTCTAGATTTTCCAAACTATGAGGCAACTAAAATTGCATATCATAGACCTTTTGCTCCACCCATTGTGCCCATTCTGCGGGACGACGAGAGTGGTCAAAAGTTTGCCAAGGGATGGGTTCGCCTATGCGAACGCGGAAGGTCTTGTGTCGATTGAGAAAAGTCTCGTCGGCAAGGAAGAGCATGGCGATGTTGAACTTTAATCCAAGTCTTTTGCCTAACGATGCCCAACGATAGAAACGATCGGAGTTGCGTCCTTCAAAGTAGATGGGAACTACGTCGCGTTGGGTTTCAATGCTCTTGGTGATGAAAGTCTTATTCCAAGGCACGTCATGAATAATTCCTTTTTCTCTGCGAGAACATAGCCCCGCGGGAAACATAATCACGTGATTGTCGCTTTGAAAAGCAGCTTCTACCATACGTGGAAGGTCGCGGCTCTGCTTCCCCGTCTTGTTAATGGGTACACAGAGGGGGGCTAGTCCGTGGAGGTTCATCAGAAGGTCGTTGACAAGATATCGGATGCGTCCTTTGTATTGATGGCCTAATAGTTGGCCAATGGCAATGCCGTCGGGGCCACCTAGCGGATGATTGCTTACAAAGGTAAATCGGCGTCCGTCGGCGTCATCGGGTAGATGGTTAATACCTTCCACTTCGAGTCGATCGTCAAGGAAATTCATGACTGCATCGAGCCAAGGAACTCCTTGCATATCACCTACTTCGGTGAGAAATTCATTAATCTCGTTTTGATGGACAATGCGCTTCAGCCACGAACGTACAATATGGGGCACGTAGCGAGCCTTTTTCCCCGCCTTGTTGCTGAGTATTTGATCGATGTCTATCTTGGAAACAGTATCTTTATTCACTCTTGTTAGTGTACTTAATCACAATTATTATTGTTGATTGGATGCGTTTAGTTTGCTAACATCGGTGCAAATGTACAAAATTATTTTCTCCCTAGCTCCTTTTCGAGCCGCAGTTTTGCGGCGGAGGAAAGGTTTGTGATGAACGAAAAATAAAGTTTTCGAGCATTGCATGGAATGTTTTTCATACCTTTGCATGTACAATATAATTCTATTATAAGGAAACGTGGTCTCTTATTTAGAAGAAATCTTCCTTATATGTTTAAAGAAAATATGCCTATGGCATGAGCGTAATGACCTAGGAGGAAAATTTGGAAGGTCTCTAGCATAGGAACTCATAATGCAGAAATTATGTACACACTCATACTCGTTACTACAGAATTTGCGGCTGCGGCCCATTTGATGATGAGCTTAGTCATGTTTTATCTTGCGCGTCGTAGCGTGCAGTTTCTTTCGCAGGCTTGGATCATGCTGCTTATATGTTTGATGTATTGCGGTGCGCTCGCTTTTGTGGCTACTCATGATTCCATTCCGCAGTTGGGCATACTTCATCCCGTACTTCTTATTTATTTGCTAGCTTGCTCTTACTTGCAGAGTATTTATCCTCTTGGACTTTGTATGCCAGGCTACTTACAGTGGGGGCGAATGTGGGGCTATGCCGTTCCTGCTCTTATGATTATTTTTATTTACTGCATAGGTGCATCGGTGGGTAGTAACCTTGCTAAGGTATACAATCTGCAAGATATTTCGCAATATTTTCTTTCGGGCGATGTGGTGCTTCGTATTATCTCCCTTTTGCTCTCGGGTTATTATATCGTGAATATTTTCCGCTTGCCTCATAGGTTGGTGCGCAGTATGCAGTTGCCCAACGATCTTATTGCGTATGGTGGTGCACTTGGCATTGTCAGCCTATTCTTTGTGACTATTACCATACATTTCGATCTTGTAATGCTCACCATCTATATGGTGTTGTTCACGTTGGTCAATATGTTCCTCTTTTTCCGTATATTGCGCCCCACGGTTGAAGCCATATCTTATCCTGATTTTCGTCAGGTGGAGAATCCGCCCACAAAAGAGGTAATTACACAGTCTGAGGCCGACGACTTTAATGAGGCGAATCTGCATCGATTTGAGGTGATGGAATATGTGATGCAGCATGAACAACCTTTTGTGGATTGTAATTTCAATCGTGAACGTCTATGTCGTCTTGCCGGTTTTAATCGTCATATGGCTCTGCAGAGCCTGCGTTCGCAAGGGTATAATGATATTCACGAATACATCATGCGCTATCGTGTGGCAGAACTTCGTCGGCGTATTGAGGCGGGAGAAATTACCGATTTGAAAGATGTGACTGAAGTAGGATTTCGTTCCCTTCGCTCTGCCACGACAAGTTTTGAACGCTATGAAAATCAAGACTTGCAAGTTTATTTCGAGGCAAATAAGCGTGGTTGATAGCATTAAGCAGTTTATAAAAACAGATAATAACTTGTGTACAAGGTCTTGTTGTTAGATGTTCTGGAAAAGGTTGAGGCGCGCCGAGCATGTATGAGAGATTACATGCTCGGCGCGCCTCGTTGTCTATAAGAGGAGAGGGTAGAGTCTAAAGAAGTGAATTAGTTTCTAGGCGAAACTTTTTCTAACGAAGTCTACTTCTTTTCCTCTTCTTTCTCTAAATTGGGATCATCGGATCCTTCGCTCAACAAGTCAGTTCCCCAGTGGGTAGATGCAAGTCGCTTTTCTCGTTCTACTACTTCCTTGGCTTTCTTTGCGTAGATAATCATGCGGAGCGACTGTGAATAAGATACGTAGTTCCAAAGCCAATTGAATAGCACAATCATCTTGTTACGCACGCCGAGGATAGAGCGGAGGTGGACTACGAGCCAAAGCACCCAGGCGAAGAATCCGCCAAACTTCATCTTGCTAAATTCTGCTACGGCGCGGTTTCGGCCCACGGTAGCCATGGTGCCGAGGTTCTTATAATGGAAAGGCTTCAGTTCTTTGCCTGCTTCGAGTCGCTTCAAGTTCTTGGCTAGGTTGTTGCCTTGCTGAATAGCCACCTGAGCTAGCTGCGGGTGTCCTCCCGTCCAGTTGTCGTCGCCCTCGGGCATGATACATTGGTCGCCAATGCAGAACACGCCGTCAAGTTCAGGCACTTGGTTGAATGCGTCTACGATGATGCGTCTGCCGCGTCCCAAGTGCGAGGAAGCAAGATTGCCAACAGGCTGTGCAGCTACACCGCTCACCCAGATGAAGGTACGCGTAGCAATGCTGCTACCATCTTTAAGCATCACGTTGTGTCCTTTATAGTCGGTCACCATTTTGTTGAGCAATACGTTTACGCCCATGCTGCGCAGGTATTTCTCTACCTTTTGGCTAGATTCTTTGCTCATGGCGGGGAGGAGGCGTGGACCTGCTTCGATAAGGTAGATGTGCATTAGCGAGGTGGGCAAATCGGGGTAGTCCTTAGGAAGTACGAAATTCTTCATTTCGCTCAGAGCACCAGCGATCTCTACACCTGTTGCACCACCACCCACGATGACGATGTTGAGCAATTCTTGACGTTCTTTTTCAGTGGCACAAGTGAGTGCACGCTCAAAGTTGTCGAGCAGAGCGTTGCGCAGTCCCATAGCTTCACTCACGTTCTTCATTGGCATGGCTTCTTCGGCCACGTTTTGATTGCCAAAGAAGTTGGTTGTTGCACCTGCGGCCAGTACGAGGTAGTCGTAGTGTACCTTACCGATGGAAGTTTGTATAATCTTGTGTTCGGGGAAGATAGAGCGCACTTCGGCCATGCGGAAGAAGAAGTCTTTCTTCTTTTGGAAAATCTTGCGGAAGGGGAAAGAGATAGAGCTCGGTTCGATACCTGCCGAAGCAATTTGGTAAATCAGGGGTGGAAACTGGTGGTAGTTGTTGCGATCAATCAGCACCACTTGAAAGTTGCTATTGCGCAATTTGTTGGCCAGCTTCAGTCCGCCGAAGCCGCCGCCTACGATCACCACTCTTTTCTTTTCTGTCTTAGGAAGGTTAAAGCTCATGTATCTATGTTTTCGTGTTACGAATTTGCTAATTTTCCACAAAGTTACGCCTTATATTCCGTATGTCGTTTAAAATGGTCTAAAAAGATAGCAGAGTTTTTGTTTTTTGAAATGCAAATGCGCATACTGTTACGTTAATGTAGCAATATGCGCATTGGTGCGAAGGGGATAAGGATTTTTATTGAGCAGTCTGTAGAGGAATAGTGGAAGGAGAGCACATGTTTCTAGGCAGCGCGTAGCCAGTGTAGCTAAATGAATAAGCGTTGCCGTCTGTACCGCGGAATACTATACGGTCGGTGGGCAGTTGTCCTTCGGGTGCAATCTGATTGACAATGAGTTCCATATCCTTGTCGGAAAGGTCACGTAGGCTATTGAGGAATGTGTGAAGGCCCTCTTTGCCTTTGTTGCCTCTTACAAGGAACTTGAACGTTTCATAGTCTTCGTCCATTCCTTCTTCTATCACCTTTTCTACCAGAAGCGGTGCGGCCTGATGGGGATTGTATTCTATGCTGACGTTCGCCTCAGAGAGAATCATGAAATCGCCTTCTATTTGGGGGTAGATAATCTTTGCACTATTGTAGTAGTAGACCGCTACCATATATTCAAAGTTATTGAATCGTCCTCTGCTCCTTTTTAATAGGTTGCCTTGTAGGGAAAGGTAGTCCACCTTTTCCTCTTCGGGATTGTTGGGATTGGAGAAAGTGTAGGGAAGTTTTAGGCTAAGCAACTGCTCAGGCATGCTGCTCGCTACATCGACCACCTTGCAAAAGTCGCCTTTCACCCATCCAAATCGGCTATTGGCTTTTCCAAGATTGCCTGCATATATTTCGGAGAAGGCGAGTACTTGATACCATCCGTTCTTGGGTTGGTTCTGGTCAGGGTTGACCATGAGCAGATCGTCTTTCTGTGGGTGATAAGGGGTTACGTAAGCGCCAGTCGATCGGCTGGGGCGATAGCGTGATGCTTCCGTGTCGCCATAGAATAGTTTGGTGTAGGTGTCGATAGATCCTCCGTCGGAGTTCCACATCATGACTTTGCCCGAGGTGGTGTTGGGCAATCGTCGGAGGTTGACGCCTTCTGTGTTGATCTTTACAAACCTTGTTGCGTAGGGCACATTCACGTGAATGACGGGGATTCCTTCTTGTGCCATCGCGGTGATGGAAGTTAGCGCGAGGGTTGCGCTAAGAAGGATGGATCGAAGTGTGAGTGTCTTCATGATACTGAGTGTTAAGGGTGAATATTGTGCAGCACACCCTGTAGGATGCTTTTAATCTGTGAAGCAAATAGATGATGTGCTGTATGCCGACAAAAATAGCGCTATCTCTTGAGAAATAGCGCCATTGGGAATAAAAAATGCTCTTTTGTATTAAAATATCATTATTCTTAATGACAGAAAAGGCCACGATTTAGTAAATAATCAGTCCTGCCAATCCGCACAGCAATACGATAAAGAGCGAATTGAACCGATAATATCCCACACCGAGGAGGGTGCTAAGGAAAAGGAATGTACTCATCCAGAAGTCCCACGGAGATTCGGTGAGTGAACCAAAATTGTCGGCACGCATAAGGAGAATGGCGGCCGCGGCTACGAGGCCGGGAATGAGCGGACGTAGTACCACCATACTCCAATTGAGGAAATCATGGCACTGTCTGTTTTTTTCAAATCGGGCAATTACGGAAGTCCACAATGCAGCGGGAATGATGAGGCTTGTCACAGAGAGTACGCTTGCCAATACGCTACCCCAGAATCCAAATTGTGCTGCGGTAGTCATTGCTCCTGTGAGCGACGCTGTATTGAGTCCTGTGCCGCCTGGCAGTATACGACAGAACACCATGAGGTCGGCCATTTGTTCGGGTGTTAGCCAATGGTGTAGAGTTACTACTTCGTGCTCTATGAGAGCCTGTGCACTGGGGGAACTGCCAATGCCAAGGAGACCGATTTGTAAGAAACTGAGTATGAGGAATATGTAAATGGGCATAGCAAAGCGTTGAGGCGCTGTTTTATAAGTTTAAGCGGGTTTTACCCTAAGTCTAGGTGCCGATATGCTGCTGAGTAGGTTATTCATCGTCGCTCGAACTGCTGACAAAGATGGCGTAAAGAGCGGCGAGGAGCGTTAGGCCTAGGATGATATATGTGGGAGAAATGCCGCAAAGTCCGATGGCTATGGCAGCGCCTATAGGAATCCATATCGTGCTGAGTGTAATTTGCGATTTGCGCCACATCTGCAAGCATGGCAAGGCCACTAACGCTACGATGGCGGGTCGCATTCCTCGTAAGAGTTTGGATAGCCAAGGCCACTGACACATGTCGGTATAGAAGGTGGCAAAGAGAATGAAGATAAGCAGTGGGGGGAGCGTCATGCCTAAGAGAGCTGCTGCGCTACCTCGCCACCCCATGAGTCGTTGTCCCATATAGGCGGCCATGTTGACATTGAATATGCCGGGCATGGCATTCACCACAGCGAGATGTCGAGAAAAGTCGTCTTCGCTTATCCAGCCATTTTTCTTTACAAGTGCACGTCGCAGTGGCGAGATGGTAGCATATCCATCGCCAATGGTCAGTCCGCCAGCTTGCAAGAAGGTGATTAATATTGTTAGAAAATTGAGTGGCAAAGTGGGGTAGGAATTTAGTTCTTGTGAATGGGATTCAGTCTATACTGTTAGAAGCAATGCTCCTAAGCTGTTTTTATACCGCTTCGAGCTTCGAAGCCTCGAAGTAAGACATTCCTCAGTACTTCCTATGGGGGCACTTCAGATATCTCGGGTGATACCGATGTGGAAACGCATCGCCCACAGTACAGGTCGGATAGATCCTTAGTTCTTAAAGTTGTTATGGAGACAGCACGTTCAAGGTTGGCGGTATTCTTATAGCTTCAAATCTTTTTTTACATGCCGAGGAAAGAACGTGCCGTCTCCAGATTGAAATATAGGTTTACTGATGCTGATCTCGATAAAGGTCGTTCACCGTTTTTACAGGATTGAATGTACTGAGGGGTACTTCCACGAACACGGTATTCCAGTTACTCATGGCACCATTCCATAGTCCTGGGAGTTCCAAAGCCTTGAGTTCCTTACCATCCTTGCTCTTGTGAGAGATGAACCCTGTTTGTGGATCTACGAAGTCGGGCAGATGGAAAGCCTCTCCCTTATAGTTTTTGGTGGCGCATACGAGGTCTACGGGATTGAAGTGTGTACCTTTCTCAAACATGGCCTTCTTCTCCGCATCGTTCATATCGATCTGAGAACTCTCGAGGATTTGCGGTGAAATAGTGCCGTCGGCATTGTAAGCCAAGAACGGGCCTCCACCAGGTTCGCCCACATTGCGTACCATGCCGCATACGCGCATTGGTCGGTTGAGCTTTTTGCGTAGATAGATGGCCAACTCCGTGTCTTCGAGCATCTTTGTTTCGGGATTTTTCGTGCAAAGTTTCTTTTGTACGAATTGAAGCATCTCGCGCAGTTCGTCCATGGTATACTTTCCGCTATCGAGCTTATTCAGATAATCAAAAGCTTGCTTCTGTAGGCTCACCAATACGCCAGCCAAGAGTTTCTTGTAACGCACGGTGTCGGGTTTGAGGCGGTCGGGCACCACATTGTCGATGTTCTTGATAAATACTACGTCGGCATCGATGTCGTTGAGGTTTTCTATCAGTGCTCCGTGGCCACCCGGACGGAACAATAGCGAACCATCTTGAGTGCGGAAGGGCGTATTGTCGGGATTAGCTGCAACGGTGTCGGTACTTGGTTTCTGTTCAGAGAAACTTACGTGGTACTTTACGCCAAACTTTTCTTCATACGTCGGCACGACCTTCTTTACCAATGCTTCGAATAGATTACGATGTTCGGGCGAAACAGTGAAATGTACATTCACCGTACCATCTTTTTCGCGTGCGTAAAGAGCACCTTCTACGAGATGTTCTTCGAGTGGCGTGCGTGCGCCTTCGGCATATTGATGGAATTTGAGCAAGCCCTTGGGAAGTGCACCATAATTAAGCCCTTCGTGGCCAAGCATGGTGCGAACCACATCCTTGTAACGGCCTTCTTCCATTAGTGTATCGATGTCTTTGCCGTGGAGCTTCTGGCAAGCTGCGTCGAGGTCGGCGTAGAAGGCAGCGTGGTGAATGCTGTCGAAGAAATGCTTCTCAAAGTCGGTCGTGGGCACATCGTAGGGTGCGTCAGCGAACGCAAACATATTCTTAAACATACGGCTGGCTGCGCCCGATGCGGGAACGAACTTTACGATCTTGTGGCTAGAATCGTCGGTATAATTTTCCCAAGCCTTTAGATATTCTTGGACCTGAACTTCATCGGGGCAGAAAATTCCCTTCTCTGTGCTAGCAGCAGCGGCGAGTTTCAAGAAAGGAAAACCCTTGGCAAAGCAAGCGAGTTGCTGATTTAATTTCTCTTCACTAATGCCCTTTTGGTGCAATAGCTCTTTGTCTTTCTCTGTAATCATGGCTTGGAGACTTTTGAGGGTAATAGACGTCTTTTTTGAAAAAAACATCCTAATAATCTAAACTATGACAAAGGTAAGAAAAAATCGAATAACCTACAATTCTTGCTCAAAACTTTCGCTTATTATCTGCGCTCTCTCACGCTCACGTGCGCGTTTAAGATCTATTCTTCTTGATTTGTTTGCACTGTTTACACTATTGGCGCTTATTGTATATCAATTTGTTGTGAAGCGTATGTAGTTTTCGTTTGCTTGCACGTGTCCTGCATTTTCTCATTTTGTCACCTCGCATTTATCCCTCCTTATGGTAAAAACGTTTCTTGTAGCGTAATTCTTACGCTTCCTATCGAAATTTTTACGCTTTGCGTGGATAATTTATGCGTGTCGGGAGTAAGAAAAAAGAGAATAGGAGAGGGTAATAATTCCTTTCCTTCATTTCGCCACCTTTATTCCACGAGATAGATGCTGCAAGAGTGTAGGTAGCTAAGACTGATAGAGAATGCTCGATCCTTTCTATATCTGCGTGTTATGATAATCTGAGTGACGCGTGTATGCAAAGTAGTCTGAAAATCGATGGAATGTGCGCGTATGTATGTGCGTGAGGAAAAGTGCGGCAGGATAAAAAGTGTACAATGTGCACACACTTTTTGGTTATTTGAAAGTAATGATGCAATTTTGCAGCAGTCATCTAGGTATAGTTGACAATAATTGTTTTGTCCTGTAGTGAAAAATCATTATTTTTAATGAAATGACAGAACTTAAAAGTGACTAACTTTGCATATAATGCAGTTGAACTTAAAAAAGTATTAACCACGGAACTTCCTATAGCAACGCTTATGAAAAATAATCTACTCCAATTTATCCTTGTGGCTCTTACTATAATTTTTGCACAAAGCTTATGGGCTGGGCCGCGCTCGCTTAAACAAGCACGCGCTATTGCACAGCGTCATGCACGCACCGTGGGCATGACGTTGTCTCCGCAAGATGCGCCACGTAAAATAAAGAGTTGTCCCAATCGGGCTTCAGCCACGGCGCAAAGCTATTTCGTGTTTCAAAACGGAACGGATAAGGGCTTTACCATCGTCTCCGGCGATGATCGCTTGCCCGAAATCGTTGGATATAGCACCCACGGTACGTATAATGAGACTTTTCAGTCTGATGGGTTCAGGCGATATATGGAGGCTTTTGCTCAAATTACTGAACGCTTGGAACAGGGTGATAGTTGTGCCGAGCGCCAAGCCTGCATGCTGAAACAGCGTCAGGAAAAAGAAGCGTCGGCTAACCGTGTCAAGGTGAGTCCTTTATTGGGTGACATCACGTGGGATCAGGGAACACCCTTTAACGGACAATGCCCACTATTCGATGATAAGCGGGCGGTAACGGGATGCTCTTCTACAGCTATGGCGCAAATCCTGGCCTATCATCACTATCCGGCGAGTATGCTCAAAGATACTCCGGCCTACGTGTCATCTAAAATTGTTGACTCAAAGGAGTATACCATAGAGGTACCCTCGCGCAGCAAAGGCATTGCCTATGATTGGGAGGCTATATTGCCCAGTTATCGAGGTGATTACTCTCAGCGACAAGCTGATGCCGTGGCTCAACTTCTGGCCGACTGTGGAGCAGCGATGGAGACCAACTATTCGCTTACAGGTTCAAGTGCGAGCGTTACGGTAGATGTGCTTCGCGACTATTTTGGTTACGATGCAGATTTGCTGAAGCGTGTTGTACGCAGTTATTATACACAGGAAGAGTGGGAACGGATGATCGATCAAGAACTCTTGGCTTTGCGTCCAGTGCTTTATGCCGGTTATGATCCTCAACTTGAGGGGCATGCGTTTGTATGTGACGGTGCGGATGGTATGGGACTGTATCATATCAATTGGGGCTGGAATGGCTGGGACAATGGATATTTTGATCTTGCAGTACTCAATTGGATCTATGATGGCGTTGTTACTCCCGATGTAGACGATGGCTATAACATGAACATGTGGATGATTGTGGGAATCGCACCCGATAATGGAAAAACTGATGATTTGTGGAACACGGGACTTGACAAAGTGACACTTAACAATGATTATAGCAACCCTGTTTTTGCAGTACAACCGCGCAATGATGCATCTGAAGATTTCTATATATCTGCAAGACTCTATTTTATCGTCCCGCCGGGCAAAGACGTCTATTTGGGTATAGGCCGGAAGGATGCCAATGGTACTCTTCAACTACAATCCGAGGCCATGCATTACGATGCAACTCAACTTACTACGTATAGCAACGTGAAGTATTTCGACTTATTCTCTTATGCTTGTCCCGTGGGCGAGACGGAACTCTTTCCGATGTACAGCACGGACGGTGAGAATTGGATAGCGTGCGAAAGCACTTCAGCTCATACGCGCTACAGATTTAATGCTTCTGTCACAGACTTTACGCGCATAGATCCTCGATTGGACATAAATCTGGAGGCAGAAGATGTGCTTTATGCGAAGCAAGACAACGTGATAAATCTTACGTTTAATAATGCAGAAGATCAAGAAATCTATACCTCGATGTCCATGTCGATTACTTATAGTCAAGACCAACCGACTGATTATTATCGCACGCTGACGGTTGTGGTGCCTGCTCATTCTTCGGTAAAGCGTACGTTGACCATAAATCCCGATAGAGCGGGCGATTGCTACGTGTGGCTGAGAAATGGAACTGGCAACAATGCCGAATGCTGGTTGCAGTCGCAGCCGCTTCATGTGGTGGAGACAGAAGCTCCGCAATTTTTCTTGGTTGATGCTGGAAGTAATAAGGTGGAAGGTGAAATGGAAACTTCGAACGCCTACTATTCAGACGATCAGGTGGAGGCTCCCCTTACTCGTGAAGAGACAGCACGTTTCTACTTTACCTTGCGCAACGATGGTGGCGATTGTAATGCTACGATCTGTGCATCTGTGAATATGTATAACGGCAAAAGTAGTGTGGACAAGCATTATGTGGACAAGGTGTATGTGAAACTTCCTGGCAATGGCGCGGAAACAAAGGTATACTTCGAAGCTATCCCTAACACAGAAAATGGGAGGGGACATTTCGTGCTGTGCAATCTTTCGTATATTGATGTGGGTAATCAGACGTATGATATACAGAACCGTTCCACGCTTCCTCACAATTATCTCATGGTGTTGTCTTCCCTTAGGTACTATCCTTTTGATATATCAGAGCAGTATGTCTATGTGCCTGGAAAGACTGATGCGATAAATCCTGTGCGGGTGGGTGCCCAGTGTAAGGTAAAGACTGAGAAGGGCGCCATCGTGCTCGAGGCAGGCAAGGCCATGACATTGCATGTCTATACCCTCGACGGACAATATGTGAGGACGCTTAGTCTTCTTCCCAACGTTCAGCAGCGTATAGCTCTTTCCGCAGGCATATACCTCGTGGAAGAGAAGATGGTTGTGGTGCCATAGCGCAAGGTGGGGAAAGATCCATTTATGGAGCATTTTTCCCACCAAGCAATATGCGTCTTTTGCAAATTGACTTTGAAAGAACAATATTCATCCTAAAAACCCTTTATATATGAAAAAACATTACTTATCTAAATTCTTCCTGATAGGAATGATGTCTGCAGCTCTTCCCTCGCAGGTGGATGCTCAGGTCAAGGTTCTCTTCGATGTGGCAGCACCGAAAGGTATGACAGATCAAGAAGCTGCTTCGCAGCAGGTATTGTACATTTCCAATAATGCCTCGTTGCTCGATGATACTGAATACATTGCTCGAACAAAAGATTGGTCGGTCGCTCCCGTGGTGAAGGATGGCAAAGTACTTTCGGTGTCTCTCAAACGCAGCCTTTATCAAGATGGTGGCTGGGGAATGTCAGTCCGCTCACAAGCTGTTGATGTGCAGCGAAACTTGGGTCTTGAGGCAGGGAGCACGCTCTACTATCGCTTCTACGACCCACGTTTCATCAAGCCCATCAAGGGCAGTGCCGTGATAGCTCCCGATGCGGAGGGGTATCAAAGGATTAGCATCACGCAGATGGCAGACTACAAGCGCGTGACGTTTAATCCTGTGATTGGACGTGATGGAAACGTGGTTCGTGCTGTCTTGGCTCCCGATATGTATGCAGGTTCGGTGGGGGCGACCACAAGGTATCGTGTCAACGTGGTAGAACTCGATGAAGATAGCTATTCCGTGTTTGCCCCAGTGGGCGAGAAAGTGCGCTACGTGATGATGCCGCAAGACACCAACTGCTCTCTGCATGTCGATTCCCTCACCATGGGATCGGAAGATGCCGTGGTCAATACCGACTATCGTGATGCTGTGAAGTGCAGTCTATATATCAAAGATACGAAGGGCAACAATTGTCCCATCACGTCGGGTAACCCAAAGACCACTTATTATTGTCAGCCCAAGGGAGCTGTCTCCTATGGTTATGGCACGTATGGAAATACGATTAGTGAAGCAAGCGATGGAACGACTTATGTATACTATGCCCTGCCAGGTCGTCAGCTCTTTGAGGTGGGCTACCCACAGGTTGACACCTCAGATCCCGATTTTCTAATGCCTTATAGCTCATGGAGCAACTGGCTTGTGTCCGAAGTGACTGTGGCAAGGGGTACAAGGGTGCAAGATGTAACATTGGCTACGAGCAATCCCGTGACGATAAGCGCACTTATTAAGGGCGCCGCACGTTTTGAACAGTCTGCTTGCTTGACATTCAAAGCCTCTTACCTCTATCCCGAGGAGGATTATTTTGTTCCGTTGCAAAGTGCGCCTGTAGAGCGTAAGGTTGTGGGCAACGATCTCAAATTGAGTTATCGCATCAATGGTGCTTGCAACAAGGTACAAGCTTCCTTGTCCTACAACTTCTCTGAAGCGAGTGATACAATCTCGACTGCGATTGAAGCCCGTTGGGCTGGCAATGAATGGAACCATCAGAACCTCTTGCTCACGGGTAAGGACTTCTCGGCAGCGAATCCACTCTTTGATGGATTGGACTTCGGAAAGGTTCATCCGGTGAAGTTTGTCATCCCATGTCCTTATTTGAAGGAAAACGCTGGTGCACGAGTGGCATTATTTAATAATGATCTCTCGCTTGCCACTGGTACGCACCACGCTGGTTGCAGCAAGAGTATCCTCAATGAGGCTCCCTTTATTCCCAACGATACACTCACGTTCTTGCTTCCCGAGGGAACAATCGATTATTCCGTAATGGCAGATGAGGAAACGATCTCTCGCAAGGACAACTTAGATTTGACCTCTCGAGACGATTTGCTCATTGAACCTTTCGCCACCAACTATTCGCTCCTTCGTGTAAGCGATGCCGATGGTGAGCACCTTATCAATGTGACCGATGGAAGTGAGAACTATAAGTATGAATCCTCTCCCATTGTGCAGCTCGAACCTACGGGTGCAGAGGGTGCTTCAGAACAACACGTGTATTTCAGCAATCCCGTGACGATTCCTCTTCAGCCTGGATTTAATGACTATACGCGGAACTATCGTGAAGTGAAGCTCGCGTATGCAAAAACCTTGATCCTATGGCCTGCCACTCGCTACATAGGAGATGATAGTCATTATGCAAATCTGTCAATCCCAGATAATGCCGTACGTTCTTCTTTGAAAGAACGTCGCATACATCTACCGCAAGGACAAGGTATGTTGCTTGCTGCTTGCGTAAGCGCTACAGGACGATATGGCGTGCAGATATTCGATGTTTTGCCCTCGGATAATGATACCTTATTGGCTTTCCCTTATGATGAGACCCCATGTGGTGTAACATTCTATTATAATGGAGAGTCTATATCAACCAAATGCGTTGGGCATAATGGTTTCAACCTTTTTTACGAACCAAACCATGTGCGCATAGGATTCTTGGATGATGCTTATGCTAAGCCCTACAATCCTTGGACGAAGAATCGTTTAAGATTGAACCCTGGTAAATACCAGGTTTCTGGTATCTTACTCATGGCATACGAAGATGTTCCTTTCGGTCCCGTCTCATTTGAAGTGACGGATAAGGCTGTTTCAGTGGAACTCAATCCAGAATACACAGGCATTGGTGCTGTCGAAGCAAATGAGTCTGCGGCTACCATCGTAGCTCGCTATACCATCGATGGCCGTCGCATCAACCATCCGCAATCGGGCATCAACCTTTTGCAGATGAGTGATGGATCGGTACGAAAGGTCGTGGTGAAGTAAGACGTTCGTTTTTTACAAGAAAAAGTTTATTGCTTTCATGTAAAACTTCTTACGAAAAAAAATCAGGGCTGAAACTTCTCTCGTGAGGTTTCAGCCCTTTTTCACTTTTTTGTGTTGTTAATGATTAGGTTCTGAGCAGGAACGTAAGATTTCAGCCAATACTCGAATAAGTCGAATTCAGACAAGGAGCCTACTCATAGGAAGTGGGGGCGAAGCGTCTCGCTTCGGTACGTCAGTAAGGAGCTCGATGCTCCGAAATGACGTAGAAAACTTCTGTAAGTTCTTTTACTTTAAGTCTTGCTCGACATCGAGCCTTCACAAGCCTTTCCGAAGCGAGACGCTTCGC
>UQKO01000016.1 GCA_900541575.1 uncultured Prevotella sp.
ATCCTTTGTGCTTTCCTGTAATACCAATACCTTCTCCACCTGTGGCGGGAGCCATATAGGTGGACATAGTGTTCTGAATTTTTCCCAAAGACTGTATGCGCTTCTCAAGTTTCTTTAAGCGGATAGCGTTGCGTTCAGCGGTTCGCTTCGCTCCCATCTTTTTGATGGTTGAGGCTTTTGGCTCGTTTGCTGTGATGAACGCATTTTCTTGGTTAGAGCGTTCATTGGCATTGTGGGCTAATTGCGTTGAGGTTATGAGCTTGCCGTTGCTGTCAAGAGTGGCATAGATGTAAGTGCCATTGGAATCTTTAATCAAGGGTATGCCATCAGTAGTGGCGTGGAAATGAAAATTCTCGTCACCTTGGATGGTAATGGTCAGAGTCGTTCCATCAGGTTGCTTTACCTGAATATAGCGTCGCTTGGCAGGAATTGCGATTGCACTAGCAGCGAACAAAGAAGCTACTGCAAATGTTAGTAAACGTTTTGCCATTGTTCTCTATTTGTAGGATGAATATCTCTTGAAAATGAATTGTATTTGTTTGCGAGTCTGCATGATGTGTCAGCGTGAGGGAATGGCGGTTTGCGTGCGTTTCTTTCTGCGGAATAGGTCAAGGAAGTTTGTGAAATCCTTTTGCAGACTGATGCCCACGCCTTGAGTAGTGAGCGATGACTTTGTAAAGTAACGGTCGTTTGTCTCGCTATAAGCTCTCAGACTGATGTTGCCGCGAGGCGTGAGTAAATATCGAATATCAAAATCGCCTACGAAGTTGGAAGTGTAGGTGGGATGATCGCGATAGCCAAAGTTACCGTTGATAAGCAATCTGTCATTGAATAAGCGTCCTTGTAGCAATCCGTCTACTTCCATCTCGTCCCATCCCGTAGAGCCAGGTATGAAGTTTGTACCGAAGGTCCATCGCGACTGTCCTCCTAATGCCGAGGCAATGGCTGAGTTGAGCTGACCTGTCAGTGTGGATGATAGGAAAGAACGCATCGCTGTGCCTGATACGCCATTGCCCTGTTCGGCTGTTGAAACCGAAGAAGGAGTGGTGGTGAGGAAACGTCCCATGCCGAGCAAGCAAATCACCTGTCGGCTCATGTCTTCTTCTGTGGAGATAAGCTGACGTACCATTTGCTTTTCGTCGGAGGAAATGTTGTGGAGGTCTAGGTCAAAATCTACTTGCGGAGCGCGAGCTTTGCCGCCAATGTTGAGAATACAGTCTGCTCGAACTGTTTTCTGTGTGAAACCTGCTCCATAGTTGAGGTCGCTTAGGGGCACACCATTCACAGTATAGAGTGCCTTTAAAGCCAAGTTGGCATCAAGCGGGTTGCCACCAAATGTAATCGTACTTCCTTCTTGCAAGGTAAGATCCTTGCGAATGACGTCTTGTAAACTCAACTTGTAATCGCCGCGTACTACCTTATAGGTGCCATACATTTCAAACCCTCCTTTATTGTGCCAAGAAGCTCTGATCGGTCCAACTCCATAGGCTGTGATAGCATCATCAGCACGTGCATCGGTGATAATCTTGATTTGTGCAGAGGGGTTTGTATCGATAAAGAAGTTGAGGCGCATGTCTGTGCCCATGTTTTGCGTGGGCACATCTGCATCTATGGAATCTTCTTCCTCTTTGTTGTTGGATGCTAGAAGCAGATTCCTATCGTTCGCAGGACGGCGGCTATGGAAATGAATCATTTGGTCGTCTTTAGAAAATGCCGTTTGCGAACTGAGGTCGTATACAAAGGTGGTAGGAGTTTCAGGGGTTAAGGCGATGTCTGCCATGAATTGGCCAGGCATTCCTTTCAGTTGTATAGTACCAGACCCCGTCGTTGTGCTATAAAATGGCATTCCTGATTGTTTTTGCTGATTGTAGCAAAGTAGGTGAGTAGCAGCTAGTGTGAAGTCGTAGTTAAGATTCTTCAAGTGTGTGTGGCGTAGCGTGCCATTGGCAATGCCGCTTCCACCGCGTTTGTCAGAAATGATGAAGTCGTTGAATTTGAAATAGCCTGGTCCTAATTCTACTTGGCCATTACTTACCTTATAGCGAACGCCCGTAACGGGAATGGTGGCTTCAGCATTTGCTGTAAGTTTTCCTTCAAAGTCAAGTTTTTTAAAAGGTCCGTAAAGGCGTAGTGCGCCAGTGGCATCACCCGTAAAGTCGTCGAAGATACCATTGATGTAGCGACGTAGGAAACGCAAATCGGTATGATGCGTGTTAATATGAAGATCTAGCCCTTTCTCTGCCAAAGATACGTAACCTTGTAATTCTGTACCATCGTCGACGGTGCGTGGAAGGTGCATTGACGCATTCAGATTGATGCGGTTGTCAGCTTTGTTCCAATTTGCCGAGATGTTCGCACGTCCCATGGGACCATTGTTGAAAGTAAAATTGGGTACGTTGAGGTGGGCATGTACTTGTGGATGGTTGCCTTCTTGTGTAAACGAGGCCGTCCCTGTGGCATTGCCTCCGAAGGCTACTGCATCAAAGTTGATTAAGTCAAGAATGTAATTAATGTCAACATTCTTCAAGCGAGCCACGATGGAGTCGTTTCGTCCAGCTCCCACCTTGCCGCTGACAGAGAGTGCTTGGTCTTGACTTGAAATACTTACACTATTGATGGCAAGTTGATGATTAATGTAGGAAAGTTGACCGCTTGAGATGTTCCACGGCATGTGGTCTAAAGCAAACTCCGTAGGGTGAATGTTCATGTGGAACCCAATCTTCTGGCCTCCTCTGATAAATTCAGTCTCGCTTTCAAATTTTCCGGAATAAGCCTTGCTTTCTGTATCGGACCAACCAATCTGTGTGAGTAGCTTTCCTTCCTGTGTTTTGAAATTTACGGCCACATGATAGTCGTGGCCAGAGATTTCTTTCTGAGCTTGCACTAAACAATTATATAGGGAACCTTCTCCCGAAAGATAGATGCTAGGCTTATCGAAATGTTGTCCAGAGATGGTCAAAGAAGGAGTAGAGGCAGTGAGCCAAGTACGTCCATTGCCAGTATTGAGAGTGCCTCGTAAGCGAAGTGTGCCTCCTGCTTGAATGTCAACACCCAACATCTGCTTTAGAAAATCAGTATCTTTTAGTCGTGTATCAATGGTCCATTGTTGGGAAGCAGATGTTGCCCCCGCAGAGGGGATAATAGTTGGTAATGCGCGATGTAAAAGGGCTGTTACACCATTTATGATGGATTGTGGTTGGAGATTACCTTGAATGTCGGCATCCAAGAAGTCGCTATCAATGTGTAATGAAGAATGCTGTGATGCATGTCTTTGCAACTGCGCTGTGAAATGGTCTAACTGGTAGTTCCCTCTTGGACCATTTTGCATATGGAAATGGCGGATGCTGACGTTTCCCCAAGGCAATGCGCTTCCTAGCCCAGACAAAGATGCTTGAACACTACCACTGAACGCAGCTGCTCCGTAAGGAGTATGAATTCCTAATTGTGATGGCACAAGATGGTCAATTTGTGCTTGTAGATTGATATTTGCTAACTTCTTTCCTACGAGCGAAGCATCGCCTTTAACCGCAAATTGTGCACGAGCATCTTGGCTTTTGAGACTTGCGGAAATGATTTTCCCATCATAGTTGCCTGTAAGATGAATACCTCCATAACAGATGTTGTTCCACTCCAAGGCACTGATATTGATATTGGCCCATAAGGATGGTGCTGACTTCTTGTTGAAATCAGATTTAATCGAAGCGTGTAACGAAGCACGTGTGGGCAGTTTGGGATTATTAAAAATGACAGAAGGACGCACATCTGTCAGTTGCGATTTTACGCTAAGTAAGGAAGAATCCCATGTGGCATCAGCGGCCACTTGTCCCACAGTTGTATGGAGTATCAGCGCTCCTGTTGCATGATGCTTATCCTTTATTAATACATGTGCAGAGGCATTGATGTCGCCAATGCGAGCGATGAGTTGTGCATCTTTCTCCTTCAGTCCCGTCCATTGGGCAATGTTCGAACCAAGCGGAGCTCCCACAAATAGTTGCTTTATATTGACACTCGCTGTGAGCCCTTTGCCTCCTTGTCTGTTCCAAGTGAAGTCGGTTTGTATCTTGAATTTGTTGTCAGTAGTATGTGCCGAGAATTGATTGAGCTGTAACTTTTGGGGAGTGAGCAATAGGGAGGTTGAAAGGCGAATCGTTGCGTCCATTCCAGTGGGAAACTTTATTAGTGGACGTAGGTCGGAAGTGGCTACTTGTAAGTCTTTCAAGGTGGCTCCAATATGCAGTGTGGAAGCGAATGTGCTAAAACCTTTCCTAATGTCGTAAGTGGCTAGCAGAGAAGTTTGTTGAAAATGTGTATGAGGCATTTCCAAACAGAAATCTTCTATTTGAGCATTTTGTCGGTCGGCATTCAACTTGAAATGAAATTGGCGGATGTCTAAGCCAGATTTCTCTTTGAATGATAAAGATCGTACACGTAAATTGATGGATTGCGGTGTGATTGACTTTAAACTTACGTTGGCATTTAAGTCCTTCACACTCAGGTGTGCAAAGTCTAATTTCCCTGGTTTGGAAAGTTTGTAGAGCTCATTGTATTGGAAAGCGACTCTACGCAGTATTATCGAATTGATACGCAGGTCAATAGCTGTCTTTTTATGAGGCTCTTTACTTGCAAACGCATCAAGTAAAAATTGGTAGTTGGTAGCGCTATCAGATTTTTCTTTGTATAGGTTTACACTTGTATCGAGTAGGGAAACAGTGCGGAGTGATAGTTGGTGTTTGAACAATGATCGAAGTTCAATCTTGCACGATATGAGGCCTGCCTGCAGAAGATCTTTCTTCTTCAAATCTTTAATGTTAACCTCTTTGAGTGTTAATCGATTGAAAAGTCCCACCTCAATGTGTCCAATCGTAACTTCTGTGCCGAGACGATTGCTTAGCGCTTGAGCAATTTGCCGTGTGAGGAACTGCTCGGTAGGTGAGAAGTTGAGAAATGCCAACAATAAGGTATATGCGCCAATGATGGTGCATAGCAAAGTGCGAAATATGTTGCGTAGTGAGGGTCTCTTCACTTTCTTGTTGGATTTGAATAGATTGGGCGTGTGGTTACTTCTTAGCATCTACGCGATGCGACTTTCCTTCGAGATGAAGAATCTGTGTAGCGTATTTCAATACTTTTGGCCGATGTGTGATGAATATCAATGTAGAATTTCTGTTTTCCTGAACGATGCGTTGAAGTACAATGTCTTCTGTTTCGCTATCTAATGAGGATGTGGCTTCGTCGAAAATAATAATGCTTCCATCCGAGAGTAAAGCACGTGCAATGGCTATGCGTTGAGCCTGTCCTTCAGAAAGTCCCCCTCCTGATTCGCTGCATGGGGTGTCGAGGCCTTTAGGAAGTTCTAATACGAAATCGGCAGAAGCTGTGTGAAGTGCCTTTCGAAGTTCTTCTTCTGTAGCCGTGGGACGTGCTTGTAGCAGGTTGCTCCGGATGGTACCCGAGAATAGTGTGTTGCCTTGCGGAACATAGGCAAAATTGCAGCGTAGGTGCGGACTCATTGCGTGTGTGCATCCTGTTCCGTCAATCAATGTGACAGAGCCTTGCTGCGGCTTTATTAAAGAGAGTAACAGACGAATGAGTGTGGTCTTTCCTGCTCCCGTCTCACCCGTAATGGCTATGATGCTTTTGGCAGAGAATACTTGGCTGAAATCGTTGAATATCAGTCGTGACTTAACTTCGTATTGATAACTCACATGGTTGAGCTGTAAGCCTAAGGGACGAGGAAGCAAGAGAGGCTCCGTAAGCTCTTCTTGCGGAATGTCTTCAATGTCCATCAAGCGCTCAGAAGCCGTGAATGCTGAGATAAAGATAGGAATAAACTTTGAGAGCGTACGGATGGGCGATTGAATTTGCCCTACGAGTTGGATAAATGCCAACATGGCACCATAAGTGATGAGGCCGCGCGATAGACTATATGTGCCCCAAGTAAATGTGATGAAATATCCTGCACCAAATCCAAAACTGAGAAGTCCTGCAGAGATTGTAGAGTAACGGGTGCGTTGCAGAATGGTTTGATGGAGCTGGTCTTGTTGCTTCTTTAGACTATTGATAAAGAAATCAACACGTTGTAATGTCTTGACTACCAGTGAATGTTGAAGCGTTTCTTGGATGATGGCTTGAATGCGACTTTCTTCCTCTCTCGATTGGTGTGTCAGTTTTCGCATTTTCTTGACATAGAGTTTGCTGCATACCAAGAAGAATGGAACTACACACACAATGATGAGAGCTAGTGTGCTGTCCATAAAGAAAAGGAAAAGAAATGCTCCAATAAATTGTACGAGTGTGGTGACAAGATTGGGAATATCTTCTGTGATAAAGTTTACCACATCCTTTACGTCGCGTTCCATACGATTGGTGAGATGCCCCGTATGGTAGGTTTTAAGTGAAATCCATTCGCTGTGCATCAATCGGGCAAAAAGCTGTTGTTGCATATCGTTCTGTGCATTGACCCCTAGGGTAGCTCGAATCCATCGAGAGGATAGGCTGAGGGATATGCGCAAAGTCATGATGAATGCGATTAAGATGAAAGCATGCGTGAGTGGAATCTGTTGATTGTGGTGGGTAGCAATGTCAATCACAAGTTTCGTGGCCCAAACAAAGGCAAGGTCAAGACCTACGAGTGTTACGCCCAATAGCGTGTTGAGCGTAACTTGTAGTTTATGCCCTCTAAAGAGGTGAAATAGGTATTTTATAATATGTGGCGTAGAACGCGTCATGAATGGAGTCGTAAGAGAAGAATAGGGGGTTAGTAGCGCTGGTCAGCTCCCCACATCAATTTGTCGCGTAAAGTATCGAAGAAGTGTTTATGTTCAATCTTGATTACCTTGATTGTGTGAGGTGCACAATGAATGCTAATCTTTGTTGAGTTTGGAAGGCTCTCGCTTCGTCCATCGCAAGAGAGCAGAAATTTTTGTGAACGACTATGTATCTCTAGTCGGATGTCAACATCATCACGAACTACTACAGGACGAATTGACAAACTATGCGGAGCAATGGGAGCAATGCAAAATGTACCTGATTGTGGCACAAGAATAGGGCCTCCTACACTCAATGAATATCCTGTAGATCCCGTAGGAGTGGATACGATTAGTCCATCTGCCAAGTAAGTGGTGAGATAATGGTCATTAATATAGGTTGCAATTTCAATAAGTGAAGAGTTGTCGTGTTTCAGCACAGCTACTTCGTTGAGAGCATAGGGATGAAATTCAGAAAGGACGTCATCTTTTTTGACAGCAAGCGCTTTTCGCTTTTCCACTATATAGTCGCCATTGCAAAGTTTCTCTAGGGAGTCTTCTATCGCATCGGGCGATACATCAGCGAGGAATCCCAATCGTCCTGTGTTGATTCCCAAAATAGGGATGCCGCTTGCTCCCACCATGGCTGCTGTGCCGAGGAAAGTACCATCGCCACCTATTGATATGGCTACGTCGGCGCTGCAACGGCGCAATTCAGAAAAAGTCTCTACGCTATTAATTCTTATATCGAAGTTTCGCAAAACAAAAGCAGCAAAGCGTTCTTCCATGCATATTTTGACACCTAAGGCTTGAAGCTTGTGGATAACATGTGCTACGTATTGGTTTTTGCTAGTCTGATATATGTTGCCGAAGAGAGCTATTTTTAGGTGGGAATACTTCATATTGATAAATTAGTTTAAAACTTTGCCTTGGTTTATTAAAATAAAACACAATATTAGGGCAGAGTGCTTAAAAAAGCGTACCTTTGTGCTACCAAAACAAAAACTAACAGGCGCAAATTTACATCTTTCGTCCGAAAAAACGAGAATTAACTATGACAAAGTTGAGCGTGAATATTAACAAAGTGGCAACATTGCGTAATGCACGTGGGGGGAATAACCCCGATGTGATACGTGTCGCTTTGGATTGTGAGAAGTTTGGGGCACAAGGTATTACTGTGCATCCTAGACCCGATGAACGTCATATCCGTCATCAGGATGTATTGGATTTATCTACCATCCTGACTACGGAATTTAATATAGAAGGCTATCCAAGCGATGATTTCTGTCAATTGGTCTTGACCGTGAAGCCAGCGCAAGTAACCTTAGTGCCTGATGCTCCCGATCAGTTGACATCTAACCACGGATGGGATACAAAAAAGCATTTTGAACAATTGCAACCAATTGTGACCCGATTCCGTGAAGCTGGTATACGTGTGAGCATTTTTATTGACGCTAATAATGAAATGGCTGATTATGCCAAGTCGTTGGGTGCTGATCGTGTGGAGCTTTATACCGAGCCTTATGCAGCTAACTACGAAATCAATCGCGAGGAAGCAATTGCACCTTTTGTGGAAACAGCGAAACATTGTAGGCAGATAGGGCTTGGACTAAATGCTGGTCACGACTTGAGCCTGCAAAACCTAGCTTACTTCCATCAATGTATTCCCTGGACTGATGAGGTGAGTATAGGGCATGCATTGATATGTGACGCATTATACATGGGACTGCAGAGTACCATCAAACAGTACTTGGAATGTCTTAGATGAAAGAATAAAAACAATTATAGAATATGATATATTTATTCCTTGCTGATGGTTTTGAAGAAATCGAAACAATCGGTACGATTGATATCCTACGCCGTTGCGGCTTACAGGTACAGACACTCAGTGTGACAGGAAAACGCGTAGTAGTAAGTGCTCGTGGTGTGGTGGTCAAAGCTGATAGTCTGTTTAAAAAAAATCACTTGCTTCATTGCGATGCCTTGGTACTTCCAGGTGGACTGAAAGGAGCAGAGATGATGAACAAGAATACTGTACTTCATCAAGCTTTGCTCACACAAGCGCGCAAAGGAGTATTGGTTGCGGCTATCTGTGCCGCTCCGATGGTGCTTTCTACTGCAGGCTTGCTTATCGGTAAACACGTGACCATTTATCCCGGAATGCAGCATCATTTAGAGGGTGCCATTTATCATAGCGATGCCTACGTGGTAGAACACGACAATATCCTTACAGGAGCAGGTCCTGCTGCCACTCGCTTGTTTGCCTGCACTATAGCTCGCCATTTCGTGGCTGATGCAACCATTGTCGATCGTGTAGAAAACGATATGCTCTTTGAAGGCTATGATGCTTCAGTCAACCGACTGCTGAAGTTCTAATTTTAGGGAGGTTCTAATGCATACATTTCTAGGAAGAATTAGAACCTCTCTATCTTTTTGTTTGATTCATGATCAATCCGCTTGAGACAGATATTAAATACTTGAAAGGGGTAGGCCCCATGAGAGCAAAAGTACTGGGTGAGGACTTAGGTGTCTTCACCCTTCGTGATATGCTCTATAATTTCCCCTATAAGTATATTGATCGTAGCGTGATTCATCGAGTTGCTGATATTATAGATGGCATGCCCTACGTACTGCTTAAAGGGCAGATTGTGAATAAAAATATAGAAGGTACGGGGCATCGTGAACGTCTTGTAGCTACTTTTACCGATGGGTCGGGGTATATAGAGTTGGTTTGGTTTAATAGCATAAAGATGTGGAACAATCGTTTGCTCTACAATCATACTTACGTACTTCTGGGTAAGCCCAATAATTTTAATGGACGTTATAACATTCCGCACCCCGAACTGGAAGACGCTCAGACAACTCAACAACAACCACTGACGATGCAACCTCATTACCATACGTCGGAACGTATGAAGCGAATGGGCATTGCTTCTCGTCAAATGGCCGACATGGTGGAGAATGCTTTCAAGCTATTAGAGGGGCATGTTATTAGCGAAGTGCTACCAGACTATTTGCTTAGGCGTTACAATTTGATGTCGCTTGATGAGGCATTGCATAAGGTGCATCACCCTCAAACATCCAAAGAACTTCCCGAAGCTACGCGCCGACTAAAATTTGAAGAACTTTTTTTCCTGCAATTGGATATCTTGCGTTATACACAAAATCGCAAAATGAATTATGCTGGTTTCGTGTTCAAACGTGTGGGTAGTCATTTTATGCAGTTCTACAATGAGCGATTGCCTTTCGAACTTACAAATGCGCAGAAGCGAGTGGTTCGTGAGATTCGCAGCGATGTGGTGACGGGTAAACAAATGAATCGATTGCTTCAAGGTGATGTAGGTAGTGGTAAGACTATGGTGGCGTTACTCTCGTGTTTGCTCGCTCTTGACAATGGTTTTCAAGCCTGCATTATGGCTCCCACGGAAATTCTAGCCGAGCAACATTTACAATCCGTCACGGAATACTTGGGCAATCTTCCTATTAAAGTGGAACTTCTTACGGGAATGGTCAAAGGGAAAAAACGAAAAGAAGTGTTAGCAGGCATAGCCGATGGGTCAATACATATATTAATAGGTACGCATGCATTGATTGAGCCTAAGGTGATGTTTCATAATCTAGGGCTCGTAGTGATTGATGAGCAACATCGATTTGGCGTAAAACAACGAGCGCAATTATGGAAGAAAAATGTGTGTCCGCCTCACATTCTAGTAATGACAGCTACTCCAATTCCTCGTACCTTGGCTATGACGGTTTATGGCGATCTCGATGTAAGTGTGATTGATGAATTGCCACCAGGACGTAAACCCATACAGACCGTACACTATCGACAAATAGATCGAGGACGCTTGTTTCAAGGTATTCGCTATCAACTGCAGCTCGGACGACAGGTCTACGTAGTTTATCCTTTGATAAAGGAAAATGAAAAACTCGATTTGCAAGACCTTCAAACAGGTTACAATCAGTTGGTCGACATCTTTAAAGAATATCGTGTTGGCATGGTACATGGTAAGATGAAATCTGCGGAAAAGGAATCTGCAATGGCAGCGTTCAAGAGTGGTGAAACTCAGATTTTAGTATCAACTACAGTCATTGAGGTGGGGGTGAATGTGCCCAATGCTTCGGTTATGGTGATAGAAAATGCGGAGCGTTTTGGCTTAGCGCAGCTTCATCAACTTCGAGGTAGAGTGGGGCGAGGAGCTGAACAGTCATATTGTATCTTAATGACAAAGGATCATCTGACGGAAACTTCTTTGCGACGCATGCGAGTAATGGTGGACAGTACCGATGGATTTGTGATTGCAGAGGAAGATATGAAACTTCGTGGTCCAGGTGATTTGGAGGGTACTGCTCAGAGTGGTATGCCTTTCGATTTAAAGATTGCCAACATCGTGAAAGATCAGGAACTGTTGGAAATAGCACGTGAAGCTGCTTCCGAAATACTGAAACAAGATCCGCAGAATGCTCTTCCGCAAAATGCTATGGTATGGCAACATCTGAAATTATTGAAGAAGACCATGATAAACTTTTCCGCCATTTCCTAATGTTGCTAGTTCGGAATAAGGAATGTCAAGAATCATGGGGCAAACGAGTTGGGTAATTTCGTTTGCCCCATTTCCTTTCTACGTGTTTTCTCTATTTCCTGTCCCGAGTTTTTGTTATATAGAGCGAGTGATAGATAGTTGTGTGTCAATATGAGATAATCTGCGAAACAACTTTTAATACACTTTGGCACGCAAAAACAACACTTTTATTTGTATAATTACTTTTTTTTCTGCAATTTTGCCTTGAAAAGTGTGCTTGTGACTTGTCGCAGGCAAGATTATGTGTGTTTTTTTGTCTGTGTGCAGAAGACTCTTTAATAGAAACTTTTTGCTGAAGTCAATACGATTTTGGATAGATAATGACATCCTAATAACAATTATACTTTCTATGAAAAAAAACAAACTTTTTGTTTCCTTGCTTGCATCGGGAATGTTGGCCATTTCGCCTGCTATGGCGCAGGATGTGGTCTCGTTTACCACAAGTAAGCAAATTGGTGAAACTGTAACATTACAGGTGAACCAACCCTCTTCGGGAAGCATTCAGGTAGATTGGGGCGATGGCGTTCCTGTAACTGTTAATTCCTCGGAAGATGATTTGCTGACTATTACAGGCGTACTGAAAAAACAAACATTCTCAATAACTTCTACTTCAAAAATTGAGACCTTAGTTTGTGACAATCAGGGACTTACTGCAATAGATCTTGCAAAAGCAAATAACTTGTTGTCTGTCTATTGCCAGAACAATGCGCTTACCACGCTTGATGTAGCAGGTTGTGCCAAGTTGACCGACTTGAATTGTGCAAACAATAAGATTCACAAGTTGATCTTGACGATTGCGAAAAATCCGTTGCTTGAAAACGTAAACCTTTCTGGTAACGAAATGACCACGAATACAGGGTCGGGCACGGCATTCGCATTTAGTTCAAGCGCCTCAAATTTGCAACACGTTGATATTAGCAACAACAAGTTCGCTTCAGTGTTTGCGGGTTTGAATAGCAACTTGGATGAGTTTAAGTGTGCTAACAATTCCTTGAAGACATTGAGCCTTGCAGGATCCCCCTCTCTGAGTGTATTGATGTGTGGGCATAATGCGATCACATCCGTTACGCTCAATGCTAAGCAAGATTCATTGCAGCACGTATTTGTGGAGAACAACAAGATTAAAATCTTGAATGTATCAAAAGCTTCTAAGTTGAAGTATTTGGCAGTAGAGAATAATCAGTTGACCAAAGTGGATCTCTATGATTTCTCATCATCAGAGAAACTTGAAAACTATACTTGTGGTGAAAACTCTCTTTTCTTCAACTCTTTCCCTAGCAAGGTTGCTGTAAAGAATATCAGTTATCTTCCTCAGAATGGAGAAATTGATATTACATCAAAACTGAACTATAGCTATGCGAATAAGAAGTACTACATGTTGGTTTGCGCAGATAGAAGCGACTTCGACTACACATCTTCTACAATAAATAAGAAGTACGTGCTCGATCTTCGTGATTTGATGAAAAATGCAAGTGGCGCAAAGGGTCAAGTGGTTGCTAGATTCTATGGCGTTCCTGCTGGATCAGATGCCGATGAGGCTTCTGTCCACAACAATACATACCTCTACTCTGCTTCAGGTGCAAATAGTGGATGCTTTGGATTTAAGAAGGCACTCGGTGTGGTTTATGCCAAGATTTCTTCAAAAGAATACACCGACTTGACTTTCATGACAAATCGTTTCACCGTTGTGAATAATGTCGGTGAACTTACTGGTATTGAAGATGCAAAGGCTGCAGAGGCTGAAAGCTTCGCTGTGAGAGTAGTAAGTGGTGGTATCGAAGTTACTGCTCCTAAGTCACAGGCAGTACGTGTGTTCAGCACCGAGGGTAAACTCGTATGGCAGGGCATCGTAGAAGGTTCTCAGACTATCAACCTAAACAAGGGCCTCTATCTTGTAAACGGAAAGAAGGTGGTACTCTAAGGTACATCTCTTCTTGACTATACCCAGATTTATAAAAACAGAAAATCAATGAAATATATCAAACACATATTTGCATGTGCTTCGCTTGTGGTGGCAAGTTCTGCTTTCCAACCTCTGATGGCACAGGTAAAACTTTCTGACAGTGCTTATCCTGTCATTGTAGCTCCTCACAATCAGAGTATGAGTTACCGTGAGCGTACATTGTGCTATGATATCACCGCAAATGTAGACTTTAACGTAACGTGCCAATCTGATTGGATTAGCGTGGTGAAAAAGGAAAATGGCACAGTATTCCTTCATGTAAAGCAAAATCCCAGCATTTTCAATCGTGTAGGCTTTGTGACTTTTGCTAATGAGGCAAACGGACTTACTGAGACACTCACCATAAAGCAAGGTGGGGATGCGTCTCTTGAAGAGATAATATCGTCTGACACCTCTGCAAAGATTAAAAGTGCTTCAGCTAATACGCAGCAGAGCAACAATGAAATCTCGAAGTCGTATGATGGCAAAACTTCTACTTTGTGGCACTCACAGTGGACTCCCTCTAAATTTGAAGTTTCAGAGAAGAATCCTGCAATCTTAACTTATAACTTCTCTGGTGAAGACCATATAGACTACATCTCTTATACCACACGTACTTCAGAAAGTAATGGTAACTTTGGCCTAATTGAAATATATGCCAAGTGTGGTTCGGATTCCGAGTATAAGTTGATTAGTTCTCATGATTGTGGTCAATCTTCAGGCACACACAAGATTGGATTAGGTACGGATGGCATCGATAATGTAAAGTCTATACAAATCAAGGTCCTCTCTGGTGCTGGCGGTTACGCAAGTTGTGCAGAAATGGCCTTTATGAAGTATGGCGAAAGTGCAGCCAATGTCTATGCACTCTTTGCAGACAAGTCTCTCTCAAGCTTGAAAGAAGGTGTCACACTCGAACAGATTAAAGGAATAGAGAATGGCGTTATTCGTGGCCTCGCTCTTGGACTTTATAATAAAACGTATAGCAAAGACTATCGTGTGGCTGACTATAGTGCCGTACTTAACAATCAGGTACAGGCTGATATGTGGAACGTAGAAGGTAAGTACTACGATCAGCGTCCTGGCGTGACTGGTATCAACATCTCGAAAGGTCGTAACTATATCGCGGTGTCTAATCTTCCCGAAGGTCAAGGCCTTCCTCTTATTGTAACTGCATGGTTTGAAGGAAAATACGGAAACAACTTTGATGGTGGTAATCCTCAGAATTTCCAATACATGCTTTACAATGGTCTGAATGTGATTGATTACAACTTCGACTATGACGGATTGGCTTATGTATGCTACTACGCTAATGCGAATCCTGAACTTCAGCCGAAGGTTCGTGTACACTTCCTCTATGGTCAGCAGAATGGTTATCTCGACCTTTCAAAGACGAATGAGCAAATGCATGAACTCACAGCTAATGCCAAGAGCATGCATATGGATGTGCTGGGTAAAAAGGTACACTGTGTGTGGGAAGCTAAGGCTCTACACGATTATTGCAAGGCTGTAGATGGTAGTATCGGTTATCGTCAGTACATCAATGTGATGGACTCTCTCGTAATCTGGGAACATGATCTTCTCGGTTTCAAGAAGTACAATATCCTCCCTACGAATCGTACATTTGCTTATGTGAACTATACTTACTATATGTTCCAAGGTGGCTTGGGCGTATCGTTTGTTAATGGTCAGCAATCACGTATTCTCAATTGCAACCAGCTTATCAATAATGACGATGACCTAATTTGGGGCCTTTCTCATGAATGGGGTCATCAACATCAGCTTCATCCCTATTTCTGCTGGGGTGGTATGACAGAGGTAACCAACAACATGAACTCTTACTACAATATCATGAAGATGGGTTATCATAAGTCTGAGAAGATTAATAACTGGATTCCTGCTCGTCGTCATTTCGTTCAGAACAACTACAATGACATTACGCCAAATTGGAATGGTGAAGAGGGCAGTCGCGATAGTAAGTTACGTAGTGAGGCATATAAGGCTCAAGGACAGGTAACAAACCCTGATATGCTTGCACTCTGTAAAGAAAATAGTGATTCTACGATTAAGTCGAATAACGTAAAACCGCTCAAGTCTCTTTCTATCTATGAAACGGGTGTAGGTGAAATTCTTTGCCCCTTCATCATGCTCTACAACTATGCTACTACGCAGCTCCACATCAAGGACTTTGGTCCTGATCTCTATCAGTCACTCCGTGAAACTGATAAACTCAATGGTGGCTCAGTTATCGAAAAGCAAGATGGCGATGATAAGTACGAGTTGATAGCATCTGCTCAGAATGGCAATAAGAATGGTAAGTACGCTGTACTTAAAGAGAAATTCCCCAACAGTTGTTGGATTACAAAGAACTACGTCACAAAAAGTAGTTCTCGCGCCAACAACAGTATTCCGTTCGTATTGAACTTCATTCGTAAGACTTCACGTCTGACAGGTTACAACCTCTTCCCATATTTCGAGCGTTGGGGCTTCCTTCGTCAAGTAGCTCTCTGCATTGGCGACTATGGTAATAGCTTCTCTATCCTTACTGCCGATATGTACAATGAGTTCAAGGCAGATATGGATCAGCTCGTAAAGGATGGCGTAATCAAGGAAATGCCCGCAGGCATGAACAATGAAATATCTAACTGCAAGGATCTCTTCGACATTCCTGGTTCAGGATTCGGTACTACTCCGACTTTCGAGAACTAATATTGACACAAGGAGATTCATCTAATCTCTAACATACAACAAGGGCAACAGCATCAAATGACTGTTGCCCTTGTTCGTAAATGGAAGCTAATAAAAATTTAGGGCGATTCTAATAAATCTCTGTTTCAGAATTATTAGAACCGCCCTAAACTTGTTAAGAGAATTGTATAAGTAAAGGAGGAGTGTCAGTTGCGAAGCAATGTTATAACTTCTTCAATATGGAGATTCATCATCGCTGCGATTGTTTTCTCAGGCATGCCTTGTTGATACAAAGACTTTGCGATATTCTTTATCTGCTCATCACGCTGATGTAGTTGCTCATCTTTCTTCTTCAATTCTTTCTCGTGTTGGAGGATGGTAGTATCGCGGTCTTCTATTGCTTTGTAATATTCATCTTCAACATTCATGTCTTGGCGCATCTCTGAATCTGCAGCAGCGGCTGTAAGCATGTGGAGCATGTACATCATTTCAACGTCGCCTTCGTATTTTGTTTCATCAATGTTGAGCACTTGCTTGTCTTCAGCATCTTTCTGAGACTGATCGAAGATGCTCAGAACTTTCTCCAATCTATTGTTTACGTGCCCTTTTAGAAGTGGAATCTGCACGATGATGCTGTTGTGGGTAAGGCTTTCTACGAATGGTTCTTCTTTACCTTGTTTCACGATGTCCCCATTATAGTCGTATACATCATGGTTGACGTAGACAATGGGTTCTTGGATGTCTCCAACTTTATGTCCAAGCAGATATACGGCTACCATTGGGTAGGCATAGCCTTTAGGGGAATCATCTCGAATGTTGATCTTGTTGCTGTATTGTGCTCCGAGATATTGACGGAAACGCAAAGTCTCTGTGTCGAGCCAAGTCTTCTGTAGTTCTATCAGTACAACACGATCTTTGTATTCTCCATTCTCTGTATCTTTCTCACGTATGGTTGCTGCAAAGTCTATTCGAAACATTGAAAGCGTATCGCGAGTAGAGTTGACGTATTCGTGTGGGCGCATCTCAACTTTCACCACGTCCTTCTTCAAGAGTGCAGAGAGAATTGTCTTTGAGATACGTTCGTCAGACATGATGTATTTGAATACAGAGTCGTATATCGGGTTGGCTACATGTAGAATCATAATCGCATTCGATAAGAATTGATAAACGTTTGTGCAAACTTACGAAGTTTTTAGATATTATCCATATGAAACGCGTTGAATGTTAAAAGAAAAAGGGTGGGGCACCCGTTATTTCAACATGATGCCAGTAAAGATTCTCCCACTCTTGATGCCCAATTGGCGGGCAGAGAAGAAGGTGTCGGCATGTTGGTAAGTACATATACCAGCTATCTGGATGTTAGTGAGCTCCATACCGAGTGCTTCGAGTTGAATGGCATTAGCAGCCCATAGGTCGATGTGAGGTTTGGGGTAGTTGCGACTGATGATTGACGGGGGAAAATTGGCTTTAAGAAACTGCTCTGCTACTTCTTCGCCTACCTCAAAAGCTTCAAGACTGATGCTTGGACCTATCACGGCTTTACACATTGATGCTTCTGTACCATATTTCTGCTGCATCTCGTTTAGGGCTTTCTCGGCAATACGTTTTACAGTTCCGCGCCATCCGGCATGAATGGAAGCAATGGCTTGATGAGTTTCGTCGTAGATAAGTATTGGCACACAATCGGCTGTAGAGACGCCGATACATTGCTGTGGAAGGTTTGTTATCAGTGCGTCGACCTCTTGCAGTTGCTCCTTCTGTTGTTCTTTAGAAAGCGAAAGAAAGGCTGTGTCGATAGTTTTCACGTGGTCGGTATGCGTCTGTCGGGGCAACCATAATTGCTCGCTAGAGATATTCAATTCTTTGCAGAGCCATTCTTTATTGCGCTCTACGCGTTCGGGCAAATCGCCACAATAGTCTGTTACATTAAATGCTGCGTAGTTGCCCATCTGCTTAACCTCTTCTGCTTGTAAGGGAAATGGCGAAATGCGCGTGGTAGAGAATGCTGTGACGTGTTCTGAAATAGAGTAATTTAAAAGCGTTTGTTTCATATTTCGTGGAAACTTTAGGCTGGGGTGGAATGTGTGTGTCGTGGATGATTCGTAGCTTGTAACAGATAAGGGTTTATAGAACCACCCATAAGCAAAATGAGTTTATGTGCATAACCCATAAACTCATTCTGTCTATACCTTTTTACTACGTGAGAGCGTAGAAATCGTCTTGTTAGTCTTCCAAGTCTTCGATGTCGTAGATTTCGTCATCACCTTCCACGACGTCGTCCACTTCGTCAAGGTCGTAGTCGGCTTGCCAATCTTCAAAGTCCTTATTGAGCACGGCGGTGTCGCGATCACGATGTACGATAGACCCACCCTCGGTGACAGATTGGAGTTTGTTGCTCTCGCTGTTGAGCTCTTCCCAAATGATGTCTTTGAGCTGTTCGAGTCCAAAGCCCGTTACGGCCGAGATGTACACCACGGGAAGGTCTTTAGGAAGTTCCTCGCGGAGCATATCCATAAGTTCTTCGTCGAGCAAGTCACATTTCGTTACGGCTAAGATGCGATGCTTGTCAAGCATACCGGGGTTGAATTTCTTCAGTTCGTTGAGCAAGATTTCGTATTCTTGCGCAATGTGTTCTGTGTCGCCCGGTACCATGAAGAGTAGGAGAGAGTTGCGCTCAATGTGGCGCAAGAAGCGTAATCCTAAGCCACGGCCTTCGCTAGCTCCTTCAATAATGCCAGGAATGTCGGCCATCACAAAGGATTTGTTGTCGCGATAGGCTACAACACCAAGGCTTGGCTCCATGGTGGTAAAAGGATAGTTGGCAATCTTCGGACGTGCAGAAGAAAGAGCCGAAAGCAAGGTAGACTTTCCCGCATTAGGGAAACCCACAAGGCCAACATCGGCTAATAGTTTCAACTCCAAGATGACCATCATTTCTTGCATCGGTTCGCCTGGTTGTGCGTATCGTGGTGCTTGATTGGTGGAAGTTCGAAACTGCCAGTTGCCTAGTCCGCCTCGTCCCCCCTTGAGAAGCATTACAGTTTGGCCGTCTTCAGTAACATCACAGATGTACTTACCCGTCTCTGCATCATAAGCTACTGTGCCAGGAGGTACATCGATGTATTTGTCTTCGCCATCAGAACCGTGTGAACAACATTTAGAGCCGTTTCCTCCATTGCCTGCGAATACGTGTCGATCGTAGCGCAGGTGGAGTAATGTCCAATAGTTGTGGTTGCCTCTGAGATAAATATTGCCTCCTCGTCCGCCGTCTCCACCGTCAGGTCCGCCGTTAGGTTGGTACTTGGCACGGTGCAAGTGCATGGATCCACGGCCGCCCTTACCAGAGCGACAGAATATCTTTACGTAGTCTACAAAATTGGTTTCTGCCATAGAGAGTGGAGATTTTAAGAGTTGGTGGAATAGGGTAGTCAACTTTCGGGTTAAGCCCGCCCTACTAAATCCGATAGTTAAGTAGGGTATTGTTGTAAATAGATTGACAAGTTAACGGGTCAACGGGTAGACAAGTAAGTTCGTCGTATCACTTGATATGATTCGTAAGTGTTGAGACGAACTTACCTATTGACTCGTTAACCCGTTAACTAGTTGCCTCGTTAATCTTATAATTAGTCCGCAGTGTTTAGAACTGGTCGATTACAGCGCAGAGAGCGGCGTTAATCTCTTCGAGTTCGCCATATCCCTTTACAGCGTGGCGCTTGCCTTCCTTCTCATACCATTCGATGAGGGGAGCAGTCTGTGCATTGTATACGTCGAGGCGCTTCTTAATGGTCTCAGCATTGTCATCGGCACGACCAGAAGTCTTACCGCGGTTGATAAGGCGCTCCATAAGCATTTCTTCGGGTACGTCGAGTTCGAGCATACCAGCAACTTCTGTGTTGCGGTCGGCTAGCATCTTTTTGAGAGCTTCTGCTTGGGGAATCGTGCGGGGAAAACCATCGAAGATGACGCCTTCGCAGGGGCAGAGAGCGTCGTAAGTGGCAGCGAGTATGTCGATCATTAATGAATCGGGGATGAGCTGGCCATTGTCAATATAGCTCTTGGCCGTTTTGCCAAGTTCTGTTCCATTCTTGATTTCTGCACGGAGCACGTCGCCTGTTGAGATGTGCTTGAAGCCGTATTTCTTTACGAGCAAGTCGCTCTGAGTTCCTTTTCCTGAACCAGGAGCACCGAAGATAACGATATTCTTCATTTTTTGTGTATGAGTTAGTTGTTTGTGTTGATGAATCGGGGAGGGGGGTAATGAGTTTAGAATTTTAAGTGTTCTGCAGTATGTGCTCTTATCCAACGCATACTTTAAAGGGTATCCTAAATTTCAGAATTTATAGAACCATCCTAAACTCATTTATTGGGCATTTATTATTCTACCACAGTGTAGATGTCGCGCAAGTTGCGTCCTTCTCCATCATAGTCGAGCCCGTAGCCTACGATGAAATCGTTAGGGATGTTGAAGCAGCAGTAAGGAATGTCAAGTTCCACCTTTAGATTACCCGGTTTTACGAGTAATGATGCAATGCGTATATCCTTGGGACCTTTGGATTGGAGTAACTCTAGCAGATTCTTCATGGTGAGGCCAGAGTCGATAATATCTTCAACGATGACCACCGTGCGATTTTTAATATCTTCTTTCAATCCTAGGAGTTGCTTTACCTGACCTGTAGAAGAAGTTCCTTCATAAGAGGCCATACGTACAAAGGATATTTCGCAAGGCGTGTTGATGCCACGCAAAAGGTCGGCAGCAAACATGAAGGAACCATTCAGAACGGCCAGGAACAAAGGGTTCTGCCCTTCTAGGTCTTTGCTAATTTGTGTGGCAACTTCAGCTACGCGCTTCAAAATGTCTTTTTCGGGAATTGATACCGTGAATTGTCGGTCGCGTACCGTAATCTTTTCCATGTGTGCGATGATAACAATGCTTGGTTATGGATAGGGAAAGCACGAGAGGGCAGAAGTACGATCGCGTGCCATTAATGTTGTGAAATGTAGGAGTAAAACTCTGTGCTTACCATCCTACACTCGTTTCTAAATATCTGCAAAAGTACAATTTTTTTCGTAATTTTGCGCTCAAATAGTAATAAGATAGATGATTTATCCCGAAAATTTTGAGCGTAAAATAGGTTTTACAGAAATCAGAACCTTGCTGAAAGGACGTTGCTTGTCAACGTTGGGGACGGAATGGGTTGACAAACAACTACATTTCTTGACACGGGGGGATGAGGTCGCTCAAGCGTTAGACGAAGCTCGTGAGTTTAAGCAATTTACGGAAAGTGTGGAGGAAGAAGTAGAGAGCGAATTTTTCGATGTGAGAGAACCCTTGCTTCGAGTTCGCCCCGAACGCACTTATATGGAGGAGCTCGACCTCTTCAATTTGAAGCGTTCGGCTGCCTCTGTGCTCTCGTATGTCAATTTGTTTACGAAATCAAGCGATGACGATGCTTCCGTAGCCAGTTCTGTTCCTGCCAACGATGCTACAGAAACCAATGAAACTAATGCAGCCGAGAAACATTATAAATATCCTGCGCTTGGACGCATGGCTGCCGATGTGATGGTGTTTCCGCAGATAGTAAGTCGCATTGACGATGTGCTCAATAAGTATGGAAAGGTGAAGGATACAGCTTCTAGCGAACTTCTTTCCTTGCGTCATCAGATAGAAGTGACCGTACGTGGCATTTCTCATAGTCTTCGGTCAATCATTAGTGAAGCACAAACTTCGGGCTATATCGACCGAGATGTAACGCCCACTCTGCGTGATGGTCGATTGGTGATTCCCGTTGCTCCCGCTTTGAAACGTAAAATTAAGGGAATTGTTCATGATGAAAGTGCTACGGGTAAAACCATCTTTATAGAGCCAGCTGCTGTGGTGGATGCGAACAATAAGATACGTACACTTCGTGCAGCCGAGCGACGTGAAGTGATTCGTATCTTGCAAGAACTGACGGCCGAGATACGTCCGCATATTCCCCATTTACTTGACTCCTTATACTTCTTGGCTCATGTGGATTATTTGCGTGCACTGACCATTTTTTCCGAGAGCATTGGAGCCGTAGTGTTGCAAGTGACAGACCATCCTCGCATCGATTGGGTACAAGCACGTCATCCGTTGTTGCAGCAATCGTTGGCTCGTCATGGAGGGAAAATCATTCCGCTCGACGTCAGTTTGCGTCGCGGTCAGCGCATATTGCTCATCTCGGGGCCGAACGCGGGCGGAAAGTCCGTGTGCTTAAAGACGGTTGGCCTGCTGCAATATATGCTTCAATGTGGTATGCCTGTTCCCGCCGACGAGCGTTCGCATCCAGGGGTGTTCAGCGATATTATGATAGATATAGGAGATGAACAGAGTATAGAAAACGACCTTTCTACCTACTCTTCGCACCTCATGAATATGAAGATGATGATGCAGCATGCTGGACCGCGCAGTCTGTTGCTCATTGACGAGTTTGGCGGGGGCACAGAACCCCAGATTGGCGGAGCTTTGGCGCAAGCCATTATGAAACGCTTTGTGAGTAATCTCAACTTTGGCATCATCACCACGCACTATCAGAATCTGAAACATTTCGCTGAGCGAAATCAATCTGTGGTCAATGGTGCTATGCTCTATGATAGCGCACAAATGCGTCCGCTGTTTATGCTTCAAATAGGCAATCCAGGAAGTTCCTTTGCCATTGAAATTGCGCGCAAAATGGGCATACCTTCCGATGTAATCGACTATGCTACGAAATTGGTGGGAAAAGACTACGTGATGAGTGATAAGTATGTGCAAGATATTGTTCGCGACAAAGTATATTGGGAGAACAAGCGCCGCAACATACGCTTGCGCGAGCAGCAACTGGAGGATACAATTGCCAAGTATGAGCGCGAGATGACCGACTTCCAGCAAGAGCGCAAACAAGTAATGGCACAGGCAAAGGCCGATGCCAAGCATCTGCTCGACGAATCAAATGCCAAGATTGAGAATACCATTCGCTCTATCCGCGAGGCACAGGCCGAGAAAGAGAAGACGCGCGAGGCACGCAGTGAACTGGCCGAGTTTAAAGCTCATTTGGAAGAAAATACAGATGAACAAGATCGCATAGCACGTAAAATCGCCAAGATACAACGTCGTCAGCAACGACGCGACCAAGGTGGCGAAAGCGTTAAGGCTCGCAATGCAGCTAGTCAAGAAGCTGCAGCCGCCAAACTTCGAGGCATGGCGAAGGGAACGGCTCAAATGGCTACTCAGTGCGGAAAGGCGATAGGGCCTTTAACTGTTGGGAGTTATGTACGCATACAAGGTCAGACCTCTGTTGGGAAAATCGAAGAAATTTCTGGACGCACGGCCAAGGTTCTCTTCGGTATGATGTATACGCAAGTTCCACTCAAGCGTTTGGAACCTGCCGAAGCTCCCAAGGAAACAACACCTACTATGGGGGTAGCTGCTACTTTTGTCAGCAAGGAAACACGTGATGCTATGCACGAGAAGAAGTTGCACTTCCGTCCCGAAATCGACATTCGAGGCATGCACGTAGATGAAGCCCTCACTGCTGTATCTTATTTTATCGATGATGCCATACAACTAGAGCAATCGCGTGTGCGTATCCTTCATGGCACAGGCACGGGTGCTCTGCGCGAATTGGTTAGAAACTATCTAAAGACCGTCCCCGGTGTGCGCAGCTTCCGCGATGAGCACGTACAGTTTGGCGGAGCTGGTATCACGGTGGTAGAACTCGCGTAGTGAGTTCCGTATATAAAGGTAGATTATTATCGTATACTTTCATTTAGTTCTGTGGGCAAAACGAGATGCTTTGCTCACAGAACTAATTGTTTACAGAACTGATTATTTTTCTTAGCAATTGAAGTTTGGGATTAAGAATGGGCGGGCTTTCAGTCCGCCTTGGTCATATCCGAAATAAAGATGAGTATTCCCAACCACATGCCCGCGAGATAAGGAAACGACTTTCTTTAGAGAAAACTTGAGCGAGTAATGATTTATGTACAGATAGTCATCTCTGACATATCGTATTCGCCAATACCCTTTAAAAGCGCTTCTCTCATTATCCTAAACGCAGTTCATTATAAGCAACTATATTGGACTTTACAACGTAAGCATCCCATTCAATCCGTATTTCAATTCTTCTATAAAGTTCGAATCTTCTATTTACCATTCGTAGATGTACATCTTACCGTCCGTAAATGTACATCTTACCGTCGTTCACTGCCCATCGGTAGCTTTACCGCTGCCGAGCGGTAGCTTTACCACTGCTCATTGAACGACGGGAAAGTCTTCAACGAGAAACGGAATGTCCTAGGTTTGGGTATGAGAATGACGAAGTTTGTAGCCCTCCACTCGCTGTTTACGCATTCCTCCGTTTGCAAAGGGGAATTTCCATCAATATTATTCAACGTGATACCACAGTATCAAGCCTACCAATGGGGTAACACTTGCAAGAGCTATTGGCGAACAGCGGGAAGTTACATATTAAGTAGAGTAATCACCAATTAGAACTTGCGAAGAGCAGGATATGTTACTTTAATGGGTGAATATCTCGAATGGCACCCAAAATAGGAACCGCCGTATGCCGAACGGCACGTACGGTGGTGTGAGAGGTCGGTAAACATGAAAGTAGGAGATAAACACCTATGATTAGTGTTTACCTCCTACTCGATTTGTTTTATTCTTTCACTATTTGCGTGATGCGCCTGATGTCTTCGTTACGTTGGTTGATGATGAGCGGTACACGTTCCACCACCACCATAGAAGTGTCGAGCCCCAATGCCTTTGGCTCGTCAATACCAATCTTGCTGATAAGGGCATAGATGCTCATCAGTAGGTTCTGTTGGCGGTTGACGGAACTCTCCGGATAATACACGCGGTGGATGATGATGAATCGGAAATCGCCAGGAATACCGTTTTTGCGGAGTGACGGATAGGTGCTGGTCAGATCAACTTTTCCTTCAGCCACAAGGTCTTCCACCACTTGCCTCAAGTAGAGGCTCACCCGGGGCTCTATGCGGAAACCTATGTTCAAGGTTAAGCTGTAAAGCGTGTCGGGCACTAGGGTTTCGCAGTTATACTCCAAGGTGTCTGGCGTGTCAGCAAACTCCATGTTGATAAGCCAGTAATGGTCAGCACGTTTAGGTTGCTTGTTGATGATGGAGTAGAGCAACTTATCGTCTACGGTGCCTTCTTTGTTGGCATGGTTTATATAGACAAGGTTGGAGGCGTACTTGGGGATGCTCTCGTCTGCTTTGATGTCGGAGATGATCTGATAATAGTCATCTAGAGGTTTTGTGCTAATATAATGGCGGCGTATCTTCATGGCTCTAACCCATACATACATCATCAGGAACAAGATTCCGCCAATAAGCATTGTACACCATCCTCCTGCGAGAAACTTCGAAAGGTTGGCTGCCAGGAAGATGGCTTCGATGGTGCAGTATATGCCCATAAACAATATTGTGAGGATTCGCGACACGCCCTTGCTGTATAGGTAGAAACCGAGCAACAGGGTGGTCATCAGCATGGTTATGGTGATGGCGAGCCCGTAGGCAGCCTCCATGTGAGAGGAGTCGCGGAAGAATAGGATGATGAGTACCACGCCGATGTACATGGCAAGGTTGATCATCGGGATATAGAGCTGTCCTTTAACGTGTGTAGGATGCTTGATTCGCATGCGGGGCCAGAAGTGCAGGTTCATGGCTTCGCTCAATATGGAGAAGGTTCCGCTGATAAGTGCTTGGCTCGCAACGATAGCCGCACCCGTGGCCATGATGATGGCGAAGAACAGCATGCTCTGCGGCATGATGGAAAAGAACGGATTCACGGACAAGGCTGCCGGCACATGGTTTAGCACCCATGCTCCTTGTCCCAGATAGTTGAGAATAAGCATGGTCTTTACAAAGGCCCAACTGATGGTGATGTTTTTTCTGCCGCAATGTCCCAAGTCGGAGTAGAGGGCCTCTGCGCCAGTGGTACAGAGAAATACGGCACCCAGAATTAAAAACCATTCAGGAGACTTTGTCAGCAGCATAGCTGCGTAATAGGGATTGAAAGCCTTCAGTATCAGAGGGTAAGAAGTAATGCTGACGGCTCCTACTACGCCAAGAAGCAGAAACCATAGCAGCATGAATACTCCAAATGACTTGCCGATGCTCTCTGTGCCAAAGCGTTGTACGAAGAAGATGATGGTGATGATGGCAAGCGTGATGGGAATGACCGGCAGGTCAGGACTGATGCTCTCGAGGCCTTCGATGGCTGTGGTAACTGTAATAGCTGGGGTGATGATTCCGTCTGCTAGCAAAGTGCTTGCGCCAATAATAGCCAATATGTAAATCCACTTGCTCTTGAGGCGGCGCAGAAGAGCGTAGAGGGCGAGTATGCCTCCTTCGCCATTATTATCGGCTCGCAGAGCCACACATACATATTTGATGGTGGTCTGTAGGGTGAGTGTCCAGATGATACAGGACAATGCGCCCAGGATGGTGCTCTCATCGATGGCTTCTCCAGTATGGAGGATGGCCTTCATTACGTAGAGGGGGGATGTTCCGATGTCTCCAAAAACGATGCCTAATGTGATGATCAGTCCAAGAAAGCTAAAATGATGATAGTTAGTAGCTGAATATTCTGATTTTTTTCTCATACTTCTTCTCTTGTTTAGTTGAATATTATCCTTTTGAACAAAAAAATAAATCTTTTCGATTATTAAATAGCGTGCAAATGTATGGAAAAGAGAAGTAAAATATGATTTGTTTGACAAAAATTATAGCAATTAACATCTGATAAAATTCCTCTACAGCCGTGCGTGATAGGGAACGGGCGAGACTCTGGTCGAAAGCATCCGTGTGTTGAGGAAGGAAACGTTTACAGACCTGTCTAAGGCCATGAATTTTCTCTGCCTCATCGTTCACTATTTCAGCCTTGCCGAATGCAATGGCTGATTTGAATTACAGGGTGAAATCACCGTCCTTCGGTTCAACCGTAGTGCACAACGGGTTACGGCTGAAAGGCAAACTTCTGGATGACCCTTGATTGCCTCTAGCTTCTTTCTTTCCAAGGCACCATGAAAATACTAGTTCACATCATCATCTGATGCGAGCGAAAGCGGTAAACCGTAGGGTTTGCCGTATTCTTCAATAAAACTTACAGTTGTATACGGGGCTTGTGTATTATTTCCAATGCTCATTGGCTATCCATTGCTCTTGACCCCTTTCTCATTTTTATCCGTTGTACTTAAATACTTTAACCATATCCTTGTCGCCACCCACGAGCTGGCTGCATTGGTTCAGCATTCCGGTGTCTGAGAAACCGCATTTCTCCATAACCTTTCCCGATGCTGGATTGCCTGTGAAATGATCTGCCCAGATGTTTCCGAAATGTTTCACTTGGATGCAGTAATCGAGCATCAGCTTCAAGGCTTCAGTGCAGATTCCCTTGTTCCAATAAGGCTTTCCTACCCAGTAGCCCACCTCGCAGTCGTTTTCTCCGATAGGAATGTTGCTGTTTTCGTGGGTGTAGTAGCCGATGCAGCCGATAGCCTCGCTAGTCTCTTTCAAGACAATCGCCCACGTCGTGTCATTATGGAAAAAAGTACGGATAATCTCCCGACTTTCTTCTACTGACTTATGTGCAAGCCATCCAGCACGTGGACCAATATCAGGGTCTGAGGCGTACTTATAGAGCGCCTCTGCATCCGATTCCTGCCAAGGCCGAAGTAAAATTCTTTCTGTTTCCATCAGATTATTTCAATATCTTGCAGTCTATTGTTTTGTATGCTTATCCCAGCCAGTCGGTAAAGATAAGTATACATTCGTGCACCTTCTCAAGGAATTTCCCTATCCATTGCTTAATGTCCCTCCAACAATAAATATCATTCATTATAGTACCCATACGTATTCATTCTTTCAACTACTTTTTATCACTTTAAAATCCCAATTCCACATCCTTGCCGAATGGTGCGAGCGAAAGCCCAGCCATCTTAAAATGCTGTTTTCCCCATGGAATGCCGATGATCGTGATACATAAGAGAAAGCCGAAGAATAGATGCATGAGACAAGCCCATAGTCCTCCGAAAATCAACCAGAGTAAATTCAACGGAATACGAATGCAACCTGTTGTACTATTCGTTTCTCTTACCGTAGAACCAAAAGGCCATAGGCAGAGCAGACCAATCTTGAATGTCTGTAATGCAAAGGGAATACCGATGATGGTACATGCAAGAGCAAGACTGCCTGTGAAATAACCGATGGCAGACTCGAGACCTCCGAAAAGCCACCAAAGTAAGTTCCCTATTATGCGCATAAGATTATTCTTTTATATTCTTGTTAATTTCTTGCCATTCCGGATGTTCTTCCAGATGATTGGTCTTTACCAGTACACTTTGGAACCCGAATTTCCTACCAGCTTCGGCATTTTCAGCACGGTCATCGAAATAGAGGGTAGTGGCAGGATTCAATCCTGTTTGCTGCGTCATCTCTTCATATATTTCGACGGAAGGCTTCTCTTTCCGCATGGCGTATGAGAGGAAAACTCCATCAAACAAATCGTCTGTGGAATATCCCAGCTGCTTCATCTGACTGACTGATTTCTGCCAAAGCGTGTCGTTGATGTTGCTGAGCAGATAGACCTTGTATCGCTTCCGAAGCTTGACCAATGCCTCCAGTCTTTTCACGGGCAGATTGCCACACAACTCTTCGAGTACTTTTTCAATATCCCCAGTTGTAGTCCCTTTGCGACAAAGACTCAGCATTTCTTTCAAAGTCACAACTTCCGCCACCAGACCATTAATATATTGGTATATCAGTCTCTTGATCTTACGGAAATGGATTAGTCGCTTGAATGTCGTAACGCCCAGGCTATTCATGGCTTTCACAACAGAAGCATCATCAATGTTCACGATGACGCCACCATAATCAAAGACGAGTGTTTCTATCTGTTTCATGGTTGCAGAATTTATTTTACGATTTCTTTTCCTGCTGCCTGCCAGCCATTAAAGCCGGAATCGAGTTCTATTACCTGATAGCCGTTCTTTGTCAATATAGCTGCGGCATTCTTGCTTCGCTTGCCGCTTCGGCAGTTCACGGCGATAGTCTTGCTTTTGGGAAGAGTGGCGGTGGCCTTCTGCTCGAAGTCTGATTTCAGTACGTCAATGTTGATTGCGCCACGAATATGCCCATTGGCAAACTCCTCTGCGGTTCGTACGTCGAGACGGATTACTGTGGTGTCAGCGATGGCTTTCTCATATTCATCTGCCGAAAGACTCTTATAGACCTTATTTTGCGTCTGACAGGAAAACAAGCTTGATAGCATGGTTATGATGCTCATGATAAATATTTTCTTCATACTATTCTGTTTTTTTTATGTCAAGAATGGATCAAGTGTAGCCAACAGTTCGGCTTTATCTACCACACCGCTTGTGCGCCACAATACTTCTCCGTTGCGGAAGAGCATCAGCGTTGGCACGGATTGGATGCGGTATTGGCTTGCAGTTACGCCATATTTATCAACATCCACTTTGATAATTCGGATGCGGTCTTTCAATACACTCTTCACCTGTTCCAAAATGGGGTGCATCATCTTACAAGGTTGGCACCATGTGGCAAAGAAATCAACCAGAACAAGCTGGTCGCTATTGATTACGTCATTGAATGTCTCCATAATTATTTGTCTATTTCTGTGAAACGATTGAAAGTTCTGCCATTCCTCGTTACTTGCCGATGGCGGAAAGGTTATTTTCCGATGTAGTCTTAGACGGCTATTGAGTATCAACGCTTTGCAGACCGATGGTTCAAGTGCTGTGTCCGTTTGCCTCTTGACCCGGTTTTGGCGCTAAATTCGTGGTGGAATAGTGGTTCAAGTATTGGCTTTGGTTTCTTCAAACTTTGAACGCTGCTATTCCGGTGCTTTTTCGTGCTTTCAATGTATCCAAAGTCCCTATTTTGCTTACCTTGTATGAAGTTCCTTTGCTGACTTTGTTGGAAGCAAAGATAGGGATATTTGTTAGATATTTGATGGATGGATGAAGGATTTTTGTGGGTGTGCTATGAATTATCATCGAAAAAGTGTAAGTTTTGAGCAAAAGTATCCTCGAAAAAATGTGATGAATGCTGGTTCTTATCATCGAAAAAGGGAAGAAAATGGTAGAAATAAGATTGTGAAATTTTGAAATGCTACTGTGTTGTGTTGAAATAGATGTAAAACGCAATAAATTAGGCAACTATTTCCATAGTCTTTCGTGATTTTCATAGAATGTTTCTATCTTTGCATATGATATAAATGAAAGGATATGGCAAGGAAAGACATCAATCGCATAAAAATAGTATTAGTAGAAAACAAACGAACTGCGAAGTGGTTGGCAGACCAATTGGGTAAAGATCCTGCAACAGTGAGTAAATGGTGTACCAACTATTCGCAACCAAGCCTTGAAACGCTTGTTCAGGTGGCAGAGGCACTTGATGTGGATGTGCGCTCGCTCATAGTGCAGACGAAGAAAAGCCAGATAGAGATAGAGGCGGAGAAGCTACTCAACATCTCGTCAAACCAATAAACCAAATGTAATTTAAACGATTATGACAACAAAGGAAATTGACGAAAAATCGTTAGGCAACGCGCTCCGTCTGTATAAGTCGGGCGACATAAATAAAATTCCTGTTGGCACGACGGCAGGGCTCCAGCAGATACATCATTATCTGTTTGAGGGCCTGTATCCCTTTGCTGGCGTTGTTCGTGACAAAAATATAGTAAAAGGGGGCTTTCGCTTTGCTAATAGTCTCTATCTTGAAGCTGCCCTTGCTGCTGTGGAGAAAATGCCTGAAGATTCCTTTGAGCATATCATTGAAAAATATGTTGAGATGAATGTGTGTCATCCTTTCATGGAAGGTAACGGTCGCTCCACACGCATCTGGCTCGACATGATGCTCAAACGCTCTCTTGGCAAAGTGGTCAACTGGCAGTATGTGGACAAAGACCAATATCTCTCGGCAATGGAACGCTCTCCCATCAACAATCTCGAACTGCGTTATCTGCTCTCACAGAACCTTACTTCCGACACGGACAACCGTGAGGTGATATTCAAGGGAATAGAGCAGAGCTACTATTATGAGGGGTATGAGAAGTAAAATTGTATAAATAGAAAAAGCAAAATGGCTAAGACAATAAAAAGTATAGAAGAGCGGATTGAGGATTGGTGCAAGAAACAATTCGCAGGACAGAAATATTACACGAAAACCGACTTTATCAATTCCGAGATAGAGTCGGCTCTTGAAAAGGCTCCAAGCAAACAGGGCGGTTCTGGAAAAAATTATCCAGATATTAAGTATCTGCTTACTGTAGAAAACTGCCGCAGAATTCCTGTGATGATTGAAGTGAAAGGCAAGAAAGGGTGTCTTATTAGGGTTAACGACAAAGGCGAAGTTGACAATACAAAGAAAAATTTAGAGCCTAATTATCAGAATATTTCGAAGTATGCTGTTAATGGTGCTGTTCATTATGCCAATGCCATACTCAGTTTTACAGATAGCTATAAAGAGGTTTTGGCAATAGGCGTAAATGGGTATGATGAAGCAAAAACGGAAATTCACGAAGTAGATGTGTGGTATGTGTCTAAAGACAATCTCTTTGTGCCAAAACACGTGGGGATTTATGAGGATATTTCTTTTTTACTGAAAGACAATGCAAAGACTTTTATCGAGAAAATTGATGCACTTGTTTTAAGCCCAGAAGAACTTGAAGAGCGCAAACTGGCACTTGAAGATGAAATAGAACGCAAACTAAAAGCATTGAATCAGAACCTGCATGATGAAAAGCAGATAGTGGTTAACAATCGTGTTCAGTTGGTAGCAGGTCTTATCATGGCAGGACTTGGTGCAGAAGGTGTTCAGCCTCTCCGTATTGAAGATTTGACAGGAAAAACAGATAAAGAGGATAACGACGGACAGATTATAATGAGTAAGATAAGGCTGTATCTGTCGCACAAAAAACTGCCAAAGGAAAAAATAGAGATGATTACGGATATTCTCAAAGTGGTATTTTTGCAATCTGGGTTGCAGAACCCAGACGAGGGGGGATTAAGTAAGTTACATTCTATTTATGCAGATGTAAAACATGACATCCTGCCATATGTCACGGGAGAATTGCACAATATTGATTTTACTGGCCGTTTGTTTAATGTAATGAACGAATGGGTTGATGTTCCTGATGGTGGCGAAAACGATGTTGTACTGACACCTCGCTATGTTACTGAGCTAATGGCTAAATTATGTGAAGTGAATATGAACTCTTATGTATGGGATTTTGCCACGGGTTCTGCAGGTTTCCTTATCTCAGCAATGCACCACATGATAGATGATGCCAAGCAAAAAATCAGCAGTCCGCACAAATTGGAAGAGAAAATCAGCCACATCAAGATGGAACAACTTCTTGGCATAGAGAAGTTGCCAGATGTATATATGCTTGCCGTTTTGAACATGATTCTAATGAAAGATGGTAGCGCAAACATCATTCAAGGTAACTCTTTGGAATATGACGGGAATTATAAACAGGGCGACCTAAAAGACACGCCTTTCCCCGCAAATGTATTTCTGTTGAATCCTCCCTATTCTGCTGATGGTAAGGGATTTGTGTTTGTTGAGAAGGCTCTTTGTAAAATGACACATGGAGGTCGGGCTGCCGTTCTGATACAAGAGAATGCTGGTAGTGGAAATGGTTTGCCCTTTACTGCAAATATTCTCAAAAACAACACGTTGCGTGCATCAATAAAAATGGCAGACATATTCTGTGGAAAAGCAAGCGTACAAACTGCCATTTATGTGTTTGAAATAAACCGTCCGCATAATGCAGAAAATGACTTGGTGCGCTTCGTCGATTTCAGCAACGATGGCTATACACGCATGAATCGTAAAAAATCAGGGCAGAGTGTGAATCTTCGTGATACCGACCATGCTAAGGAACGTTATGACGAAGTATGCAGACTTGTGCTTTATGGTAAAGGTGTAAACGATAAGAACTTGCACTACTTCAAGGATTGCTATACGGAGGATTATATAACTCTCTCGGGTAATGATTGGACCTACGGACAGCATCGCAAGATAGATACCGTGCCCACGGAAGAAGACTTTCAGAATGTTGTCAAAGAATATCTGTCGTGGAAAGTTGGGCAGGTACTTAAAGGAGAGAATGACCTGGGAAAATAGTTAGCCCACGTCCTTTAAAGCTGAAGGCGTGGGCATATAAAGATTTTAAGTTGGGAGACTTGTTTGATATAAAAGGCATAAAACAAGCCAAATCACAAGGATTAATTCCGACAGTCAATAGTGGAATCCCATATGTAGTCCAATCAATAAGCAACAATATGGTTTCCAGAAATGTAGATAAACAATGGTTAGTTGATAACAATGAGCCTCTTGTACATGGAAATGTATTGGTACTTGGGGTTACGTTGCCTGCTGTTTCATACCAACCTTATGAGTTTGGCGCTAGTCAAGTGATAACTGCAAGAGCTGATTTCTTAACAGAAGAAATTGGTCTGTATTTTGTTGTTCTGCTGAAAAAACAGATGCTACGTTTTTCATATTCACATAAGCCTGGTATAAATATTTATAAGAATACTATCGTTTCTTTGCCTATAACTCCAATTGGTGAAATTGATTTTGCCTTTATGGAATCTCGCATACGCGAGATGGAGGAATCTCGCATACGCGAGATGGAGGAATCTCGCATACGCGAGATGGAGGCTTATCTAAAAGTTGCAGGATTTGAGGATTGTGAATTGACGGAGGAAGAGCGGTCTTCTATTGAACTGATGAAACAGGGAAATGTTGTCTTCAATAGTTTTTATGTAACTGACGATCATAAAAAGAAAAGGGAGAATGGAGTTTTTGCTGTGAAGAATTCACATAATATTCTACAAAGTTCTGTCGTTGTAGGGAGCGGAAATATTCCATATGTAACAGCTGGTGAGGGAAACAATTCTGTTTATGCATATATTTCTTATGATAAAAATCAAATAGAAGAAGGGAATGCAATAATGATAGGTGGCAAAACGATGGTTGTAACTTATCAAGCTGACGATTTCTTTTCTAATGACAGCCACAATTTGGTTTTGTATGTCAAGGACAAGAGATTGCGAAAAGAACTGATACAATTGTTCATGGTTGCATCTCTAAATAAAAGCCTAAAACCAATTTATTCTTGGGGCGATTCTATTTCCAAGACAAAAATAGTTAAGGATAAAATAAATCTTCCCGTCACATCTTCAGGCTCCATAGACTACAAATTTATGGAGACATATATCCGTGCGATAGAAAAGTTGACAATTCAAAGAGTAAAAGATTGGCGAGCTAAAGAAATAAAGACGACAATGGATATAATGAAAGATGATGATACAGAAAAGTCATCTTTGCAACCATCGTTTGGTTCGAAACACTACGAAATGCAAGAAGAGGATGTTTCGATGATGGTTGCTGACAATATATTCATTCCATATAGTGTCGAAGTAAGGCTTTGGAATACAAAACGAGAAGACCTGTTTGAGGGTAATCTTGATTTGCTTCTTATGTATACCATTGGTCCTTCAGCTCGTCATAAAACTGAATCTGCTTGCAAAATTGCGTTAGGCATAAAAGAAACAAATTTGTCGGCAGAAGCTATTAAAGCATTCAAAAGTGTTCGCTATATCATGTTCCATTATTGGAAGAATAGTGAAGCCACGCCTTTTGAATTGACTGCACCTGTTCGCCTTGTGGAAAAGAAAAGCATTCCAGAAGGTTTCTTGATTCGACAAAAAAAGGATGCCAAGCAGTACCTACTCATAGAGTACAATTCCGATAAGCCAGCAGAATTGGGAGAGTATAATATACTGAGAGCACAAAGGAGAGGCAGCAATAGGTATATTCCTTTTGTGTGTAGGGTGGAAAATATAAAAGTTGACAAGAATGACAGACAAGAATAAGCAACAATACATAGATTTCGAAGCCTACGAGCGTGTGGCAGAGCCACATAAGCGCGAAAGGGCTTCGGCATGGCGCACGGCTATTGGTTTGCAGGATGTTGACGGACTGAAGGTGTCGGACTATCTGAAGGAAACGGCTGTCAGACACATTGAGGGTGATATTACCATTGATGATGTGCGCGAACAGTTGAAATCGTATTATGTCAACAAAACTATGCATGACGAGGACGATGTCGAAAAGGAAGAGGCCGACCGTGTGGCTGCCAATATAGCCAAGCTACTGAGCGAGCAGTCTTTTTCGTTTACAGCATTGGAATTTCTGAATATCCATAGGCACTTGTTTGAGGGTGTATTCAAACATGCTGGTGAGGTGCGGCCTTATGACATCAGCAAAAAGGAATGGGTACTGCAAGGCGATAGCGTTGTATATGGCCGTGCTGCCGACATTATGATGGCGTTGCGATATGACATTCAGCAAGAAAAGGACTTTAGTTATAAGGGACTATCAACGGATGAAATTATCAGTCACATTGTAGATTTCGTCACCTTGCTATGGCAGAACCATCCGTTTCGTGAGGGTAACACAAGAACAACGGCGGTGTTTGTCATCAAATATCTGCGCTCTATCGGTTTCAAAGTGGACAACGATTTGTTTGCCAACAACTCTTGGTACTTCCGCAATGCCCTTGTTCGTGCGAACTATCGCAATCCGTCAAAGGGTATAGAGCCCAACAAGTCATTCCTCATCAGGTTCTTCCGTAATTTGTTGTTGTGCGAACATCATGAACTGAAGAACCGTTATATGCTTATAGGGTATAGCGATACTGACGAACCCCATACAAGTACCCATACAAGCACCCGTACAAGTCTTGACGAAACGGCATCTACGTTATCTGAAAATATAAAACGTTTACTTGTTGCGATTGGCACAGATGAAAAGAGCGTAAAGGAAATGATGGAGGCGGTCGGTTTGAAGAATCGTCCCAATTTCCTTGAATATTCTCTTACGCCAGCCATTACTGAAGGCTTGGTAAAAATGAAATATCCAAACTCGCCTCGTCATCCTCGCCAGAAGTATTTGCTGACGGTGAAAGGATTGGCAACTTACAATGAATTGGGAAAAGCGGTGAGATAAACTAATCATCAATCAATATTCTAACATGGATTTATCACATCATTTCATATTGCTCAACGGAGAGCCTAAGACTTTGCAAATCGACTCAATCACAAGGAATGGGGCGAGTGGCTATCGTGTGCGGTTTAAGAACAATGGGAAGAGCTATAACTATGGAATGGACAAAGTTGTATGGCTCAGCAATCCAGAGTGGCTTGACCCTACAAATAGCCATGTATTTATCGCAGGCTCAAAACAAAACGATATCAAGGAGATATGGAAGTTCAGTTGTGGCACGAATTGCTATTGGCGAATAACACACCTCAATGGCTATGTGCAAGAAGGTGATGAAAGTAAAATTGTCGCCGTGACATCTTGCTTGGCAGAAGAGACAAGTAGAGATACTCTTGCCTACTTGAAGAATGTGGCCATCATCAATCCTCTTGGCAAGGATAGAGACCATGAGGGCATCTTGGCTGACATATACGCCCAAGTGGAATTCGTTGACACGAAATCTGCAGCAGCTTGCTACCTTAACCCCAAAGCGCACAAGTCAAAATGTTTGACACATGGCGACTTGATCTATCCTTTTGGATGTAATGCAAGTCAAAAGAAAGCTGTTGCCGCAGCTTTTGAACATCAGATGAGTGTGATACAAGGCCCTCCTGGAACAGGCAAAACACAGACTATATTGAACATCATTGCCAACATTGTATGTCAGGGGAAGACCGTACTGGTGGTGTCAAACAACAACTCGGCAACAACCAATGTAATGGAGAAGTTGGAAAAGTATGGCACTTCATTTATTGTCGCTCCTCTTGGAAGCAAAGAAAACAAAGAGGCGTTTATTGCACATCAACCATCTGTCCCTGCAGAATGTGGCACATGGGGAATGCCAATGTCAGATTCTATAAATAACAGACGAAGGCTGCACGCAACTTCGCAACAGCTTGACAAAGTATATGACTTGCAGAATGCGCGTGCTGTATTGTTGCAGGAACAACAGGCTGTTGAACTGGAGTGGAAACACTTCTGCATGGACAACCGCTTGGATAATAATGCGATTGGGCGAAATCATATAAGTTCCAAGCGCATAATATCACTATGGCTGGAATTTCAAGCTTATGCAAATGAGGAAAAGCCAGAACCAACTAATTGGTTTTCAAAATGGAAGGAAAAGATAAAGTGGTGGTGGATGAAATGGATTTGCAGGCATAGGCTGCATATCGTGAGTTTGTTTGATAAGAATAACCTCACACCGCTTATCAAGGAATTGCAAACTCTTTACTATCAAAATCGGCTTGAAGAAATAAAGCATAGGACAGCCTTAATAGAAAAAAGTCTGGCTTCGTATGATGCAAAAGAATTGACAGAAACGTTGACGGGCATATCTATGTCGCTGTTCAAATCCACTTTGTGTACCTACTATGCAAAGCATGAACGCATGACTTTTGCGGACACCAAAGATATGAGAAGGCGCGGAAATGATTTTATGCAGCAATATCCGGTAGTTCTGAGTACAACATTTTCTGCCCGGTCGTGTATGTTTACAGACAAACCTTACGATTATATCATTATGGATGAGGCTTCACAAGTGTCAATAGATACAGGTGCTTTGGCTCTGACTTGTGCAACTAATGCTGTTATTGTTGGGGATGTGCTGCAACTCCCAAATGTTGTGACAGATGAAGACAGACAGAAACTCGATGCCGTTATGAAGCAATATCATATTGCTGAAGGTTATGATTGTGCCAAAAATAGTTTTTTACAGTCTGTATTGGATGTGACAAAGGATGTTCCTGAGACTTTGCTGAGAGAACATTACCGTTGTCATCCTCGCATCATCAATTTCTGTAACCAGAAGTTTTATGGCGGCAACCTGCTCATCATGACAGAGGACAAAAGTGAAGAAAATGTCCTTACTGCCATAAGGACAGTCAAAGGCAATCATGCCGTCAATCACTATAATCAGCGGGAGATTGATGTAGTTAAGGAAGAAGTTATGCCAGCTCTGAAAGATTATGACAGTATTGGCATTATCTCTCCATACAATAATCAGGTGGATGCATTTAACAGACAGATGGTTGGAACTAAGGCTGGTACCATTCATAAATATCAAGGCCGCGAGAATGATGCTATCATCATGAGTGTAGTGGACAATCAGATTACTGACTTTGCTGATGATGCCAACATGCTAAACGTGGCTGTGTCAAGAGCCAAGAAGAAATTTTGCCTTGTGATGACAGGCAATGAGCAGGAAAAACACGGCAACATTATGGATTTGCTTGATTATATAGCTTACAACAATTGTGCGATAACAGAAAGTAAGTTAGCTTCCATTTTTGACTGTCTGTATGAGCAATACACAAAGCAGCGTATGTCATTCATCGAAAATCATCCACAAGTATCTGAATATGTTTCAGAAAATTTGACTTACGCTATGCTCAATGAAATTATTTCATCAGACAGTAGGTTCAATGTCCTTAAAGTATTGTGCCATGTTCCACTTCGGCAGGTAGTGAAAGACACTTCGTTTATGAGCGAAGAAGAATTGAGATATGCTGCAAACTATAGCACTCATCTGGACTTTTTGATAATCAATAGAGTCACTAAGCTGCCTGTTCTTGCTATAGAGACTGATGGATATTCATATCATAACGACCAAACCAAGCAACATCAACGTGATTTGATGAAAGATCATATACTTTCATGTTATGGTCTTCCTTTGTTAAGACTTTCAACCAAAGGGAGTGGTGAAAAAGAAAAAGTGTTTTCAATGTTACAACAATTGACATAAAACACCCCTATTCTGCCAGAGCTTGCTCCCCGAAGGCAATCAGCCGAGAAACTCCGAGGATGCTTGGCTTGCACAAGACCCCCTTTTTGAGTGGCAGCATAATACGGTTTTCAAAAAGCGGTAATTAGGCTTACCGATTTTTAAAATCGTTGTTTTAGCGGCATCGAGATAGCTCGTTGGAAAAGTAAAAGCCAGTGCTCTTTGTGCATCTTATGTGAGGTGCGCATTGAGCATTGGCTTGACATTTATGAACAATTATTGTTTCTTAGCCTCTGTATGAGTCATTCAAGAAAGGGACAATCTCGGTTGTCTCTTTCAATCGGTCACCGATGCGCTTGCCGTACACCTCTGAGATTTGTTGAGTGTTCGTAACTGGCAATCACTTGCCGATGCAGAAGTGCTTAAAAATATTGCCAAGTACTTCGTCGGTGGTGACCTCGCCAGCAATATCGCTGAGGTGATAGATGCATTCGCGGAGATCTTGGCTGATGAAGTCGCCTGATAGGCCTTGCTGCATGCCATCAATTACACGGTCAATTGCGGTGAGAGCTGATGAGAGAGCTTCGTAATGACGAAGGTTACTAATGATTGTACCTGTAGCTTTGTTTTGCAATTGCTTTAGTTGGGTCAGGGTGGAGGCAAGCAAAGTTTGCAGGTCTTTTAGTCCATCGTGATTTTGTGCGCAGAGAGTTCGTAGCGTAAAAGGCTGATTCGAGGCTTCTGTCTGTTGCTTTATGTAACCTTCTGCTTGTGCTAGGGTGGTGGATTCTACAAGGTCTTGCTTGTTGAGAAGTATTATTAATTGTTTGCCTTGGACTGCGGGTAATAAGGTGTGGGATAGGGTAGTGTACTGATTCTTGTAGTCAGTGAGGTCGATGAGCCATAGTACTACGTCTGCCTCGTCAATTTTGGCGTAGGTGCGGTCTATGCCCATACGTTCTACTTGATCGTCGGTTTCACGAATGCCTGCAGTATCTATAAAGCGTACTAATGTGCCACCTACGTTGACTGCTTCTTCTATCGTGTCACGGGTAGTGCCATGAATGTTGCTTACTAAAGCACGTTCTTCGCCTACAAGAGCGTTGAGAAGAGTAGATTTTCCGGCATTTGTCTCGCCAACGATAGCTATGGGTATTCCTCGTTTGAGTGCATTACCTAATCGGAATGATTGGCATAATGATGCGATATGCGTGTGAATCTTATGCGCTAATTGAAGGAGTTCTGTACGTGATGCAAATTCTAACTCTTCGTGGTCAGAAAAGTCAAGTTCCAATTCGAGTAAGGAGGTGATATGGAGTAGTTGGTCACGTAATTGACGTAATTCTTTGCTAAAACCACCGCGCATTTGTTGCATCGCGATGTGGTGATTGGCTTCTGTCGTGGAAGCTATAAGGTCTGCCACGGCTTCTGCTTGGCTGAGGTCCATCTTTCCATTCAAGAAGGCGCGTTCGGTATATTCTCCAGGACGTGCTATGCGGCATCCTTGCTGTATGAGCAATTGCATGACGCGGTTGAGAATGTATTCTGAACCATGACATGAAATCTCTGTACTATTTTCGCCAGTATAGGAATGGGGAGCCCGAAAGAGGCTCACTAGCACTTCATCGACAATCTCTTTTGTGGTGGTGTCGATGATATTGCCAAAGGTGAGGGTATGATTTTCTTTTTCTTCAAATGCCGTCTTTCCTATGGGCTTGAATATTTGAGAAGTGATTGTGATGGCATCGGGGCCGGAAACGCGTACTATTCCGATGGCTCCACCAGATGGGGTTGCTATGGCACAGATATTATCCATATAATAGACGAATATAGAGTGTGGTTTTGATTTTATATTTCGTTACAAATTTACAAAAATATATGAGGAAATAGAGTAGCGCGTGTGGAAGAATGATTTGTCAGAGTGAATGGTAAATGATGTATAATAGATTGATCGAAAGAAATTACTCACTCAATACGAGATAGCTTTGGAAAAAGAAAAAGAGGCTGAAGCCTTTTTGATGTAGCTTCAACCTCTTTAGATGTTATTTTCTTAGAGATGTGAATCAGAGATTATTCACCTTTCTCCATTTTTGCCTTGAGTGCTGCGAGAGCATCGTTCTCACCGAGTGAGGTGGTAGCGGCCTGATTCTGGATTGCGGGAATATCGCTGTTCTTGCTCTTGTTGGCACGGGGCTTGCGAGGAGCTGCAGCTGTTTCACCACCACGTTGTGCATCTTCGAATGTGCGGCTATGTGAGAGGATGATACGCTTGCTATCCTTGTTGAACTCGATCACCTTGAAGGGGAGTTTCTCACCTTCCTTAGCGTGAGAACCATCTTCCTTAACGAGGTGCTTGGGAGTAGCAAAGCCTTCAACGCCGTATTCGAGCTGAACAACTGCGCCCTTGTCCATGAGTTCTACGATAGTACCCTCGTGAATGCTACCTTCGGTGAAAGTAGTTTCGAATACATCCCAAGGATTCTCTTCGAGCTGCTTGTGACCGAGAGAGAGACGACGATTGTCTTTGTCGATTTCGAGAACAACAACCTCGATATCAGCGCCAATCTGAGTGAACTCAGAGGGGTGCTTTACCTTCTTAGTCCAAGAGAGATCAGAGATGTGGATGAGGCCATCTACGCCTTCTTCAAGTTCTACGAACACACCGAAGTTGGTGAAGTTGCGAACCTTAGCGTGGTGACGTGAACCAACGGGATACTTAACTTCGATGTCCTTCCAAGGATCGTCCTTGAGCTGCTTGATGCCGAGAGACATCTTGCGATCTTGACGGTCGAGAGTGAGGATAACGGCTTCTACTTCGTCGCCTACCTTGAGGAAGTCTTGAGCTGAACGCAAGTGCTGGCTCCAACTCATTTCGCTTACGTGGATGAGACCTTCTACACCAGGAGCGATTTCTACGAATGCACCGTAGTCGGCCATAACGACTACTTTACCCTTTACCTTATCGCCTACCTTGAGGTTGGGATCAAGAGCGTCCCAAGGATGGGGAGTGAGCTGCTTGAGACCGAGAGCGATACGCTTCTTCTCTTCGTCGAAGTCGAGGATAACGACGTTAAGCTTTTGATCGAGCTGTACGATTTCGTGGGGATCGTTTACGCGGCCCCATGAAAGGTCGGTGATGTGGATGAGACCATCTACGCCGCCGAGGTCGATGAATACACCGTAAGAAGTGATATTCTTAACAGTACCTTCGAGTACCTGACCCTTCTGAAGCTTAGAGATGATTTCCTGCTTCTGTGCTTCAAGTTCAGCCTCGATAAGTGCCTTGTGTGATACAACAACGTTCTTGTATTCCTGGTTGATTTTAACAACTTGGAATTCCATAGTTTTACCAACGAATACATCGTAGTCGCGAATAGGCTTAACGTCGATCTGTGAACCGGGCAAGAATGCCTCGATGCCGAAGATGTCAACGATCATACCGCCCTTAGTACGGCACTTGATGTAACCCTTGATAACTTCCTTATTCTCGAGAGCAGCGTTAACGCGTTCCCAAGACTTGCTTGCACGAGCCTTCTTGTGTGAGAGCACGAGCTGGCCACGCTTGTCTTCCTGATTTTCAACGTACACTTCTACAGTGTCGCCTACCTTCAAGTCGGGATTGTAACGGAATTCGTTCACGGGGATGATACCGTCGCTCTTGTAGCCGATGTTTACTACTACTTCGCGCTTGCCGATAGAGATTACCTTACCTTCAACAACCTCGTTCTCGTTTACGCGGCCGAGTGTTGCGTCGTAAGCCTTCTCCTGTTCGTCGTGGCTCTGGTTTGATTCTACGGTACCGTTTTCAAATGCGTTCCAATCGAAGTCCGCAAGCGGTGCAATGTTTTTTAAATTCTCCATTTAATGTGTTAATAATAAAGTGAATAATAGCGGCCTTAGCTTCTTGGGGATGAGTGGCGGCAGGAACGGGGTGGGCAACACGGCCCTCAGTGGAGAAATTGTTCGAGCTGTCCTCTTTTCCTCTCTCGGCTAAAACTCGGGTGCAAAATTACGAAAAACTTTTGTAAATTATTGCTGTCCGCTAAAAGTTTTCGACCGATATAAATTAGGGCTGGATTCCTCGC
>UQKO01000017.1 GCA_900541575.1 uncultured Prevotella sp.
GGCGTAAGCCAGCAGATTTACAGTCTGCCCCATTTGGCCACTCTGGTATTTGCCCATATTTCTTCAAAACACAATATCTTGCCGTGTACAAGACTAATGTCTCTTGGAAACGGGTGCAAAGTTAGGCATTATTTCTTTCGCACCAAACTTTTCCACGTTTTTTTTTCAAAGAATATATTTTTTCTTACTTAAAAGACTGTCTTGACGGCTTATATATTACTTTTGTGGCATGGAATTAGAGAAAGAATGCGACCCTATGGGTCAAGCAATTTGGGACTTTGCCCATAAGGGTAAAGCTGGAGATTTGATTGTCAAATCTACGATGTTCGATGACGATGAGATGTCCGTAAAGAATCTTTTCCGCACGGAGCTAGAGATGCCACCACTCGAAAGGTTAGCACTTGACCTTTGCCAGGGACGCGTGCTCGATGTTGGTGCAGGCGCTGGATGCCACACTTTAGCACTGCAAGAGCGCGGATTGAAAGTTACCTCCATTGACATTTCAAGACTTTCCACACAGGCGCGCCAATTGAGAGGTGCCTTGGATGCACGTTGTCAGGATATTTTCGATACAGAATGGAATGAGCAGTTCGACACCATCCTCTTGCTCATGAATGGGCTAGGCATCGCAGGAAAACTTTCTGCCTTAACTCGCTTATTGAATCGCTGCAAAGCATTACTGAGAGAAGGTGGACAGATTTTGGCAGACTCGTCGGATCTTCGCTATATTTTTGAGGATGAAGAGGGCGTGTTTTATCCGCCCGAAGCATCCAACTATTATGGTGAGGTAGATTTTCAGATGGTATATAATGAATGCAAGGGGAAGCCATTTGATTGGCTCTATGTGGATTTCGATACGCTTCATCAGACTGCCGAAAAATGCGGACTGCACGCTGAAATTGTACGCGAGGGCATGCATTATGACTATCTTTGTAGGATTACAAACTCAACTTTTCAGATTTAGGATGGACGGGCTGAATCATCGTACGAGTCGAATGCAATCAAGCTTGCTTGAATTGCTGAGCCGCAGCCGATAATTCAGCCCGCTCATACTAAATCCGAAACTTAAATTCCTTAGCAATTTCATACGTAACACTTCATCTTACCATCAGCGAACGAAGCTATTACCGTCGCTGGATGAGCATCATTTGCTCTGCCGCTGCCGTTCGGTAGCTTTACCGCTGCCGTCCGGTAGAGCTACCACTGCCGTCCGGTAGAGCTACCGCTGCCGTCCGGTAGAGCAAAGAATCCTCATTTCAAGATGGACATACGATGATTTCGGAACAGAACGATAAGCAATCAAGCTTGCTTGAATTGCTGAGACACAGCCGATAATGGCGATAAAAACTCGCTGAAGTTAAAAGCAAAACTTGAATAATGTATCTCTACATGGGCATTCAAGTTACGCGAAGAGGCCGTTCATGTTATCGTTCCTCGACCGAAGGACGATAACATAAGCGCTCATCTAGAAAAAGTATAATGGGCATCCGACGGCATATAAGCCACACTTCGCTGACGATAGAGAGCCTTGTTGGTATGATTCATCTATAACTATTTCCAGACTTCATCACTCTCCTACGTCATTACATAGCGCGTATTGAAACTCTATGAGTTACGTCAAAATTATGAATGGCTTTGGGTGGCGCATTGACGAAGTCTGGCGTGGACGACAGATAAGTAACTTTTCTTGTCATACCAACCCCGAAAAAAATCAATTACCCTTTTCTCTGTAAGTCCAACACACTTATATATATTAAAAGAAGCGTATGCTAGAGGTTGAATCTCTGCATACGCTTCTCTTATATTTTTCCCTATTGGGAGCGAAAACTTTTCTAATTAGGAAGAATTAGCCCCAAAGGGAAGGAAAATAACTTATTTCAGAATCTTATGTACACGATGTCCGTGGGGAGCATCCATCTTTATAAGGTAAGTACCACGAGGCTGGCCCTTTAGAGAGAGTGTGAGTGAGGGCACTTCCGATGAAGCAGAAACACTACCTATGCTCTGACCGCCTACATTATAAAGTGTCACCACCGTACCAGCTTCGATATTTCCAGAGATGGTCACCTGCTCACTATCGTGAGCCACTTTCCAATCATCGGTTGTTTCAGCTGTTGCTATACCTGTAACATCCTTTTTCACTGGAGTAAAACGGAGTTTGTAGCTATACGAACCTGAGGTTGGCACGAAGTACTTGCTAGTTGTCAATTGTCCGCAGCTACCCGAACCCAGACCGCGCTGCATATAGTCAAAGTGAGCATAAATGCTACGAGAAGAAGCAGTCGTTGGTACGCTCAGTTCCCAGTTATGAAGCTTTGCTTTGAGTTCTTGATCTGTCCAGAAGAGAGTTGAGAATGCCACCTGTCCTTCCGTTTCGATTTTCACGCCCGTACCTTCATCATTGGTCAATACCAATTCGCGAAGATCCTGACGGTTACCCATTGACTGCGGACGGAGGTAGTACTCATTCATGTCGGCCACGGTAGTGGTGTAACGTCCGAGAATAGAACCAACCTGACGGTCTACATAATTTTCGAGCGGACCACGTGCATAGTAGCTTACGTTAGAAAATTCTCCATTGAATGCCATTTGCATACCAAGGCGACGTATGGCCTTATCGTACGATGTATTGGTATTCTGCGGTGTATATGTAGCATTAAGGTCGGTGGTACCATCGGCATAGATAGTATATACAAACTTATAGTTCGACCAAGAGCCTACACCTTCTACGGTCACGGTAGCCGATTTCTTATCGGCGGCTAAGTCAAAGGTAGCCTTCTTCGATTTGATGCCATTGCTTTGGTCGTAACCTGGATCACCATTGTAAGGAGCATCGTTCTCAATCCAACGATAGTTTTCATATTCCGGTCCCTTATTACTCTTGATTATCGATACGCCATCTACCTTCCAGTCTTCAAGCGAACCATCGTCAGAGAAGTTCATCTGCACCTTATCGTTCGAAACGGAGTTGTACATCAGACCCTTCACTAATTTCAGATCAGTGCTCTCAGCCGGCAGAGTCACGTTGGGCAAAGCAGCACGATCGGCCACTTGATACTGTGCAATAGCTACAGGATAACCCGCCTCAGCGTATGATGTTGCAGCGTCTCTTGTTACTTCGAGATTAAGCAGCACGTCGTCACCTGTTGTAGTCTTCGCAAAGTCATAGTTTACGGGAATCTTCACATTGGCCACTTGTCCGGGCTCAATAGCACTGAGAGCCACACTGCCTTCAGCCACTTGCTTACCCTTTTCGAGCACGACAGCCTTAAGAGTGTATCCCTTGAGAGTAATGAAGTCGTACGCATTCTTCACCTTCACTGTACCTGCCGACTTACTGTATCCAGTAAACTTCACATATTGATAGACTTTCTTCACTTCGTCGAGCTTAGCGCTCCAGGCACGATCTGCGCCGATTACACCATTATTGAGGAAGTTGCCCTGATGAGGAGCTTGAGGATAGTCGTAACCTGTCACGTATTTGTTGAAGCCATTCTGCGTAAGGTTTCCACTTTTAATATCTGCAGGAGAATAGATAGATTGATCTACCCAATCCCAGATGCATCCGCCAATACCATATTTACTACTTTCCATCACGTCCCAGTAATCCTGCAACGAACCAAGCGAGTTGCCCATTGCATGTTCATACTCACACATGAAGTAGGGCTGCTTTGCCCAATTGCCGTTAGCTTCCGACTTCATCGGCTTAGAGCTACCCTCAATGGAGGGATACATCTGACTCCAGATTTCCGTTGCCGTAGCATTGCCAGCATTAGTAGCACCTTCATAGTGAATAATGCGGGGATCGAGTGCTCGAATAGCTGCGAACTCAGCGTCTAGATTGCTTCCATAGCCACTTTCGTTGCCAAGGCTCCAGAAAATTACAGAGGGGAAGTTGCGGTCGCGAAGTACCATACGTGTGCCGCGATCGATGTATGCAGGCTTCCATGATTCATCGGCTGAAATACCCCTAGAATAATTGCCTGCATTGTTATCTGTCCAGTTCTTGTGGCATTCGAGGTCGGCCTCATCCATCACGTAGATGCCGTAGTAGTCGAACATAGCGTTCATCTTGGCCTGACGTGGATAGTGGCTAGTACGCACAGTGTTCACATTGGCTTGCTTCATCAGCGTGATGTCCTTGATCATAGTCTCTACATCGATAGAGCGGCCATGCAAGGGATGGGTATCCTGGGTATCTACTCCCTTGAAGTATACTTGTTTGCCGTTGATATATACACGATGATCGTCGCTAGGAATCTCTACGTGACGGAAACCATACTTTGTAGCGAAGGCTTCTTCTTCGTTACCCTTTGCGTCGAACTGTGCAAGTTCCACGGTATAGAGGTTGGGCGTTTCAGCATTCCAAAGCTGCAAATTGGCAAGACCTTCAAACTTCACATCCTGCGTTTTGTCACCTGTTTCTCCATCCGCAAAGTTGAATGTAGCGGTATTTTCGGCCACCTGCTTTCCATTAGGCGAGATCAAGCGTACACGCACCACCTTGCTCGCATTGGCATCGGTCTCCGACTTGCGAGTCACCGTCACAGCCACGTTCATTGAGCCACTCTTGTAGCCGTTGCTAGCATCGAGCGAAGAGGTAATATAATGATCGCGAATATAGGTGTTAGGAGTTGCAAAGAGGTATACATCGCGGTGAATACCGCTCATGTGCCAAGCGTCTTGACCTTCAAGATAAGAGCCATCAGTGAAGCGGAACACCTGAACACTCAAGTTATTATCACCCGTGTGCACATAGTTTGTCAGATCGAACTCTGCATCGTTGTTCGCTCCCTGTGTATAGCCCACCTGCTGGCCGTTAACCCACACGTAAGCACCACTATAGATACCATCGAAATGGAGGAACACGCGCTTGCTATCCCATCCCTCGGGCAAGGTAAAGTTGCGACGGAAAGAACTAACTGAATTGTAGAGTCCCTTCTTCATGGAAATCTTAGGAGGATTGTCGGCAAAGGGATAATCTACATTGACATACCAAGGATCGCCATAACCCTTCATTTCTACGCATGAAGGAACTTCAATATCATCCCATGAAGACACGTCCACGTCGTTACCATAGAAGTTTTCCTCACCTGGACGCAGGCTAGGATCTTTCACGAAATTAATTTTCCACGTACCATTCAAGCTCATCACTTCCGAACTCTTGGGGTCGAGCCAAGGCTTAGCATAGCGATCGGCATCGGCACGAAGTTCTGTGGTTGAGCTATAAGGCATATAAGTAGCATGGCCAGCTTCTTTGTTTACAGCAAATACGGCTTGGTTTTCCCAATCGTTCTTAACTGGCACCACGTTGGCCGTTTTCGTCAGTGTGAACCACGTAGCTTCGCTCGTCTGGTCTGTCACCATCGAGGTGTTGCCCTTTGAGTCCATAGCGAGGTAGTACACCTCTTTATTAGTATACTGAAGTTGATACACATCATCTTGGCCATCTACGGCTACGAACGTGATTTGTTGGTTGGGATTCGATGCAGAGGCAGTCCAAAGCAGAGGCAGTTTTTTACCATCAAGTCCGGCATCGAGTGCTAACTCTGCCGCGGTGTTATAAAGCACGTTAGCCGTATTCTTACCAGTGGTGACGGGGTTATAGAGCCACACTTGCGAATGGTCCTTCTTATTCGGTGTGTCGCCATAAAGACGGGCATCCTTGGTATTATTGCCGCGAGTGGTCAATGCCAAATTATAGTTTTTGCTCGTGATGAGGTAACTATTGTTGACAATGGGCACAGTGATGGTCCTGCCTGTATCTACGAATCGGAAATACGTGTTTTCCGACGAAGCATCGGTGTCCATATAGATGCTTCCATCTGAGCGCATAGTCATCACGCGGCTATTGTCTGAATTGCATAGCAACTGATACACATCCTCTTGACCCTCTACGGCTTTGAAGAGGAATTGCTGATTCTCATTGCTGCTATTCACGTCCCACTGCAGCAAACGCCACTTTATAGTAGCGCTAGGTGCCATATCGACACCCATTTTATAGTGGGGATTGTAGAGTGCATAGATGCCTTTGCTAGCATCTACTGCCGTCACTTGCCAGTCCTGCCCCTGGGCAGTCTGGTCAATGTTCTCCATCTGCAAGAACGTGTTTTGAGTTGCCACATTGCCATTGCCCACGGCCTTTCCCGTGGCAACACTCACAATGCGATAAATCACACCGTCCTTAGTCAGATCGACTGCTGCATGCACACCCGTGTTTGCAGCAATCAGCAGCAAAGCAACGAGCCACAAGCAGCGTTGTTGAATTGTCTTTTTCATGTGTGTGTGAATTGTATTGATAATTGTTAGATAATTTATTCTTTGTATTTTTCAATATGTGTGCGCAGCAAAATTACGTAAAATTTTCGGTTAAGGGAAGTTCCTTACAAGAAAAGAGCAAAATGCTGCACATAGACGGGATTGGCAAATAACTTGACAAGCAGACAGATCGATTGTTAGAGCCTTTGCGTTCGCTTCTTTCTCACATTACGGTAGTAAGTAGTGCAGCCACCTGCCGGCTCTTATCAACCCTCTTACCAAGAGTTCCACGAAGAACAGCGTTGACTTGCCTTTCTTTATCAAAAAAAAACATTACCTTTGTGCCTACAACTAGCCACAGACATTCTGCACAATGAACAACTATATCGTATCTGCCCGAAAGTATCGCCCCACCAATTTCGATAGTGTGGTGGGACAGAAAGCCCTAACCACCACACTGAAAAACGCAATTGCTCAAGGAAAGTTGGCTCATGCCTACTTGTTTTGCGGTCCGCGAGGCGTGGGAAAGACCACTTGCGCACGCATCTTTGCCAAGACCATCAACTGCCTATCACCCACCGCTGAAGGAGAGGCTTGCAACGAATGCGAAAGTTGCAAAGCCTTCAACGAGCAGCGCTCATACAACATTCACGAACTTGATGCGGCCTCGAACAACTCCGTCAACGACATTCGTGAACTTATTGAGCAGGTGCAGATACCGCCTCAGGTGGGACGCTACAAAGTGTTCATTATCGATGAGGTGCACATGCTATCGCAAGCAGCCTTCAATGCTTTTCTCAAGACACTCGAAGAGCCGCCCGCACACGCCATCTTTATTCTAGCTACCACGGAAAAGCAGAGTATTCTGCCTACTATCCTAAGTCGCTGCCAAATCTACGATTTCTCGCGCATCACCGTGGCCGATACCATTAATCACCTAATGCACGTGGCTGATAAAGAGGGCATCTCTTACGAAAAAGAGGCTCTTCACGTCATTGCAGAAAAGGCCGACGGAGGTATGCGCGATGCTCTATCAATATTCGACCAAGTGGCAAGTTTCTGCGAAGGAAACATCACGTACGATAAGGTAATTGAAGACCTCAACGTGCTCGACTATGATGAATACTTCGTCATGACCGATGCACTCGTCAAGGGCGATATTCCCACAGCGATGACACGACTCAACAACGTGCTGTGCAAAGGTTTTGAAGGTAACTATTTCATCGGTGGCTTGGCCTCGCATTTCCGCAACCTGCTTATGAGTCGCGACGAGCAGACGCTACCCTTACTCGACGTGAGCGACCAAGTGCGCCAACGCTACCACGAACAAGCCATGCGCTGCAAACCTGCCTTACTCTATCGCGCTCTAAAGCTTTGCAACGATTGCGACATGCACTACGCTGGGGCACGCAATAAGCGTTTACTCGTAGAGCTCACGCTTATTGAGGTGGCACAGGCGGCCACAGGCGATGACGACACGGGCTGTGGGCGTCGCCCTATACGAACACTTCACCCCATCTTCGCTCACCTGCAAGGCACGGTGAGCCCCGCCACACGCTCCACAGCACAACGCACAGCCTCGACCGTTCAACCACAAACGGCTCATGCTCCCGCAGCTACATCGACTCAGCAACCTACCATTCATACACATCCTTCGGCACTAGCCACCACTGCGGCTAGTACCGCTACCGAGGGAGCAACGCGTCTCAACGGATTGGAAGACCTTCTGGCCAATTCGGAAAAGAAAATGCAGCGCACTACGCATAGCCTCAACACGATCTCTATCCGGTCTGTCATTACCGGCATATCCACTGCCACACCACAGACTACACCCCAGCAAAATACTGCCGAGGAAGATAGCCGACAAACTACCCTCCACCAACAATCAAAGGCAAGACAAGACAACAAGCTTTGCCACCCATTCGACGACGACCGTCTCACCTATTATTGGTTTCGCTTTGCTCAACAACTCCCGCCCGAACAACGCGCCCTCTGTGGTCGAATGAAGGGCATGCAGCCCCACGTAGACACACAGACATGGCAAGTCAACGTGATGGTGGAGAATGAAATGGTTGAACAATATATGCACAATGTGCAGATAACGCTATGCAACTACCTGCGCACACAACTTCGCAACGACTACATAAAACTCATCTTTGAGATCGTACCCGACAATGCTCCGAAGCGCCCGTTCAGCCGCCTCGAAAAGTTCAAGGACATGATAAAACGCCACCCCGACCTCGAACTTCTGCGCAAAGAACTCGACCTCGAACTTGCATAAATCTACGCAACGGGAAAGTACTTACCGCTTCTACCCAGCAAGCATCTCCCCTAAAGCTAAAAGGAATTCCACACAGAAATATCTATCCCAACATAACACACAAATAAATAATGGAACAGACTCCCCACAAGTATGTCGCCGTGGCATACGAACTCTACACCGACAACGAAAAAGGCATTCACGAGCTCGTAGAAAAAGCTCCCACAGAACATCCCTTCCAGTTCATCTCGGGCATGGGCGTAGCCCTCGACACCTTCGAGGAGAAAATGCTTGCACTCAACGAAGGTGATGCTTTCGACTTCGTGCTCAAGCAAGAGGAAGCCTATGGCCCCTACGAAGAAGAACGCGTACTCGAACTCCCCAAGGAAACCTTCTCTGTCAACGGAAAGTTTGACAAAGACATGGTCTACCCTGGCGCAGTACTTCCCCTCATGAACGCTGACGGAAACCGTTTCCAAGGCCTTGTACTCGATGTAAAGGATAATACCGTAGAAATCGACCTCAACCATCCTCTCGCTGGCAAAGACCTTCATTTCAAAGGCAACGTGGTGACCCTTCGCGATGCTACCGATGAAGAGCTCAAGAGTCTCATACAGATGATGAGCGGCGAAGGTGGCTGCAGCGGTTGTGGTGGTGAATGCGATGGCCACTGCGATGGCAATTGCAGTCACGAACACGGCGAAGGTGAAGGTTGTTGCGGTGGTCATAGCGAAGGCTGCAACTGCCACAAAAACTAATAATTACTCTCTAGGGCGCACAGAGGAAACACTTCTCCGTGCGCCCCATTCACTTACTAACTCTCACCATCGTGAACACTTTTGGACAACTATTCCGACTCACTACCTTTGGAGAAAGTCATGGACCTGGCATCGGAGGCGTGATAGATGGTATGCCTGCGGGCATCGAAGTTGACATGGACTTCCTACAACGTGAACTCGACCGACGTAAGCCTGGACAGAGCGCATTGACCACAGCACGCAAAGAAGGCGATCGCGTGGAACTACTTTCTGGCGTGTTTGAAGGACGAACTACTGGCTGCCCTATAGGTTTTCTCGTGCGCAACGAGAATCAGCACTCTTCTGACTATGACAACATGCGCAATGTGTTCCGCCCCTCTCATGCTGACTTCACCTATCAATCAAAGTATGGCATACGCGACCATCGCGGCGGCGGACGCACCTCTGCTCGTGAAACAATCGCTCGCGTAGTAGGCGGCGCATTTGCCAAAATGGTGCTTCGACAAAAAAATATCCGCATCACAGCCTACACCTCTCAAGTGGGCAACATCGCACTTTTAGGCTCTTATCACGATTACGATCTTTCCTTCATCGAACAGAACCCTGTGCGCTGCCCCGATCCGCAGAAAGCCCAAGAAATGGCAGAACTCATCACACAAGTAAAGAACGAGGGCGACACCATCGGTGGCATCATCTCTGGTGTCATTCAGGGTTGTCCTGTGGGATTAGGCGAACCCGTGTTTGACAAACTTCATGCGCAACTAGGCGCTGCCATGCTTGGAATCAACGCTGTGAAGGGATTTGAATATGGTGAAGGATTTGCAGGCGTAACCGCGCGTGGTAGCGAACAAAACGACATTTTCCAACCTACTCCCGACGGGACCATCACCACGAAGACCAACCATAGCGGCGGCATACAAGGCGGATTGAGTAACGGGCAAGACATTTTCTTCCGAGTGGCATTTAAACCCGTAGCCACATTACTGCGCGAACAACAAACCGTGACCACCGATGGTGCTTCCACCATTCTCAAAGCGCGTGGTCGTCACGACCCTTGCGTTTTACCCCGCGCTGTGCCTATCGTAGAGGCTATGGCAGCCATGGTAATTCTTGACAATCTACTTCTATCGCAAGCTTATAAATAAATTCTTGACAGAGGATAGAAATAAACCACTGCTGCGCTACACACATTTTCATATCAAGACTCCCACCCTCACAGAGCCAATCTCTCCCTCTCGGTAACTTCACACGCTGCACTTATTTGACGTGAATGTGTTGCACAACATAACCAAGTGTTAAAAAGCAATGTTTTGCAAACTTTTCTTTGCAAAACATTGCTTTTTATATTTCTAATTCTTATATTTACACTATCTAAGTTGTCGTGATGATAACGCTATCAAATAGTTTAGTTAAGTCTAGTTTAGTTTTTGTGTTGGTTAATGGAGGCTCGTGGAGACGATGCCTCCATTAATTTTTTTCTCTAAAACAATCATCTTTGCGCAATATAAAACACGAGAAAGCGCATCCCAAAGATGCTTTTACAGCAATGGGATGCGCTTTCTCGTACACATTATGCCCGACACAACTAGGCCGAAGCAATGATTTTTTCACTTATAGGTAAAATCGATTTACCTTGCGAGAATAGGTGTTTAACCTATGTAACTATTCCTGGGGAAGAGACCAATCCTCCTTTGTCTTACGAACATAAGAAGCGTAGCGACGCTGAGCAGCGTGCTTAGTCTCATCATAAAGTTCCTGAGCCTGTTCGGGAAGAGCCTTCTTCAGAGAGAGGAAGCGTACTTCGTGGTCGAGGTAATCTTGGAACTTATCCCAATCCGGCTCCTTAGAGTCGAGTGTGAAGGGGTTCTTGCCTTGGTCAGCGAGTTCGGGGTTGAAGCGCCACAAGTGCCAGTAACCGCAAGCTACGGCACGAGCTTCCTCAGCCTGGCTACGACCCATACCACCCTTGATCTTCAAACCGTGGTTGATACAAGGAGCGTAAGCGATGATGAGCGAAGGTCCGTGGTAAGCTTCTGCTTCCTTCATGGCCTTGAGGCACTGTGCTTGGTCAGCACCCATAGCTACTTGAGCTACGTAGATGTAGCCATAAGTGGTCTGCATCAAGCCGAGATCCTTCTTCGTTACGCGCTTACCAGCTGCAGCGAACTGAGCGATAGCACCAACAGGAGTTGCCTTTGAAGCCTGACCACCAGTGTTAGAGTAAACCTCTGTATCGAGTACGAGAATGTTAACGTCTTCACCACTAGCGAGTACGTGATCAAGACCACCGTAGCCGATATCGTAAGAAGCACCGTCACCACCGATGATCCACTGGCTACGCTTCGTGAGGAAGTGGCTCAGTTCAGCAAGTTGCTTGCAAGTTTCGCAACCCTTCTCAGCACCAGCCTTAATCATAGGTTCGAGCTTCTCAGCGGCTGCGCGGCTTGCTACAGCGTCGTTCTGACCATCGATCCATTCCTGAGCAGCTGCCTTGTATTCGGCAGGAGCCTCATCCGTAGCGATTACTTCTTGAAGAAGCTTCTGGATACGAGCACGCATCTTCTTGTTTGCAAGGATCATACCCATACCAAACTCGCAGAAGTCTTCGAACAATGAGTTAGCCCAAGCAGGACCTTGACCCTTCTCGTTGGTAGTGTAAGGAGTTGAGGGAATTGAGCCAGAGTAGATTGAAGAGCAACCTGTTGCATTGGCTACCATCTGGCGATCACCAAACAATTGGCTTACGAGCTTCACATACGGAGTTTCGCCACAACCTGAACATGCGCCAGAGAACTCGAAGAGCGGAGTAGCAAACTGAGAATTCTTAGGATTAAGCTTAACGTCTACCAAATGCTGCTTGCTAGTAACGTTCTTAGTGCAGTATGTCCAATTGTCTGCTTCGGCTTCCTGACCTTCAAGGGGAACCATTTCTAGAGCCTTATTGCCCTTCAGACCAGGACATACGTCAACACAGTTGCCGCAACCGAGGCAGTCCATTACGTCAACTTGCTGTACGAAGTGCATACCCTTCATGGCAGCAGGTGCCTTCATCTCGATTGTCTCACCCTTGAAGCCAGCGAGTTCGTCGTCAGTGAGTACGAACGGACGGATAGCAGCGTGAGGACATACGAAGTCACACTTGTTACACTGGATACAGTTCTCCTTGTGCCATACAGGAACGAAAGCAGCTACGCCACGTTTCTCGTAAGCGGCAGTGCCTTGGTGCCAAGTACCGTCTTCTGATACCTTGAAGGCGCTAACGGGAAGGAGGTCACCATTCTGTGCGTTGATAGGACGTACCATGTCAGAGATGAAAGCGGGTTCATCACGTACAATCTTCTCGTCCTCGGGGAGTGTAGCCCATGCAGGATCAACAGCGAGTTGCTTGTATTCACCACCACGGTCAACGGCCTGATAGTTCTTATCAACGATATCTTGACCCTTCTTGCTGTATGACTTCACGATGAACTTCTTCATCTGTTCTACGGCCAAATCAACAGGGATAACACCTGTGATGCGGAAGAAGGCTGACTGGAGAATGGTGTTGGTACGGTTGCCAAGGCCAATCTCTTGAGCGATCTTAGTAGCGTTGATGTAGTAAACGGTGATGTTGTGTTCAGCGAAGTAGCGCTTTACGTTGTTGGGCAAGTTCTTAGCCAACTCATCACCTTCCCAAATGGTGTTCAACAAGAAAGTACCGTTGTCGCGCAGACCACGGAGCACGTCGTACATATGCAGATAAGCCTGTACGTGGCAAGCCACGAAGTTAGGAGTCTTGATCTGGTATGTAGAACGGATGGGGTGATCACCGAAGCGGAGGTGAGAGCAGGTGAAACCACCCGACTTCTTAGAATCGTAAGAGAAGTATGCCTGGCAATACTTATCGGTGTTGTCACCGATAATCTTGATAGAGTTCTTGTTAGCACCTACCGTACCATCAGCACCAAGACCATAGAACTTGGCTTCGAAGATACCTTCACCACCGAGAGCCATTTCCTTCTCCAAGGGGAGTGAGTGGAAGGTCACGTCGTCGACGATACCCAGAGTAAAATGATTCTTGGGTTCGGGCAGAGCAAGGTTGTCGTATACCGAGATGATCATGGTCGGCGTAGTGTCGCATGAACCGAGACCATAACGACCACCGATGATGAGAGGACGATCTTCTACGTCGTAGAATGCATCCTTCACATCAAGGTAGAGAGGTTCACCATTTGCACCGGGTTCCTTCGTACGGTCGAGTACAGCAATTTTCTTGCAAGTCTTAGGCACTGCAGCGAGGAGATGCTTTACAGAGAACGGACGGTAGAGGTGTACGCTGACCATACCTACCTTCTCGCCCTTAGCATTGAGGTAATCGATAGCTTCACGAGCAGCTTCGGTTACAGAGCCCATACAGATAATTACGCGTTCTGCATCCTCAGCGCCATAGTAGCTGAAAAGTTTGTATTCACGACCCGTAATCTTGCTGATTTCAGCCATATACTTCTCTACGGCTGCGGGTACTGAATCGTAGTAGGGATTGCATACTTCGCGATGAGCAAAGAATGTTTCGGGGTTTTCTGCCATACCGCGAGCTACAGGATGCTCGGGTGTAAGTGCACGGCTGCGGAACTCTGCCACCTTGTCCATAGGTACGAGAGGACGAATCTCTTCCTGATCAATTACTTCAATCTTCTGATATTCGTGTGATGTGCGGAAACCATCGAAGAAGTTGATGAAAGGTACGCGTGTATCGAGTGCAGCGAGGTGTGCTACAGCCGAGAGGTCCATCACTTCCTGTACAGAGCCTTCGCAGAGCATGGCGAAGCCTGTCTGACGGCAAGCCATCACGTCGGAGTGGTCGCCGAAGATACAGAGTGAGTGAGTAGCGAGTGTACGAGCTGATACGTGGAACACGCAGGGGAGCAATTCACCAGCGATCTTGTACATATTAGGGATCATCAGGAGGAGTCCCTGAGATGCAGTAAAGGTGGTGGTAAGAGCGCCAGACTGAAGTGAGCCGTGTACAGCACCTGCAGCACCGCCTTCGCTCTGCATTTCCTGTACCTTAACGGTATCGCCGAAGAGGTTGATGCGACCCTGTGCAGACCATTCGTCTACGTGCTCTGCCATGGGTGATGACGGAGTGATTGGGTAGATGGCAGCAACCTCAGAGAACATATACGCAATGTGCGCAGCTGCTTGGTTACCGTCACAAGTAATAAACTTCTTGTTTGCCATGATTGTAAGTTTGCGAAAGCAAAATTACGAACAGCCATACACGAGGAATGGTTGGTTCGCAATTTGCCTTCTCATATTAAATAGAGTTATTGTTATGTGTTCTTTCCTTATTGTTGTGTCGGTTCGGAATCTTTGCTTGCTATATAGAATGCACTAACGGCTTTTCACGTTCAATATTTGCCGCATTTTGCCTTTCATGCCTTTTTAGTAAAGGAATCCGAAGAGCCAGAGAGGAATTTCGTTGTCGCGACCAACGTCGGTGTTGTATTTCACGTAGATGGTATCGGCAGCGGTGCGTACGCGGCGAGCCTTGTCACACACACAGATATTGGTGGTATTATTGATGCGGAACATACCGAGCCGCTTTCCTTTGTTCACCGTATGATGACGCCATAAGCAGTTGACAAAGTAAGTTTCCATGATGTTCTGTTCCGACATGCTATTGTCATAGAGCGCATACATGAGGTTTGCATCGTGCAGATAGATGGCAGCGGGCTTCTTGGGAAAGGTCTCGCCTGGATGGTGCACCATGTTGATTAGTCGCGTCTCTTCAAGATATTTCAGATAGTTCATCACAGTGGCTCGCGAGGTGCCTATTTCCTGTGCGAGTTTGCTTACATTAGGCGCAGAAGGGTCGCCAATAGCTAGGAGATAGAGCAGTTTCTTGATGCGCGAGAGATACTTCAGTTCTATCTGCTTGTTGAGCAGGAGGTCTACTTCTATCATATTATTCATGGCCTTGAGCAGTGCTTCTGTGAAGTTATGATTCTCAAGGAAGAATGGATAGTAACCATGCTGCAAATAATCCTGGAAATAGTGCCAAGGATGTACTTTGGGCAGAATAGTTTTTAGTATCTGTTCGTGATCTGCAAGGAGCTGATCGAAAGTGTAGGCTTCAAACTCCTGATGAGTTTCGAGATTAATGTATTCGCGGAAAGAAAAACCATGAAGCACGTAAGTGCGACTTATCGACGAGAGTTCCGTGTCGTCCTCCCCCTCTCCTGTGTTGACAGAAGTGGTGGTATATACGATACGAAGGTAGGGATACTTATGATAACACTCACAGAGTTGTTCGCGCCAATCGGGCAGTTTGAAAGCTTGATCGATGAGCAACACTTGTCCGCCCTCGGCCATGAAGCGCCCAGCAAAGTCGACGATACCATGAGCTTGAAAATAAAAACTGTTGAGATTGATGTACAGGCACTGACGAAGGCGCACGTCAAAGTTTTCCTTGGCGTACTGCAACAGGAAGGAAGTGCGTCCCACACCGCGCGGTCCTTTTATGCCTATCATGCGATAACTCCAATCAATGGTATCCATCAATGAGCGCCGCACGGGAGCATTGAAATGTTCCATAAGATAGGCGTGCGATTTGAAAAACGTCTCCATTTGTAACATGGTTTCTGTAAATACGTGGCAAAGTTACGAAGATGTAGCGAAACTTGCAAAGCTTAGTTGGCATTTTTTCGTTATCTTTTTTTCAAAAAAGTATGACATCAAGCGCGGCGAAGACCTGTTACATACAATGCTTGACTAAGGAAATCGGGAAAGGGTTATCTTCGTTTTCCGAAATCTTCACACAGAATACTTTCTCTATGCTTGGATTTTTCCTAATTTTGCCATGCCAAATATATTTAGCAACCTAGGCTTTATGTCGAAATCTTTGCGTCACATTCTCTTTTTCTGTCTTCTTCTGACATGGGTCCCCAAGACTTATGCTCAGCTCGATCGCTATGTCTACTGCGCTGATTCAGCCCAAGTAGATCCTAAGCAGAAATATGAGCTACGTTTTACGGTAGATGCACTTACTTTCTTCCGCGACAACGAATACAATTCAAAAGAACTTCTGAAAGGCTACACTTTGCCAGGCATGTGGTTATCCCCTACCGTAAGCTATCAAGCCCTACGCAACCTTCGTGTGGAGGTGGGAGCCTTTATGCTCCATTTTTGGGGCGCCAATCGTTACCCAAATGCCAACTACTCAAGCCTCGAGACCATTGAAGCGCAGCGCACGAGCAAGGCCTTCCATTGTGTGCCCATCTTTCGAGCCAATTTACAGCTCACCCCGCAGGCCAACATCGTGCTAGGCACACTCTATGGCAAGACAGCTCACGAACTTTGCACTCCGCTCTACAACGACGAAATGAATCTCACCTCCGACCCCGAGACGGGCGTACAAATTCTGTGGCATCCACAGTGGATGAAGTTTGATGCATGGATAGACTGGCAAGACTTCATCTTTCAAAACGACCATGGACAAGAGCGCTTTGCCTTTGGTCTTTCCACCCGTTTTCTTCCCTCGCGTCGTACGGCTCGTGCAAAGTGGCACTTGCCCTTACAAATCGTGATGAAGCACACGGGTGGTGAAATTAACACGGAAGCCTCCGATCGAAGCATTAAGACGTGGCTCAATGCTGCCGCGGGAGCAGGAGTAGACATTCCGCTGCCAACGCGCCATGTTCCCGTCACACTCTCGGCCGACCTTACAGCCACTTACTTCAGTCAGCAAAGTGGCAACGTGCTTCCTTTCAACAAAGGCTATGGTCTGCTTGCCCAAGTGGGTGCTCACTTGTGGCACTTCGGTCTATCAGCAGCATGGTGGCAAAGCCACAAATTCATTCCCATATACGGCTCCACCCTCTTTAGTTCAATGAGCACATCGACGGCTGCCACCACCCTGACCAACCCACGCGCCTTTCTCTTTCACGGAGAATATGCGCAACCACTAGCTCGCGGTTTTTCCTGGGGCGTGGCACTCGACTATATGCTCCACAACGAAGACAACATCATACAGGCCAACCCTCTTTCGTGGCGATCGGGACAAACAAAGGGGAATTTCTCGGCTGGCATCTATCTGCGACTTTCGCCTAGTTTCCTTATTAAAAAGTTCCACACAGCACAAACACGATGAACTCGTGGGGACGAAAAAAAAGACACAATTCATCGCATAGTAAAAAGTTTTTAGTAATTTCGCATATAAATTCTGCATATTACAAACTAAACCATAATGAGTACACACAATACTAACAGCACCCATGAGGGCATGGTACAAGGCATGTCCAATATTTACGATGAAGTTAACACCTCCGTAGCATCTGCCATTAAGGAGGACCTTATGGCCCACTTTGGCAAGGGACTTTACTATCACCTCAAGAATGGTGAAAAACCCATCAACGCCGAGCAGCAGGCATTCATTGCCGCTACTTTTGAGAAGCATGGCGTAACCACCCCTCCCGTTTACGACAAAGCACTCTGATAGAGACTTCACGCATATTCTCCACGCTGTCATTTCTAGCTAAAGAAACGGCAGCGTTTTTTATAACCCAACAGAGCAACTAGATGAAAACAGCGAATATAGCGCGGCAAAGCTTCTCCTCATTATGGGTTTAGGAATGGATTTAGGGCATTACCAAAAATCCCCACCAGAGTATACACTCCGATGGGGAACACTGAGTTACGTCCTTAAAGCGAAAGATTGGCTTTAAACTAGATGACGGATATTATCCTCGCGACTACCAGGGAGGAGGTCAATCACGGGCACTTCAATCATGGTATAACAACCCGCTTGCTGCTTCATGGCGGCGCGAGCCACACATACGAGTACCTGTCCCGTGAGGGCGGGATTATTAATTTTCATATTGAAGTCGAAAAGCTGATTCTGCGTCACACCGCTCACCCCCTTGCGCGTGAGGTGTACACCATGTCCCATATCAATAACATCATCGACCGAGGGTACAAGCGTCACGTGGGTTTCGTCAGAAGCGAAGTAAGGATCTGCCTTGATGGCAGCAGCCACTTTCTCGAATTCGTAGCCCTCTTCTATTTCGATGTATACCATACGACGATGGATGCCTTGACCTGTAGGGATAGTCATTGAGAGCGCCTTCTTCACCCCATCAATAGCTTTCACAGCTACGGTATGCCCCATCGACATACCCGGACCAAAGTTGGTATAAGTGATACCCTTGGGAGCGATGGCCTGAAGTAGCGTACGCACTACAGAATCCGATCCTGGATCCCAACCTGCTGAGATGATGCTCACAGCTCCGTGTTCCTTGGCTACAACATCGAGGCTACGGCGAAGATCAACAATCTGAGTATGAATATCAAAACTATCTACGGTGTTAATACCAAGGCTCAGAATGTCCTTTGCATAAGTTTCTACGCTTCGGGTGGGAGTGGCAAGCACGGCTACATCTACGTCTTTAAGTTCGCGGATATCCTTCACCACGCTATATTTTTTAATTTCTTCAGGGCAGTTTTCAGCACCTTTGCGGCGCACAATTCCGGCGACTTCAAAGTCGGGAGCGGCCTCGAGGGCTTGCAGGGTGTAGTGGCCAATATTACCATAGCCCACTACTGCGGCACGTATTTTCTTCATTTTGGAAGATTTTTATATATTTAAAAAGATATTCGACGCAAAGTTACGTTTTTTTCTTGAATATAGTCGGAAAGAAGAAACAAAGTGTTGCAAAAGAATATCAAGAACTAATACTTTCTATTCATAAGCTAACACTCTCTGCATAGACAAAGATAGGATGGAATCTTTGACACAATTCTGCAGACGATAGGATTGTGAAAGCGTATTACCTACAATACCAATTCCAGGTCTACCACATCAAGCACCTGTCCGAACTTGCGCCCAACCTTACGGAAGTGTGACACTTGCTCGAAGCCCATTGAACGATGAAGCCGAATGCTATGTTCATTGCCTTCTGTGATGCAGGCTATGAGGGCTTGCGCTCCGAGCAGACGGCTTTCGTCGATAAGCAGTGAAATCATCTGCCTACCAATGCCTTGCCCTTGCGCCTCTGGAGCGAGATAGATGGTCACTTCGTAGGTATAGGCATAGGCCGCACGCGGCTTCCAAGCATGCACGTAGCAGTAACCCGTCACCTCTCCTGCTTCGTCCTGCCATACGTAATAGGGATATTGAGCGGAGATTTCCGCGATGCGACGGCGCATTTCGTCTACGCTGACGGGGACAGTCTCGAAGGTTACGGTGGTGTCGGTCACGAAAGGATTGTAGATGCGCGTGATGGCCGCAGCATCGTCAAAAGTAACTTTGCGTATCATATCTGTACAGACTTTAGGATGGTTCTATTCATTCTGATAAATATTAGGTATCTTATTCTGACAGGTGATTGATATGCGCTTGAAAGCGCTTTTTTACAGTAAATCAGTCACATAGACTGAATAGGACTTCCTTTTAAGAGATAGAGTGCGGCTCGGCTGAAAAGCCATGCCCATATACATATATATACATAGGAAAGGCGGCAAACCGCTACTGCGATTTGCCGCCCACTACAATTCAGTCGGGGTGACTGGATTCGAACCAGCGACCACACGCCCCCCAGACGCGTACTCTAACCGGGCTGAGCTACACCCCGAATTGCGAGTGCAAAAGTACATGCTTTCCGAGAAACCACCAAACATTTTCATCACTTTTTTACCAATAAATCAAGAAAAGCGGCATTTTAGCCGTATTTTTGTAGGCGAATAGCGATTACCCATCGCACAAGAGATCCTATTTATGCTCAACAATCAGATAAAGGGCGGCATTTATGGTTGCATCGCCGCCGTGAGCTATGGCCTCAATCCACTATGCGCCAAGTTGCTCTATCGCGACGGTTACAACTCTAACTCCGTGCTGCTCTACCGATTCTTCTTCGGCACCATCATCCTCGGAATACTCATGCTCGCCCAGCGCAAGAGCTTTGCACTGACACGTAAAGAAGCGGGAGTGCTCGCAGTACTCGGAATAATGTTTGCCATCTCGTCTATCACGTATTTTCTTAGTTTTTACTATATGAGTGCAGGAGTGGCAGCCACATTAGTTTTTGCCTACCCCGTATTCACAGCCTTGCTCATGGCCGTGCTTTTCAAGGAGAGGCTCAAATGGCCATCGATAGCCGCCATACTAATGACCTTAGGAGGCATTGCACTGCTTTATCAAGGCGATAACGGCCGACCGATTGATACAGTGGGTATCGTCTTCATTATGATTTCGGCCTTGGCCTACGCCATTTATATCATTATTGTTAACAAGAGCGGCATCGTAATGTCGAGCATTAAACTCACTTTTTATGCGATGCTGAGTTGCCTAATATGCATCGTGCTCTATGCCCTGCTCACACCCACGGGGCAACTGCAAATGCTCCACACGCCCGAGCAATGGGGAGTTGCCTTAGCACTCGGACTCGTGCCCACGGTGGTATCGCTCGTGTTTATGGCCATGGCCATACATTGCATTGGCTCTACACCCACTGCTATCATGGGAGCGCTCGAACCTGTCACAGCCATCGTGTTAGGAGCATGGATTTTTGACGAGATGCTCACACTACGCTTATCAGTGGGCATTGTGCTGATTCTCCTAGCCGTAATGCTCATTATCCTCGACGACCGCCTTCGCCACGCGCTCTCGGGCATAAAAATCGTGAAGCGAGGACGACTCATCGTGAAGCGTATGCGCTGGAAATAGCCATGAATTTTAACAGAGGTGCAAAGCACCGAAAAACTTATAAACTGCGGCGTTCGCGCCGCCTTCCCTATGCAAGATAATATCTATCCCATCTTCGACCGCATGCTCTCGCGCCAAGACAAGGAGCAGCTACTCCATCAGCGAGGTGTAATGCTATGGTTTACAGGACTAAGCGGTAGCGGAAAAAGCACCGTAGCCATTGCCCTTGAACGTGAACTGCATAAGCGTGGACTACTCTGCCGCATACTCGACGGCGACAACATCCGTACAGGCATCAATGCCAATCTAGGTTTCTCGGCCGACGACCGACGAGAGAATATTCGCAGAGTGGCCGAGGTGGCCAAACTCTTCGTCGACACAGGTATCATCACTATCGCTGCTTTCGTGAGCCCCACAGAAGAACTTCGCCAACTAGCTCAGAGCATCATTGGGCCCGACGACTTTAAAGAGATCTATATATCCACACCGCTCGAGGAGTGTGAACGACGCGATGTAAAAGGTCTCTATGCCCGTGCTCGCCGCGGCGAAGTGAAAAATTTTACTGGCATATCGGCACCTTTCGAAGCACCCAAACACCCCGCACTAAGCCTCGATACGTCACGTCTTTCGCTTGAACAAAGCGTAGAAGAATTGCTGCATTTGCTCGGCATCGAACATTAAGTAAAACCCACGCAATGGAAGGAAGGAATGCTTCCTACCCACTCGTTTAAACACTTTATTTCATCATGGAAATCACTATCCAAAATCTGGAAAATATGCCCGAGGCCGCCCAAGAGTTTGTGCGTGCCATGGATCAAAACACCGTGTTTGCCTTCTACGGCAAGATGGGCGCTGGTAAAACCACTTTCATCAAAGCTGTATGCGAAGCACTTGGTGTGACCGACGTGGTAAACTCACCTACCTTTAGCATCGTCAACGAATATCGAGCCGACACCACGGGCGAACTCATTTATCACTTCGACTTCTATCGTATCAAGAAACTTGAAGAGGTGTATGACATGGGGTATGAGGATTATTTCTACTCGGGCGCTGTGTGCTTCATCGAATGGCCTGAACTCATCGAAGATTTGCTACCTGGCGACGCCATACGCGTAGATATCGTAGAGCAAGAAGATGGCAGTCGATTGGTGAAATTTTAAACTCACTTCTCCTACCCCACATGCTATTTTGCTATATGCATAAGCCGTGAAACACGTTTCCTAGAAGTTATCTATCCTCACTCTATTCCCCATTTTAACAATGAAAATACTGCTTCCATTACTCGCAAGTATGCTTTCGCTCTCACTCTCCGCTCAGACGGTGAGCCGCATGAGCGAACTAAACCCCGAACAGAAAGCAGCGGCCACAAACATTCGCCTTACAGGAAAACTTTCCACTACGGGAAACTCCGATTTCCGCCAAATGCGAGACCTCTGCTATCAACTCCATTCGGCCGACCTCAGCGGTGCCGACTGCGAAGTGATTCCCAACAATGCTTTCCACTCACGCCACGCACTAGAGAAAATTCTACTACCCGACAATCTGAAGTCCATCGGATCGCAAGCATTCTTTGCCTGCACACGCCTTTCTCAGATTACCCTACCCCCATCGCTCACGAGAGTGGGCGACGCAGCTTTCTCCTCATGCTCCGCACTGAAAGAAATCACCATTAACGGCACACCTACGCTAGGAGAATTTGCCTTTGCTCGCCTTACAGGGCTTCGCACAGTACGCGTTAATTCTTCCGTACCACCCGTGGCTTCCCCCTCCACATTCGACGGGATTGACCGTAAGCGAGTAAAACTCATCGTACCCAAAGGATCTGAACTAAAATACCGCAAAGCTGCTGGATGGAGTATCTTTTTCTCCACTCCCGACAACGAAAATAAACTTTGCAACCCGCTAGAGGCCATTGTTCCTCTGCCCGCAAAGATTCAGACTTTAGAGGGAGCCTCGCTGACAACTGAGCGCCACTGGGAAGTATTGGCCGCTGAAGGATTGGCAAATGAATGCACACAGGCTGAGCGTGTGCTGCGTGCTCGCATTCCAAAACTAAAGAACCCAAAACTAGCAGGCCATGCTACACTCACTCTCGGACTAGACCCAACACTCTCTGATAACGAGGCATACGTGCTCAAAGTCTCTGCTAAGGGAGTGGATATTCACGGTAAAACAGCCGCGGGCGTGTTCTATGGCCTCATGACCTTCGACCAACTATTGCGCGGCGATGGTTCCTCCACCTGTTGCGAGGCAATTCCCCAACTTCGCATAGAAGATGCTCCACGCACTCACATTCGCGAACTCATGCTCGACCCTTGCCGCACATTTATCCCCTTCGATGAACTGAAAGCGTTCATTCCCGAAATGGCACGCTATAAGTACAACACGGTTCATCTCCACCTTACAGACGACCAAGCATGGCGCATTGAGATAAAAAAATATCCCGAACTGACCCAAAAGGCTTCATCTCGCGTAGGTATGGACGATATGCTAGTGCCCATTTCAGGGTATTATACACAGAGCCAAATGCGTGAATTGGTGGCCTATGCAGCTCAGTATCATGTGCAAGTGGTGCCCGAAATAGAGATGCCTGGTCATGAAGTGGCTGCCATCCACGTATTCCCCAAGCTTACATGCGGCGAAAAACAGGTTCCCATCCGTACAACCTGTGGCGTGTCGGACAACCTGCTCTGCCCTGGTAGCGAGTTCACCTATGAGTTTCTTGGAAACGTATTTCGTGAACTTGCCGACATCTTCCCTTCTCCCTACATCCATTTGGGAGGCGACGAAGCTGGCCATCCAGCCCTTGACTGTTGGACCAACTGCGACAACTGTAAAGCACTCAAGAAGCGCCTCGGAATCACAACTACCGATCGCTCCGAAAATTGGCGCTTACAGCAGTACCTCTTCGACCGCATGATTGATACACTACGCACAAAATATGGGAAAACGCCCATGTTCTGGTATGAAACGGACTTTAAGAAGATACAGTCTGGCTGCGTCACCTTCTCGTGGCGCCACGGATTAACAAAGCAAGCCCTTGAAGCAGCCGTGGCCAACAATGCAAAAATCATGCTATGTCCTGGCGAACATTGCTACTTAGACTATCCCATGGCAGCTGGCGATATGCCAGAAATCAATTGGGGCATGCCTGTTATTTCCCTTAAGCAGAGCTATGAACTTGATCCATCCTGGGGCATGGACAAAGACTTCGAGAAGAACAATCTTTTCGGCGTTGCAGGCACGTTATGGAGCGAATGTATCAATTCGCCCGAGCGCATCTATTACCAAGCTTATCCCCGCGCTCTAGCCCTTTCCGAAGTAGGATGGTCTCCTGCTAATAAACGTTCTTGGGACGACTTCCTAAAACGCCTCAAACCTGTTCTCAACGACATGCAGCGACGTGGCATTACATTCTCTAAGCAATTCTAAACTTCTCCCATAGATAGCTTTTCATAATAAATAGAGCCTCTAGTAGTACTTTCTGATTAATTTTGGGAATATCTACTAGAGGCTCTAAATGTGTTTTTTACTTTCATCTTTTTCCTATATCGGGGCAGCAGATATTCTCGATTGATATTACCCTAAAGTCCATTTTGCTTGCCTATTTCCACGTTGTAAAGCAGATAAGTGACCAACCTTACAATACAAGAGAAATCTTTCTTCGAAACACGCAAATTCTTGGAGTATAGGTCAAATTCTTCTCTCTGCATAGATAGAATTATCTCTACATAGGCATTCAAGTTACACTAAAAGGCCGTTCAAGTTATCGTCCTTCGGTCGAGGGACACATGTCCTTCGGTCGGGGGACACATGTCCTTCGGTCGGGGGACACATGTCCTTCGGTCGGGGGACACATGTCCTTCGGTCGAAGGACGATGACTTAGTAAACGTTTTAAGAAAACTTCTACGGCCTTTTAGCCTAACAACAATATACTTAAAGAGAACACTGCAACGCAATGGATAACAACTACTATCGAAGTTTCAGATTCTGCACGTTCTAGTTAAAACCGAAATTAATTTATATAAATATAGATCTCCCCTAAAAACGAGGGGTTGGAGAGGAGGGGTGGAACATAACGGGCAATGTGACTGAATTGCCACTCAATATGCATAATAATAGGAAGTCACTTTTCCCATCGTACCAAGCAGAAACATCCGCCGGCTCGTGCTTGCCCCCATACATGCGTATTTCATACAAGCACAAAAAAGGCCGCACCTACGCTTGAGATGCGGCTTTTATATTATTTACTAGCTGCTCATTAGCAGCCAACGAGTATCAAGATTACTGAGCTTCGTTGATAGTACAGATGCTTACGCGGTTCCAATCGTCCTCAGAGAACATATTACCTACACCCTGGCCTTCAGCGCTGATGCGGCTAGCTGCAATCTTGTACTTATTTACGAGAATAGACTTCACTGCTTCAGCACGAGCTTTTGCAATCTTTGCGTTGATTTCAGCGCTACCTTCGGGAGAAGCATATCCCTTAATATCAACGGTGCTATTCTTGTGGTTCTTCAAGAAAGTGGCAACACGCTCTACATTGGGGAGCTGAGATGCATCTACCACACTCTTACCTTGACGGAAGGTTACTGTTTGTTCAAGTGAACTTGTGCTCTTTGTTACAGTCTGCACTACAGGCTTCTGGTTGCGACAATCATTGAGCTTTTGTTGGAGGTCACGGTTATCGGCACCGAGCTTTGCAATCTGAGCATCCTTATCGTTCACCTGAGCACGGAGATCATTAACCTTAGCATTCAAGCCGTCAATCTCTGCCTGGTCGTATGCCTTAACGAAAGTCATGTAGTGCTTACCATTGTTGCGATTTTTGAAGTGGTAAGTTACACCAGCGAGTAATTCAATCGCGCTCTTATTGACGTTGTAAGAAATGTGATTATTATCCTCCATATTATATACAATAGAGGGCTTTATTGCGACAGTCCAAGCCTTCTTCTCACCTACATTGAAATTGAAGTTGAAACCGAACTTAGAAGTGAAATAGTTTTCATCCTGAGCATTTGCCATGTAATCGTGGCCCCAACCTGCACCTACAACACCTTCTACCTCGAACAAACGGGGTTGGCCATTATAACCGAAGAAGAGGTTAGAGAAATTGATTTTACCGAGAAGGCTGAGGTTGCTTTGATCGAATACGTTACGGCTAGGTGTCGTATTATTATTAGCCAAGAACTGAGCACCAACGCCCAATACTGGAGTGATCTGCTTACCTACTTCAACACCATAAGTAGCACGCATGTTTTTCCAAAATGCTGAGTGAGAAGTCTTTGTGATGCCACCACCAACGAGACCTACAGACCAATTATCAAAAAAGCGTGAGCCTTGAACAGACTTCTGAGCAGTCGCAGTGAGCATCGATACACTCAGAACTGCAATAGTAAGAAACTTTTTCATTTGTTTATTGTTTTAAAAATGAAATGAATTGTGTATAATCCCTGCTAATTTACATAAGATTCTATCAACCAATCATTCTCGTCTACATTATTGACGTTATTGCTTTTAAAGCCACAAAAATACATAATACCTATGAAAAATAGGCGTGTCATGTCAAATAAAATTCAATCATAATAGAAAATAGACATTCTTCTTGGTCAATCCAATGCTAAAAGCTACATTTGTAGTGTGATAAAGTTGGTACTCTGCATAGACATATAATAATAGTCATATAATTTGTATATGCAGCATTGACAAGAAGTACTTAATGCGTTAACAAGTAATTATCATTGATTGTCACTGCACAGAGAAACACTCGGATTACGCCTATCAAAAATCACAAGCAATTCATACAATCACAAACTAAATAAAGCATTTATCCCCATGGAAAATCAAGAAATGAACGACGGTCAGTTGAAGATCGAACTCACTCCCGAAGTAGCAGAAGGTATCTACGCTAACCTTGCTATCATTACCCACTCTAGCGCAGAAGTTGTACTCGACTTTATCCGCGTACTTCCTGGTGTACCCAAGGCCAACGTAAAGAGCCGTATCGTACTCGCTCCTGAACACGCTAAGCGTTTGCTTTTTGCCTTGCAAGACAACATCCAGAAGTATGAGAAGGCATTCGGCCCTATTAACCTTCCTGGAGCAGCTCAGCCCGAGCAGGGTGGCCGCACAGCAACTCCTTTTGGAGTGCCCGAAGGTAACGCCTAACCATTGAAGGCTATACCTCAAAATAAAGATTATGTTACGAGAATGACTTGGCTGCTTAGCCATAAAGATAACTTTTCCTATTCTCGACAACACATACTCAACTTTACACCGGATGTTCCCATCCGGTGTTTTTTGTAACATAACTTAAAGCTACAAAAAAGCCTTGCCAACGGAACAATCATGTTCCACTAGCAAGGCTTTATTTGTTGTAAGTGAAGTACGAGGTAGTACTATACCTTGATCTCAACTTCTACACCACAAGGCAACTCAAGCTTCATCAAAGCGTCAACAGTCTTAGCAGTTGAGCTATAGATGTCGATAAGACGCTTGTAAGTTGAGATTTCAAACTGTTCACGGCTCTTCTTGTTAACGAAAGTAGAGCGGTTTACAGTGATGATGCGCTTGCGGGTGGGAAGGGGGATAGGACCGCTTACTACGGCACCTGTTGCCTTCACGTTCTTTACGATCTTCTCAGCTGACTTTTCAACGAGAGTGTGATCGTAGCTTTTCAGCTTGATACGGATTTTCTGACTCATTTTGTATGTGTTTGTTTATTTGAAAATCTTCGTCAAGTAGTGGGATAAGAGTCATTCGTTATCCCACCCCTGTGCGAAGAAAAAAGTTTTGTTTTTATTGGTCGACTATGGTTTGTGATTACTTAACCAAGTCTACGCGACCCTTAATTTCCTCGAGCACTGCCTTAGCGATGCTTGAAGATACAGGTGCATGGTGATCGTACTGCATAGAGCTTGATGCACGACCAGAAGTGATGGTACGAAGAGCAGTTACATAACCGAACATTTCTGCCAGAGGAACCATTGCCTTCACGATACGAGCACCGCTACGGCTGCTTTCCATACCTTCTACCTGACCACGACGCTTGTTCAAGTCGCCGATAACGTCACCCATGTTCTCTTCAGGAGTTACAACCTCAAGCTTCATGATAGGCTCCATAAGCACAGGACCTGCCTGAGCGCAAGCATTCTTGTAAGCCTGGAGGGCAGCAATTTCGAATGACAACTGGTCAGAGTCTACGGGGTGGAATGAACCATCGAGGAGTTCTACCTTCAAACTATCGAGGGGGAAGCCACCGAGCACACCGCTCTTCATGGCGTTTTCAAAGCCCTTCTGTACAGAGGGGATGAATTCCTTAGGAATGTTACCACCAGTCACCTTGTTGATGAACTGCAGACCACCTTCCTTGAAGTCTTCGTCTACAGGACCAACATTTACAATGATGTCGGCGAACTTACCACGACCACCCGACTGCTTCTTGTACACCTCGCGGAGGTTAACAGTCTTGGTGATAGCCTCCTTGTAGTTAACCTGAGGCTTACCCTGGTTACATTCAACCTTGAACTCACGCTTCAGACGGTCGATGATGATATCCAAGTGGAGTTCACCCATACCTGAGATTACGGTCTGGCCGCTCTGCTCGTCAGTCTTAACGGTGAAAGTAGGATCTTCTTCAGCCAACTTAGCGAGACCTTGAGAAAGCTTGTCGAGGTCCTTCTGAGTCTTAGGCTCAACAGCGATACCGATAACGGGATCGGGGAAGTCCATAGATTCGAGTACGATAGGTGCGTCCTCATCACAGAGGGTATCACCAGTGTGGATATCCTTGAAACCTACACCTGCACCGATATCACCGGCAGAGATTACCTCTACAGGGTTCTGGTGGTTAGAGTGCATCTGGAACAGACGTGAAACGCGCTCCTTCTTGCGTGAACGGGTGTTGTAGATGTATGAACCAGCTTCAATCTTACCAGAGTAAACACGGAAGAAAGTCAAACGACCAACGTAGGGGTCAGTTGCAATCTTAAATGCGAGGGCAGAAGTATGTTCTTCTTCGCTAGGCTTACGATCTTCCTCTTCACCAGTTTCGGGGTTAGTACCTACGATGTTGGGAGTATCGAGAGGAGAAGGCAAGAACATACATACGTAGTCGAGCAATGTCTGAACACCCTTGTTCTTGAATGAAGAACCCTGCGTCATAGGAACGATGTCCATAGCCAAAGTACCCTTACGGATAGCGGCTACAATTTCCTCTTCAGTGATAGAAGAAGGATCGTCGAAGAACTTCTCCATCAAGGCTTCGTCGCATTCAGCAGCAGTTTCAACCATCTTGTCGTGCCACTCTTGAGCTTCATCCTGAAGTTCTGCGGGAATATCATCTACTTCGTATTCAGCACCCATTGTCTCATCGTGCCAGAAGATAGCCTTCATCTTGATGAGGTCAACGATACCCTTGAAGTTTTCTTCAGCACCGATAGGAATTGAGATAACACAAGGATTTGCGCCAAGGATGGTCTTCATCTGGCGTACAACTTCAAAGAAGTCGGCACCTGAGCGGTCCATCTTATTAACGTAACCGATACGGGGTACGTTATATTTATCAGCCTGACGCCATACAGTTTCTGACTGAGGTTCTACACCGCCTACTGCACAGTAAGTTGCCACAGCGCCATCGAGTACACGAAGAGAACGTTCTACCTCTGCGGTAAAGTCAACGTGTCCCGGAGTATCAATCAAGTTGATCTTGTAGATCTGATTGTTCCAATGCCACTGGCAAGTGGTAGCAGCTGAGGTGATAGTAATACCGCGCTCCTGTTCCTGGGCCATCCAGTCCATAGTAGCGCCACCATCGTGCACCTCGCCAATCTTGTGAGTCTTACCTGTATAGAACAGGATACGCTCAGAAGTTGTGGTCTTACCGGCATCGATGTGAGCCATGATACCGATGTTACGAGTCAAATGTAAATCGTGCTTTGCCATCGTTTATTGTATTCTCAATTGAAAAATTAGAATCTGAAGTGAGCGAATGCGCGGTTAGCCTCAGCCATACGGTGCATATCTTCCTTACGCTTGAAGGCACCACCCTGTTCGTTGAAAGCGTCCATGATTTCAGCAGCGAGCTTGTCGGCCATGGTCTTACCACCACGCTTACGAGCGAAGCTAATCATGTTCTTCATTGAAACTGATTCCTTACGATCGGGACGGATTTCTGTAGGAACCTGGAATGTAGCACCACCAATACGGCGGCTCTTTACCTCTACCTGAGGAGTTACCTTATCAAGGGCAGCCTTCCAGATTTCGAGAGCGCTCTTTTCCTGATCCTTCATCTTCTCACCTACGATATTGAGGGCATTGTAGAAGATCTCATAAGAGATAGACTTCTTACCATCATACATGAGGTGGTTAACGAACTTAGAAACCTTCACGTCACCGAATACGGGATCGGGAAGAATCACACGCTTTTTGGGTTTTGCTTTTCTCATTTTGAGTAATAATTGGTTTTGTTAGGGCTGCAATTCAGTTCTTCAACGTCCCATTGGGCGTTTACTCAACCGCTGCAAACCAACGGATTAAAAATATGAAGAATGCAGATGCGGTAAGAGCCTTAAGCCTCAAACCATCCTCTGCGGGGATTTTTGTGTATCCTTATATAAAAGGACAAATATGCAAATGCGGAACATTCATTTCAACGTCATCTTTGCAAGGCCATTTCCTCAACAAAGACTTCCATCATTTAGAATTCTCACATTTGCACATTTGCATTTCAAGCAGAAGCTTCAATTACTTCTTAGCAGCCTTGGGACGCTTAGCACCATACTTAGAACGGCGCTGAGTACGATTAGCTACACCGGCAGTATCGAGAGTACCGCGAACGATGTGATAACGTACACCAGGAAGATCCTTTACACGACCACCGCGAACGAGCACGATGCTGTGTTCCTGCAAGTTATGACCTTCACCAGGGATGTAAGAGTTCACTTCCTTAGAATTGGTCAAGCGTACACGAGCCACCTTACGCATTGCTGAGTTAGGCTTCTTCGGTGTGGTGGTATACACACGCACACATACGCCACGACGCTGAGGGCATGAATCGAGTGCAGGAGACTTACTCTTATCTGCTGCTACACTTCTGCCCTTTCTTACTAATTGCTGAATAGTAGGCATTGTTTGATTTTTTTGTTGTTATATATTGTTTTATTATTATCTGAGTCAAAAGGCGTAAGTATACACTACACCATTCGGGCTGCAAAGGTAGCAACTTTTCTCCGAATAGCCAACACAAAGTCAATCTTTATCAGCAACTTTTTTCACTATATCTGCATTTTTCTTTCACTTAGCAAGTTCTTCCCTTTTTAATTCTCTTCATAAAAAGCTTCTTCGTAAAATTTGTTGCCCGCCAAGAAAAGATAAAGGGAAGCCTCCTTTCGCATGGAGTACTTCCCTGTTTATCTTGGTTGCTATGCTTCACGTGTGAGAGCTTAGCCGAAGAGAGAACTGAAACCTTCTTTGCTTAGCACATCATCTCTGGTAAAAGGCAAAATCGAAATGATGGCCGAGCGCGGTCAGAATGTGCTGACGTGGATGTTTTAAAGAGCGGTGTTTTACTTAAAAAGGGGAGAGGAGTGCCCTGTCAGCGCGGGCGGTAGTTGTTTTACTTAAAAGAGAGATGAGCCACACATGGCTTGCCATGCTTCATACCCATCATATTGGCTATTGTTGATTGTTTTCTTTTATATATAATATACTAAGACTATCAAGCCTTGAGGAGTTGATTAAGAAAGTCCTCTGTCATGTTTCCCGTCAAATTAATGAGTTGAAACTGATGATTAGCTTTTTGCAGAAGTACCATTTCTACGATATACTTACCTCGTCGCCTCACGTAAAGCCGCTTATTAGCTCGTTCGGCATACACCTTATAGCGAGCAGAGTTGCGATGGGCTAACTTGAGAGCCTTATTATATAGCGCGGTGGTCTCACTCTGTTTGACATTGTGCGCCATACGAATAGACTTGAGTTGCGAGAGGATTGCCCGCGTTTGGTTATTACCTTCCACGTCAGGCAATTGCATCATTCGCTCAAGCATAAGAGGCGAAATGGTAGTACACTCCATCGAAGTGCCTCGACCATAGAGCATCATATATCGAGAAGCGAAATCCTGCTCATTCTGTGCCCATGATGTTGTAAGACTACATAGAAAAGCTATGAGAACACCTATGAAATGCTTCTTCGTCATGACTTTATCAATCCTTCTTTACTTCAGAATCTGCCTTACTCGCGACATCAACAGCATGATTAGCAGAATCGTTTACGGCAGTCTGTGCTCCTTGTTTAAACATTTCGAGCGTCTTCATGCTAGCCTCGTAGGCTTTTTGAGGATCTTGATAAGAATCCTTATAGGCCGACTGATTATAGTCCCATCCCGAAGGATTGGAAGTCGAAGGTGACGTAAACGAATGCTGAGCTGCAGTTCCTAACAGTGTAACAATGGCTACGGCAGCAGCAGCCCTATAGAGCGGACGCAAGCGACGCATCAGCGAGATATGTTGTACAGGGACAACCTTTGCCTGTTCGGACTCTTCACCCACGGCAGAAAGTACGCGCTGATCAAAGTCGGAACCAAGATGCTTTTCGGCTTGCTGAGCTTCATATACGAACAAGCTCTTATAGCGCGCTAGCTCGGCCGGAACCTCCTTTTGCAAGAAAAACGCTCGAAGAATAGCCTCTTCCTCAATGGAAGTTTCACACTCCCAGTAGCGTTCGAGAAGTTGTTCGATATATTTATAGTCCATAATTTTCTATCTTTTCGTACTGTGTCTTGATGGCCTTACGCGCTCGATGCAGAGTCACCTTAAAGAGGTCTTCGCTGACTCCCATAACCTCAGCAGCTTCAGCATAACTCATTCCCTCAATATCACGTAGTTGTAGGGCAGTGCGCAAGCGTTCAGGCAAGTCGTTGAAGAGTTGGCGAACGCGCTGAAGCCGCTCATCTCGTTCCATTCGCTCATCGGGCGACGGTGCATTATCGAAAGCGTCAGTGTTTGTTGCATCGTCATCGAGCGAGAGATTGGAATGTTCGGCACGCTTCACTCGGTCAAGAGCCATATTCCGACAAACGGCAATACAGAAAGCTTCAAGGCTTTTTACCTCAGTAAGCTCATCGCGACGGCTCCACACACGCACAAGCGTATCTTGCGTCAAGTCTTCCGCCTCCTGCGTATTGAGCGTGACGCGGAAAGCCAGGCGGAATATTTTGTCCTTCAGAGGGAGCAAATCTTGTCGGAAATCAATCTTTTTCATTGGGCTCTCTATTAAGTAGACGAGTTAAAGAGAAAAAAGTTACACACAAATCATCATTTTTTTCTCCTAGTCTTCTCACATCTTACTAAAACATGTTGATTATCAGCCATAGTCGTAACAAAAATAAATTCTTCGCCACCATCTTTTATTTTCAATTTCTTGCGTAGTACATCCACACTTGCGGGAAAATTTCTCACCGTAAGGTTCGCTCGCGTCACCTCCGAACGTAAGTTTTTCAGGTCTTGTTTGCCAAAACCATACACTTGCTTCACACGAAAACTGCGTCCTGGGAAATCTTCAACTTCGCGTTCTGACGTGTAAAGATGGGAATTAGGATGAAGTTTCTTCAGTCCATACCGCGCTGCCACCCATCGGAAAGCACCTGCTTTGAGCAATGCAGGACCTGGTTCAAAGAGGTAATTATCCATTTGGGTAGCATAGCTTACCTCAGCACACCGCTCTTCGGAGAGACGAAAGCTGAGCGATATACCATTTTCACTGACATATATGAGGGGCTCTCGACCATCATCTTTAGCTTTTTGGCTCAATACGAGGAGAAGATCCTTACACTCGCCCCCCGTGGCAAACACGCAAACTTGCTCCACACAACCGAGCGAGCGCACACTCTCGGCAATATCAAGCATTGGCGAGAGTTTCACCACCACATAGTGAGCCTTCTCAAGTAGCAACGAACATAGCACACAAACATCAGGCCGACAATCTTCGATGAGCACCGTTTTCTTCCCCGCGCCATCGCGACGGGCTGGATCGAGAAAGATAAGATCCACTCGCCGATCCATTTGTCGCAGATAATCTTCACCATCGCCACAAATCACATGAGCATGCTGCAGCTTTAAAAGTGGAAAGTTATGACGTGCCAATCGGCAGAGTTCTTCCTGTTGTTCCACATAAGTAGCCCACTTAAAGTTTCGAGCCATGAACGAGAAATCTACACCGAGCCCTCCGGTGAGGTCTACCATTTCGTTTCCTCCATCGGGAAACAACTGTTTCACCACCTGCAACTTATATTGCGCTGCCGCCTCACCCGAGCACTGTTCGAGAGCCAGACGAGGAGGATATTGCAACCCTTCTATGGCCGCCCACGAGGGCACCTTCATGCGCAACCGCTGCCACCCCTCCACTTGCTGTAAAATGTAGGCTGCCTGTGGATGATGTTGTGAAGACAGTTGCAACGCTAGGCTCTCAAGAGGTTGAGCACCATATTGCTTAATAATGTCAGATGTTTGCATTTTATTGGGAAAGAATTTATATACCAAGGAGTGCAGACAAGCAACGCCAAACAACGAGGCATTATGACTTGCTTAATTCGCCCTCGCGAAAGTTTTTTTGAGGATACTATGACTAAACGCGAACCGCATCGTCCACACATGAGGAGCAAAGAAATTTGGACAAACAACTTGCACTATTCGCGAAATCCGTTTGCAAAGTTAAGATACAATCTCTCTTTCTGCAAAAAGAGTGTACAATTTGTCCACTTTTTCTGCTTCCACTCCCTTTTACCTCTCTTTTGGCATCGCCTGCTTAATCTCCTCACCCAAGCCCCTACCCCATTTCCTGCTATTCCTTTCCATGCACACGCATTAGAGCCGTTTTCGTTCTTCCTTACATAGTTCTCACAATTTTCCAAAAGCGTTATAAATACTAGCATTGTAAGTTTCGCTAAAAAATGGCAGAAGTAAGCATTTTCGCATGTTCATAAACGGAACGCGCACGCACGTACGCGCACACGAACACAAGAGCATATAAAGGTAGCATTTGGAGTACTACTATTCTTTTCGTCATCCATCTCGCAGACTTATCCCCTATCCTCCTTCTTCCTAATTGCCTTACGCCCTCTGTAAACGAAATTTTTCTTTTTCGTAAGGATATTCACCTCATCGAAGCCTTATTTTATACATTATGATGTATATTTTAGAAAATATATTGCATATTGTTTGCTTATTAAAATATAATCCATACATTTGCAAGCGTAACCTAAAACTAACCTATCAAGTGGTTACATCCCAACCTTTTTTCTACCTTTCTATACCTACTGTGAACACACATTTGTCTGATTGAATTTTCTTTCTAGAGACTGGCCCACGAGGACAGTCTCTTTTTTATGTCTAACCGATAGAATTGTACAATAAAAGGAAGGAGAAGAGCAAAAACATAAAGGAAAATTAAACAAGGAAAGTTTGCCCGTTCCAAAATAAAGGACTACATTTGCACACGAAATAGTTATTAAGGTGAAGTTGAAAGGATTCCAACGCACAAATTCGTGTGGGAGTTCTTTCGGTTTTTTTTTGCTCCTTCATGACTACTCCGAACATAGCAATCAAAAATAAATTATAATACCAATAAAAGATTATGGCTTATATGACACAAGAGGGCTACGACAAGATGGTGGCCCAACTCCGTCACATGGAATCAATCGAACGCCCCGCTGCTTCAGCCGCCATTGCCGAAGCTGCCGATAAGGGCGACCTATCAGAAAACAGTGAATACGATGCTGCAAAGGAAAACCAAGCTAAGTTAGAAGGCCGTATCAGCGCTATGAAAAAGGCCATTGCCGAAGCTAAGATTATCGATAAATCGAAGATTCGCAACGACATTGTGCAGATACTCACCACCGTGGAGATGAAGAACGTAAAAAATGGTATGGTGATGAAATATACGATTGTAAGCGAAAGCGAAGCTAACCTGCGCGAGGGAAAAATCTCAAGCACTACACCCATCGCACAAGGTTTGCTCGGCAAGAAAGTGGGCGACATCGTAGAGGTGAAGATTCCTCAAGGAACTGTTCACCTTGAGATTCTGAGCATTAGCATTTAAGGAGTTCGGAGTTTTAAGGTTATGAGGTTATAAAGTTACTTTTGCTATTGGATATGCATCTGCAACATCCTTTCCTCACAGCCCTAAAACTCCAACCACACTTTATAATAACCTTAAAACTCAGAAAGCAGTAATGACGATATTTTCAAAGATTATTGCGGGTGAAATTCCCTCATACAAATGTGCCGAGAATGATAAGTTTTATGCCTTTCTCGACATCAATCCAGTGGCTCAAGGACACACTCTTGTAGTGCCCAAGCACGAAGTGGATTATATCTTCGACCTTAGCGATGAAGAGTTGGCCGAAATGACCATCTTTGCCAAACATGTAGCACTCGCCATCCAGCGTGCTTTTCCTTGCCGAAAGGTAGGCATGGCTGTACTCGGTCTCGAAGTAAATCATGCTCATATCCACCTCATTCCATTACAAACAGAGGGCGATATGGACTTCCGCAAGCCCAAGCTTGAACTCTCTGCCGAGATAATGAAAATGACAGCCGACAAAATTTTAGCCGAGTATAGCAAATAAAAGGCTTATCATCATTTCTGTGACGTGATGCCTCTTGAACACATTCATCAAGACCAATCATTGCATTGACCTCTACAATAAAGGCAATACCGATACAGGACACGTCGACCACAGAGACTTTTGAACAAACTATACAGAAATGCGGGGATGCAACACCAACAACGTATTGCATCCCCGCATTATTTTGTAGGACCAAAGCGATTCTTACTTATTTCAGAACACCGAGTTCCTTGCCCACCTTGATGAAAGCAGCGATACACTTGTCAAGGTGTTCACGATCGTGGCCAGCAGAAATCTGCACACGAATACGAGCCTGATCCTTGGGCACTACGGGATAGTAGAAGCCTGTCACATAGATACCTTCTTCCTGCATTTTCTGAGCATATACCTGCGAGAGTTTAGCATCATAGAGCATCACAGCGCAGATGGCACTCTGAGTGGGCTTGATATCGAAGCCAGCAGCAATCATCTTGTCGCGGAAGTAGTTGACATTCTCTACAAGCTTATCGTGGATTTCGTTGCTCTCATCGAGGATCTTGAAGGTTTCAAGAGCAGCACCTACGATGGCAGGGGCTACAGAGTTAGAGAAGAGGTAGGGACGTGAACGCTGGCGCAACATGTCGATAATTTCCTTACGTCCCGTGGTGAAGCCACCCATAGCACCACCGAAAGCTTTGCCCAGTGTACCAGTGTAGATGTCAACACGACCATAAGTATTGAAGAACTCGCTCACGCCGCGACCCGTCTTACCCACAACGCCAGCAGAGTGACTCTCATCCACCATGACAAGAGCATCGTACTTCTCGGCCAAGTCGCAAATCTTATCAATAGGAGCCACATTGCCGTCCATAGAGAACACACCATCGGTCACGATGATGCGGAAGCGCTGCTCTTGAGCTGCTTGAAGCTGACGCTCGAGGTCTTCCATATCGGCATTGGCATAGCGATAGCGCTTAGCCTTGCAGAGACGCACACCATCAATAATAGAAGCATGATTCAAAGCATCGGAAATAATGGCATCATCGGCCGTGAGCAAAGGTTCAAACACACCACCGTTGGCATCGAAACAAGCTGCGTAGAGAATGGTATCCTCGGTCTTAAAGAACTTAGAGATGGCAGCCTCAAGTTCCTTATGTACATCTTGCGTACCGCAGATAAAGCGCACGCTCGACATACCATAACCGCGACGATCCATCATATCCTTAGCAGCTTGGATGAGGCGCGGATTGTTGGAAAGACCCAAGTAGTTGTTAGCACAGAAGTTGAGTACTTCCTTGCCCTGCACCTGAATAGCGGCCTGCTGAGGACCTTCAATAAGGCGTTCTTCTTTATAAAGACCGGCTTCTTTAATTTCCTTCAGTTCGTTCTGAAGGTGTTGTTGGAGTTTACCGTACATTTGGATATATGATTTATAAAAGGTTTGTCTGCCACAAAAAGCCGAAACGGAGCATCTCTCAAGGAGAGAATATCCCCTACCGACATAGCAACCGCAAAGTAACAGATTTTTTTTGAAAAATAACGTTCTGCGTACTATAAATATCAAAAAAAGATTGCACCTTTGCACAAGTGATTACATCCTAATAACATACCTCTACGAATGAAAAATATTTTAGTAATTGGTGCGACAGGCCAAATTGGTTCTGAACTCACGATGAAGTTGCGTGGCATTTACGGCAACGACCATGTAGTGTGCGGTTACATCCCCAGCGCAGCCCCTAAAGGCGAACTCGCCGAAAGCGGCCCTGCTGAAATCTGCGATGTAACGAATGGAGAGATGATTGCAGACGTAGTGAAGAAGCACAACATCGATGCTATCTACAACCTCGCTGCGCTATTGAGCGTAGTAGCTGAAGGTAAGCCCCAACTGGCATGGAAGATTGGTATCGATGGCCTGTGGAACGTGCTTGAGGTAGCTCGTCAGCACCACTGCTCTGTGTTCACCCCCAGCTCCATCGGCTCATTCGGCCCCGAAACTCCTGCCGACCACGTGCCACAAGACACGATACAGCGTCCGCGCACCATCTATGGTGTGTCAAAAGTCACCACAGAGTTACTCTCTGACTATTATTTCCGTAAATATGGCGTCGACACTCGTGCCGTACGCTTCCCCGGCTTGATTTCATACGTGACATTGCCTGGAGGCGGCACTACGGACTATGCTTGCGATATCTACTACTCCGCTGTACGCGGCGAGAAGTTCATTTGTCCTATCGCCAAGGGCACCTACATGGACATGATGTACATGCCCGACGCCTTGCGTGCTGCCGTAGAGCTAATGGAAGCCGACCCTGCACGCCTTGTCCACCGCAACGCATTCAACATCGCGGCCATGAGTTTCGATCCCGAAGGCGTACTCGCTGCCATCCGCAAATATAAACCCGAATTTGAAATGGAATATCAGGTGGATCCTCTAAAGCAAGCCAACGCGGATTCATGGCCCAATAGCCTCGACGACATTTGCGCTCGCCAAGAATGGGATTGGAAGCCCGAGTATGACCTCGATGCAATGACCATAGACATGCTCAAAAAGCTCGAAGAAAAGATAAAGTAAAGTTCTGCACTCTTCTTCCTAACGAAAAGGATGGTACGAATAGGCGAAAGACCTATCGTACCATCCTTATTCTTTATCAGAAACTACGTCAACATCAAAGTACACACATAGATACTCTCAACACTGACAAGTTATTCCACAAGCTTTGTATTCGTATTCCATCGTCGGAGCAACACCTCGCTATCATCTGATGAATCATAAACCACAAACACATCAATGTCGGCAGAATCAGACAACGAGGTGCGTATAGGCAGGCCTCGCTGAAACGAAAATCCATTGAGGCGATTCTCGCCCTCTACGGCATAGAGTGTTCTGTCACACGCTCTTCTCGTACTACACGGAAATAAGTAACGCCAGGATTTTCTGCAAGAAAACTTCATATGCGCACCATCACCTCCTCATCGGTGAGTCTAGGTAAAATCCTTGCCTATTTGTCGGCTTTACGGAGTGTGACATTGCCCATCCCCTTCTGAGCAACATCTTAAAATTTCGTCTTTGTCGTCCTCAGATGTACATCTTCCCGTTTCTAGATGCACATCTTGCCGCCCTTAGATGTACATCTTGCCATCGTACACCGTTCGGTGGCAGCATTGCCACCGCCCAGTGGCAGCGCTACCACCGTCCGGTGGCAATGCTGCCACCGAGCGGTGTACGATGGAAGAACTATCAAAACGGGACGGAAAAGCCTTCGTTTAGGCTTGATAATAATACTATCCAGTAAAACATTGCAAGCAACATAAATAGGGGCTGATTCTTCTCATCAGAAATCAGTCCTTTGGGCTATTTTGCATAAGATAGGCTGCATCTATACGATGAAAGGGGCTTACCTTTTCAAAAAATCATCAGCAATGCCTATTTATGGTCATTTCAAACAGGATTTCTATGCTCTTTTGAGGTTTAGCGGACAACAATATTTTTTTATCTATGCAGAGAGTATAAATTTGCATGCTCCAAAGAAGACAAAATCTTCGCACCATAAAGGCTAAATAAAGAGACTTTCTCATCCGGTATCAGAAAGGGAGAACTCACGAATCTTCATCATCAAATACAGACGAAGTTCCAATTGAAAAGTGTTGCTCACAGCTGAAACTCCACAACCTTCGTCAAAGCCCTTAAACTTTATGACGAACATTGGAGCGCGTCATTAGAATGAGTAGACGTACACTGACAAAAATCATTATTTCTAATGAAAGGATTAGGCTTTACAATGACTATATTTGCAAATTGTTTAACATTTAAAACTTGTCGTTATGAAAACACTCTTCAAACAAGCCTTGCTACTTCTATCACTCGTCGCTGTTCCCGCTTTCACTCAAGTAAACGACCGCGCTACCCTATTCCATCTAAAAGGAAAAGTGAAAAGCATAAAACTCTACTGCGGAACATCACTTTGGGCGTCATGTACATTCAATGCTAAAGGCGAATGGACGTACATCGATGCTTGTCTCAATAATACCTACTCTATCATTCCCGGACACGACAATTACTGTGAGAACGAACGCGATGAAGAGGGACGACTCACTATGCTCTTCTACGATGATGTGAGAGTCTGGAATCGTTACCACTTCTCATACGAGGGAACCACGCTAATCGTTACAAGCGATGCACAAGATAACTTTAGCCAAACCAACGAGAAGGATACTTATAGTCATAACGCTACTGGCGACCCCACGAAGCATACTTATCACACTGAAGAAACTACTTGCGACCTCACCGCGCGAGGCACCGAGACCTACACCATTCTTGCTCGAGACAGCCAAGGCAACTGGACCAGGCGTAAATGCACACGCAGCGATGGCTCACCCACTATCATACAAACCCGACGCATCACTTACTTCACCTCCACACCCTCTTACAGAAAGAGATAATACATTATAAATAAATTACATCACTATGAATAAGATTCTCTCACTCTTCATTTTCTTTTGCATCTCACTCAGTATAAGTGCCCAACACACTGATCGTTTCAGCATCTACGGTCTGAAAGGGAAAGTAAAGGCATGCGAATTTTACGACGAAGAAGGAAACCCCAACAATGACGACTTAGCGTTCGACCGAGCAGGTAGGCTCATCAACGTGCGCAATCATCCTCTCGATTGGAACTACGGCCACCATAAGCGCGACGCACAAGGACGCATCACAAGCCTTGGCGACAAGGATAATGGCATTTACAAATACACCTATAATGCGACCAATCAATTGACACGGATCACCACTTACTATTCGGGCATAACGACCAAAGCAGATGTCGTTGAGCAGTATTCCTACGATTCGGAAGGGCGCATTATCTCTATCGTTTCTACTTACAGCGATGGCACAAAAAGTAGCATTATGTATTCTGACTTTACGAAAACAGACTCTCATGGCAACTGGATTCGTGCCAAAGTAGTAGAAATTAATCAACAAGGTGAGCGCGAAGAATATACCCAATTACGCCGCTTCACGTATTTCCAATTATTGCTGTCCGCTAAAACTCAAAAGAGCATAGAAATCCTATCCGCAATGCCCATAAACAGGCGTTGCGGATG
>UQKO01000018.1 GCA_900541575.1 uncultured Prevotella sp.
CTTGTAATTTGGCAATAATATAAACTTACATAATTTTGATAGGTGACCATTTTATTGCCACCCTTTGGAGGTTGGACGTTTTTCTGCTCTTTACTTTTTTGAATATTATCTCGAACTCGCGTTATAATGGCATAATGAAATATCCCCTTGCAAGTGATTGGTTTGCAAGGGATTGCTTTTATTTATGATGCGAACACGTCTTTCTACTTTTTTATCTTTATAAGTGCTTTTACTTCTTCTGAATTGTATTGTATCTTCATGCCATCCATGTATACAATAGTAAGCCCTGTAATAACTAATCGTTTGGCTGAATAATCGTAGATTATACATTCCCAAATCCCACTATCACTTCTTCCAGGTTTTAGAGGTCCTGTATATTGTAATTCCAAACCATCTCTTTCAAATCTGTCAGAAACTAGATCATCTACCGCATTATATACCTCATATTGAATATATAAGTATTTTATGGTATTTTTTGATGTGTTCTTAAAGCTAAAGTGTGCGTCACAACCACCAGCACTATTAGGTTTGCCGAGGTAAGCTGCTGTAAACTTTATGTATGTTAGTTTTTCTTTTTCTTTTTGCTTTGCTTCTTCTTTGATTTCTCGCACTATCCGTTCTTGCATTGTATCTTTTATAGTAGATTCCACAGAGCTACTTCCTAGTTCTTCTGGGTTTATGTTACTTTGGTGAGGGATTTTTATTTTCGAAGCAATGATTATGCCCGAATATATTAACACGCACAATAATACAATTGGCCACCAAATATTTTTCTTCTTTTTCTTTTCATTATGAATATTTCTGTCGTACGTTTCTTGACTTCTTTCTTCTTCAGAATCTGTGTTAGAGGCATTAAATAGTGTTCCTTCTTTCTGCTTCTCGCGTTCTTTCTTCCAAAGTAAAAACTCTTCAAACTCTTTTTTTCTTCTTCTGTCATACTGAATAAGTGTTATGTTGTCAGTTCCATGCACATTGCAGTCATTGTTAAACTTCACTTTTAAGACTATTTGGCATATAATTATTCTTCGACAAAGCGCCATTCCACTGTGAGCACGTTGTCGGCTACTTGCTTGCCGGCAGCAAGCATGGTAAAACGAGCCTGAAATCGCCCGCCCGAGGCATTGAGCGTGAAACTTTGGGCGTGGGTGTAGAGACTGAAGTCGAGTTCACCTTGAGGCGTGGTGTAGGGACAGGGAAGGAGTTTCCCGTCGATGAAGGTCATGCGTGAAGAAATGTCACCGCGTCGCTTCAAGTCGGCTAGGGTATCGGTGAGTAAGAGTGTCACTGTACCATGATTGTCGCTCTCGGGATAGCGCAGCATCACGCCAGTCTCTTCTATGAGACAACCGCCTACGGCTGCAGTGCGAATGAGGTCTTCTCCGTTTTCTGTGGTCGATACGAGGAGAGTTTGTATTTTTGACTTTTTAAGCATCAGTTGGGGGAATGAGGGTTATGGAAGAATGAGTTTTTGCGTGTATGATGGTGTGCGTTTCAACGCTACGCCGTGGTAATGTGTCAATGCTGAGGCGGGGATGCGTCGTCCGTCTAGGGTGTAGAATGTGGTCTCTTGTGTGTTGGCCGCGTCGTTAGTTGTAGCCTCGCTAGATGGTGCTTCAAAGATTCCTTGTGGTAGGGTGGGGAGTGAAAAATGAGCTGATTGCATGAGATCCCATCCGCGATATATTTCCAATGTGTAGTGGCACTCTAGAGGAAGACTAGAGAAACGGAGCGTAAGGAGGGTGTCTTGAAGGGGTTGTAGATAGATATGGCTCACTTTTGAAACATCGGTTCCACGTGTGTCGTTCTTGAGTATGGTGGTGAAGTCCCAGGCAGTGCGTTCGCTCACAGAGGGGTTGGCTATGGGCATAGAAAAGCAGAGTGTGCCCTCTTCGGGGAAGCTGAGCGTAGGCTCAGAGCATCGAAATGTTCTGCTTCCGCCTTTAGAAACATGGATGGGAAGAGTATGGATGATTTGTTCACCATCAGGGGAAAGGCTGAGCAAACAGTCGCCCGTGTGTGTGAGCAAGGTATGAATGGTGAGTGTGTCGCGTTCGTAGGGGGAAAGCGTGCATCCAGTAAAGGCCAACCAATCAGCTTGTTTGATGAGGGCTGTATCGGTGGAAGTGTTGAGCAAGAGAGCGAATGACGTGGTGAGCGATTGATTCGTTGTGTTATGTAGAGCTATGCGGATGCGCGTTTGGCAATGGTCTTCTGCACTATCTACAAGCCACAATGAATCAATGGCAATTTCGTGTCCTGTGCGGCAAAGCGTGTCGGGCGGAAGATTGTCTGTGACTTCGTCGGGACAGAGCGTAATGGCTTCATGATTGCAGAAATAGCCATCATCGACCCATTGCTTGCGTTCGTCGGTAGGCTGCGACGTACAGAGTACGTCAAGACGGAAATAGCCATCGTAGTTGCCGCCATATCCCCAGTTAACATGGAATAGTCCATCCTCGTCTATCCCGTCTAGCACGAAAGCATGCCCCGCCATAGAACTGATGCTTCCGGAGAAATATACTGGACGATGAGCCATGATTTCATGAGCTAGATAGTTCCACCATGCCGAGGGGGCATATTTATAGCCGTCGAGATAATTTACCGTTTTCAGTCCGAAGGCTTTGCGCAATGGAGTTGCAAGGCGCGAGGTGTTTGTTCCGCTAGCGTTCAATCCGTAATTCATGTGTGAAGCCACACCAAGATAGTAGGAAAGGCGACCTACAGCATCCTCTTCTTTCTCTGTGGCCGATGTCGTGTCGTAATTGTCGAGGATGAGGCGCGTATCGACACTCTCACCAGGCAGCACGTTGGGTATTGTGTAGTGGTCGGTCGACCATCCTCGCAAGGTGTCTTGTAAGGTATAGGTGCGACGGTAGTAGGTGAGAATTTGCTCCATGGCAGTAGCTACACATCCCACCATGCAGCGCTCGGTTGATAGATTGCCCGCATCGTCTTTATAGTAAGGGCAATACTTATTATAGGGATGAAGTTGGTGGCGCACAGTGGTGAGCAACGGAGATACGGGCGTCCAATTGGTACCAAGTAGAGGATAGGTATGTTGCTCTTTCGTTGCTTGGCTAAGCATGGCTGCGAGAACTGGCACTTGTTGTATGAGGGAAGATGCTTGCTTTAAAGAAGGTGTTCTCCCGTATCCCAAGAGGGGAGGGAGTTTCTCATCTTTGTTCACAATTACAAAAGTGTTCCCTTGCTGAAAAACAAAGGCTCGATGGAATTCTTCCTCTCTCAAAGCTGATTTACGTTCTTCCATACGTTTACTTGCCACGTGATGATCGAGCCAAGATGTGGCATACTGAAAAGCTTCATTCCTGTTCCGTTGCGCTGCGAGTGGATGCAGACTCACAAGGAAAAGTAAAAGGAATATGATTTTTTTCATGGGAAGATAGAGAGAAAGGTGTGCTTACCGCTTTTGTAGAGGTCTTGTTGAGAGGAGAAAATGCGGAGTTACATTTTTGTATTGGTGTCGTTTCAATGTAGTATTGACATGGGAGACAATACTACATGAATGTCCTGTCAGATATTAAATTGCTTCCCTTGCCGTCCGTCATCGTACCCCTTGGCATACCCTTCGCGGTAGCCCCTCACGTAGTTCTGCTTTTCAGTGGGTTGAGCAAAGTTGTTCGTTTCATCGTAGGTGGCATGGTCGGCATTTGCCGCTCCATCATCGCAGCCAGCTGCATAGCCGTCATCGTAGCCTGCCTCATAGGGATTGCGTTTATCCTTGCCAAGCAGGGTGTCAGGAAGTTGTGCGTCTTGTGCGGTATCGGTCACTTGTGGCAGAGTGCCAGGGTCGACTGTCGTATCTGGTACTGCCACTTGTTGTGCAGAAGTGTCAGAAGAGATACTAGGGTTGAGCAACTTTTGCGCATTTGATGTTCGCTTCATATATATAATGCCTATCACGATCAGTATACAGAGGAGGATGAAGCTAAGCGTTTTCCATCTGTTGAAGCCTTGTGGTGCGAAATTATTCATTACTTTTATATAAGGGTTAGGTTCTGTCGATGTTAATTCTCATTGGTGCCGAAGCGGCGCTTGCGTCCAGCGTCAATGCGCAGGAATATGAAGAGCATGAGCGTAAAGCCCCATAGTGATGAACCGCCATAACTGAAAAATGGGAGCGGAATACCAATCACGGGCGTTACACCCATTACCATACCCACATTGATAAACACGTGGAAGAGTAAAATACTCAGCACAGAGTAGCCGTAGACTCGCCCAAACGTGGTCGTTTGTCGCTCGGAGAGGTAGATAAGTCGGAGTATCATACATAAGAATAGCAGCAATACACCTGCAGAACCGAGGAAACCTTGCTCTTCGCCTACTGTGCAGAATATGAAGTCGGTATCCTGTTCGGGCACATATTTAAGCTTTGTCTGTGTACCGTTCATGAAGCCTTTACCTTCTAGTCCTCCCGAACCAATAGCGATTTTACTTTGGTTCACGTTGTAGCCAGCGTCGCGATTGTCTTCATTCATGCCTAGCAATACTTGAATCCTCACACGCTGATGTGGCTCTAGTACATTATTAAGTGCAAAGTCGGCCGTATAAAGGAAAGCCGTGCTGCCCAGTGTGAAGAGCCCGATGAGCAGGCAGGTGTTAACGCGTTGTCCTAACGATTGCCAAGCCAAGTAGACTGCCATATAGATGCAGAGCACCAATAATACCCAAGAAATATCAAAGGGGATGATTAGTTCTGACACAATAAGTGAGAGCACGATGGCTACAATGCCAATTATGGTGAATTGACGTGCGAATTTCGTATGTTGGGCATAAACTCGAAGCATGCCTATGGTGAAAATCCATATCAGGGTAAGCACTACGAACTCACCCACAGAGGAACTTGTTCCAGGAAGTTCCACGTTGCTGAAACGAATGCCTATTACAAAATAGGCTACTGCAGCCACAGCAGTGAAAAGTATGCAGCCCGACATTCCCTCGCGATAGAACATAAGGAAAAATGCAAGATAGACTAGTGCCGATCCTGTCTCCTTCTGCATGATGATGAGTATCATTGGAAGCAACACCACGCCTGCAGCCTTGGCAAAGTTGCGCATATTATTTAGACTGAACCCATACTGATTGATGAGTTTCGCCACGGCAAGCGCTGTGGCGCATTTGGCAAACTCGGCTGGTTGCACGTTACAAAATCCAAGGCTTACCCAGGAACGCGAACCTTTGATATCTTTAGCTATAAAAGGTGTGATGAGTAATACGAACATCATCACCCAATAAAAGAGCCCAGCCAATGTGTCGTAATACTTATCATCGGTCATCATGATGACGAAGGCTAAGGCAAAGGCGCAACCAATCCATACGATTTGTTTGCCCGTTCGTGCGCCCCAATCAAAAAAGTTCGTGTCGCCAATTTCGTGACTCGCACCGCAGATGCTTAACCATCCACACACCAACAAGATAAGATAGAGACATAGTACTACCCAATCAATATTGAAAAGAGGATATCTTTGGTTGTTGTTAATCATTTTCTTTCGCTTTGCTATGAAGATGTTGGAAGCTTCGTTATGACAATATTTTGATCTTTGCTAGGAAGCATTAGCGTGCATAGTCGCCATATTTAATGTGCATATTTTGGAAATGTTGCGCTTTGATTTCCGACGAAGCGGAGAGTTTTCCGTTAAGATATTGTTCCATGATCAGCGCACCGATAGGCACACCATATACATTACCGAAACCACCATTCTCTACGTATACGGCCACAGCTATGCGTGGATTGTTCATAGGGGCGAAACCCATGAAGGCAGAGTGGTCGTGGCCGCGATTCTGTGCAGTACCAGTCTTGCCACAGACTTCATAGCCTGGGAGGTTTGCTCCGCGGCAAGTACCCTCTAGTACAGCTCGACGCATGCCTGCCACGCAGTATTCGTACCAATTCCTGTCTACGCCCGTATAGCGTTTTTTATAGTAAATGGGGTCGAGCTTGCCGTCTTGTATGGAGTGAGCCACGTGAGGAGTGATGAAGTATCCGCGATTGGCCACGGTAGCGGCAAGATTGCATATCTGTAGTGGTGTGGCTGTCACTTCTCCCTGCCCAATAGCGATGGAGATGACGGTGAGTCCGTTCCACGATTTCTTGTATGCCTTGTCATAGTAGGCTGCGTTAGGAATCATGCCACGTTTCTCGCCAGGAAGGTCGATTCCTAGTTTGTAGCCATAGCCCATGCGTACCATATAGTCCTTCCAAGTGGTCATAGCGTTCTGCACACTACCATATTTTCGCTTGTTGCTGAGTAAGCGGAATAGATTCCAACAGAAATAAGAGTTGCATGAGGTGCCAATGGCGGGCACTAGATTGATGGGCGAGGCATGGCCATGGCAACCTACGTGGAGACCCTTGTAGTTGAAGCCGTGGTGGCATGGGAAACTGATTTGCGGATCAATGGATCCTTCTTGCAGTCCAGTCAGTGCTTGCGTAATTTTAAATGTGGAACCTGGAGGGTAAGTACCCATGATGGCACGATTGAGCAGCGGACGCATGGGGTCGTTGCCGAGTATTTTGTGGTTCTTACCTCGGTCGCGTCCGGTCATGGTGCGTGGATCGTAGGTGGGTGAGGAGGCCATGCACAGAATCTCGCCCGTCTTTGGCTCAATGGCAACGATTGCTCCGAGTTTTCCTTGAAGCAGACGTTCGGCGAGCTCCTGTAAATATTTGTCAATACCTAGCGTGAGATTCTTTCCTGGTTGGGCTTGTTTATCATATTTCCCATTTTGGTAATGACCTTGTGTACGGCCGTGAACGTCGCGGAGCATGATGCGCATTCCTTTTACGCCACGAAGCTGCGATTCGTAGGCTCGTTCCACTCCGAGTTTGCCTATATAGTCTCCCGATACGTAGTATTTGGTAGAATCTTCTTCGAGTTCTTTTTCGCTGATTTCGCCAACATCGCCTAGCATGTGCGCACCTATGGCGCTGCTATATTGGCGGGTGGAACGCTTTTCCACGCTGAATCCCTTAAAACGGAACAGTTTCTCGCGGAAGAGTGAAAATTCCTGTGCAGGAATCTGTGCCATGAATAGTTGTGGTGTATAGCGAGAGTAGCCTGGATTTTTCTTTGAATCCTTGATGTCGGCCATGCGTTTGATGTAATCTTCTTTTGTGATACCGATGGTCTGACAAAAGTCGAGAGTGTCTACTCCTCGCTGGTCATTCATCACAACCATGATGTTGTACGATGGTTCGTTGTATACAAGAATACGCCCCTTGCGGTCAAGAATAAGACCACGCGAGGGGTATTGAATGTCTTTGCGGAAGGCATTCGAGTCGGCATTCTTCTTATAGTCGTCGCTCCAAAGTTGTAGGGTGAAGAGACGCACCATATAAAGAATGATGATGCTGATGGCTACACCGCCAATGACAAACTTGCGTATTTCAAAATTATTGGGCTTCATCAAAACCTATATGATTGGGGAATAACTGAACGAAAGTATTGGAAAGAAGTATTCAAGAGGCCTACTTGTTGCGAATTAGCTCCATTGCCACAACGAATAGTGTAGTGAGTAAAGTGCTACCCACTATATTGATGAGTAGAATTTGCCAGTCGAAGAAAGAGAAAGCTTCGAGTAGGAAGAAAACGATGCAATAGGTTAGGACACTCAAAAAGATGTATTTTGAAAAACTATTCCATTCCATAGAGCGCTTGGAGGGAATAAAGGCATCGTTGTTGTCGGACGGCGAAAAAATGCGTAGGTAGAGAGGGGCGAGCAATCCCAACAGACACGTAGCTCCCGCGGCTATACCAGGAGTGGTGGTAAGGATGTCGATGCAGAGCCCTAAAGCGAAGCCAAGGACAACGTAAAGCCAACGCGGAGTGTCGCTTGGCAGGATTAGCAGAAAGTATACGTAGGGCATAGGAGTGGCATAGCCGAAGATATGCACGTGGTTGAACACCAATGCTTGTAGCAGTACTAGAGAAATGAACCAACCTATGCGTGATATAATGGTTTGGAACACGTTGTGCGATTTTTAGTATTGTTGGTATAAATGGTAATTTCGAAAGAAATGTGGATTTATGGAGTTGTTGCTTGGGTGAGCATTGTGTCGGAAACTCCTTAACTCAATGTGCGAAAATTATGAGTGATGCCTTGGAAGCATCGTTTTTCAGTTCCTCTGTGATGGTCAAGATCCCATCGTGTTGAGCGATGCTTCATCGGCTTGTTGAGCATGTACTTGTAAGGTATCGATTTCTGCTTTATAGGGAGTGGTTACTACAAGTACGTCGCGCAAGTTTGCAAAGTTCGTGCCAAGGGTCACGTCTAGACGATAGGACTGCCCGTCGGTAGAGTTGCGAATGGTACGTACACGGCCTACGAAAATTCCTGGTGGGAACACGGCAGAGTAACCGCTCGTTTCGATAGCTTGTCCTACCTTTACCTTGGCATAGCGTGGCACGTCGTCGACGTAAGCACTGAGCATACTACTTCCGTCCCACTGCAAATAGCCAAAATAGTTTTGGCCACGTACGCGGCAACTGATGCTCGACTTGCGATTGGTTACGGGAATAACTAATGAGTGGTGAGGCCCTGTAAGATAGATAATTCCTACCACGCCGCCGCCGCCCACGACTCCCATCTCTGGACGTATGCCATCTTTCTCGCCACGGTCGATTACAAGATAGTTGTTGCTTCGTTCTGCGCTATTCGACACAACCGTGGCGGGCACCATGTTGTAGCCCACAAGCTTTTCGCGCATGAGCTTTTCTGTGATGGTGGTATCTTTGGTTGCGGTGATGAGCGATTGTCGCAAGTGCTCGGTCTCTCGTTGAAGGGCGATGTTTTGCGCTGTCAGTTCTTGATTGATTTGTTCCAAGTTGAAGAAGTTCATCACGTTGGAATAGGTGCTATTGATACCAGCGGCCACGGAGTTAGCTGCGCTAAACCACACGCTTCCTTGGTAGCTGTTGAATCGGAATAGCAGTATCATGCTGATGGTCTCAAACAGTATAAAGAGAAAAATGTAGCAATACTTGCGTATGAAGTCAATGAGGTTGTTGTGCATAAGAGAGTCTGCGTGAGGGTTTTGCTCCGAGTGCTGTTGTTGAGGAGTTCGCCTCTTTATGTAACTTCGCGGCCACCCTTCCCCCATGCAATGAGAAGGGAGGGGTGGCCGCGAAAATGCCTTGTATATAAGGATGTATGGCTCCAGCGGAATTATGCTATGTGCGAAAAAAGGAATCGGTAGATAACTTCGTTAGCAATGCGCTTTTATCTAGAGATGCCAAAGAGTGATAAGAAACTTTCGCATTAAAGCATAGGGAAATCTTTGTGGAGCAATGGAAAAATGGAAATGGAGCGATGGATTATCTCATCAGGAAAGTGAAGTTTTCCACATTTTTCAGAGCAATGCCCGTACCCTTTGCTACGCAGAGCAATGGATCTTCTGCCACATGGAAGGGAATGTTGATTTTGTCGCTCAAGCGCTTGTCAAGGCCGCGAAGCAATGCACCACCACCTGTGAGATAAATACCATTTTTCACAATGTCGGCATAGAGCTCGGGAGGCGTATTTGCTAGGGCGTTGACTACGGCTTGCTCAATTCTAGCAATTGAAGTCTCGAGGCAGTGGGCTATCTCTTGATAGCATACAGGCACCTCCATAGGCATCGTGGTGATACGATTAGGACCATGGATGAGGTAGTCTTCGGGCGGGTTGGGAAGGTCAGTCAGTGCTGCACCTACATTGTGCTTAATGCGTTCGGCCATGCGCTCACTCACGCGCACGTTGTGCTGTCGGCTCATATACTCTTGTATGTCGCTAGTGAAGTCGTCACCAGCCATCTTGATAGAGTTGTTAGATACGATACCGCCGAGTGAGATTACGGCAATCTCCGTCGTGCCACCGCCTATATCTACGATCATGTTTCCCTCAGGAGCGTTAACATCAATGCCGATACCAATGGCTGCGGCCATAGGCTCATAGAGCAAGAATACATCGCGTCCGCCAGCATGCTCGGCAGAATCGCGCACAGCGCGAAGCTCTACTTCGGTTGAACCACTTGGTACGCCGATGACCATGCGAAGTGAGGGAGAGAACAGTCGTTTGCCAGAGTGAACTTTCTTAATGAGTCCGCGCATCATTTGCTCGCAAGCGTTGAAGTCGGCAATGACGCCATCTCGTAGGGGACGGATCACTCGTATTTGGTTGTTCGTCTTCTCATACATGCGTTTCGCCTCTTCGCCCACAGCAATCATTTTCTCAGAGTGTGCGTCGAGTGCCACCACCGAAGGCTCGTTGACGGCAATTTCGCCATCGGCTATGATGATGGTGTTGGCTGTACCGAGGTCGATAGCCAACTCTTGTGTAAAGGAGAAGAACTTAGAAAAGAATCCCATATAATAATTGTGCTAATTATTTTTCAAACCAGTTGTGGATAGCTGTGTCGTAGTGGCTACTTACACCGAAAGCTTGAGTAGCAAACCAACGACGCTCCTCGAGTTCTGTTTGTGCTCCGTTCTTGGTGATAATGTCGAGCAAGGGCTTGTATTGAGCTTTTGAGGGTACAATCACCACGTCCTTGAAGTTCTTTGCTCCAGCGCGGATGAGTGAAATGCCACCTATGTCGATTTTTTCAATAATGTCTGCTTCGCTTGCACCGCTTGCTACGGTTTGCTCGAAGGGATAGAGGTCTACGATAACGAGGTCAATTTCAGGAATCTCATATTGAGACATCTGCTTCTGGTCCTCTTCTAGTTCGCGGCGTCCGAGAATGCCTCCGAATATTTTGGGGTGAAGTGTCTTGACGCGTCCGCCCAAGATGGAGGGATAGGTGGTTACGTCTTCAACCTTTTGGCAGGGGTAACCCAAAGATTCAATAAACTTCTGTGTACCACCAGTTGAAAGGAACTGAACGCCTTCTTCGTGCAACTTGGCCAAGAGGGCTTCGAGGCCGTCTTTATGGAATACGGATACCAGTGCGGTCTTAATTTTCTTTGTAGAGGACATATTGATTTCTTGTTTGTTGCGTAATAAGTCTTGATTTTGCTTGCAAAATTACTTCTTTTTATTGGGCTTCGCCAAGTTTTTACTTACAAAATAGTGCTTTTCGCATGATTTTGGTGCTTTTTGATGCGGCTAGGAATCATTGCGGTGAAAATGAAGAACCAAAGCGACGCTGCATCTTTGTGTTGCAAGGTCGCTTTGGTTATGGAGCAGTTTCTATGTTATGGGTATTTTCGATGTTTAATCTTGAGTGGTGTCTACCTAAACGAGTCGGTGAGCAACTTAATCTCGATGGTGGGCGAGATGCGTTCGTAGAGGATGTTGTACACGGCATCGAGGATGGGCATGTTGACATGGTAAAGGCGGTTGATGCCCTTCATGCATTTTGTGCCGTAGTAGCCTTCTGCTATCATTTCCATCTCGATTTGTGCCGATTTTACACTATATCCTTTACCTATCATGGTGCCGAATACGCGATTGCGTGAGAAGTTGGAGTAGCCTGTCACGAGAAGATCGCCCAAGTAGACGCTATCGTAAATCTGTCGGTCAATGGGATAGACGGCTCTCAGAAAGCGATTCATCTCTTGTACGGCATTGGACATGAGTACGCTTTGGAAATTGTCGCCATATTTCAATCCGTTACAGATTCCAGCTGCGATGGCATAGACATTTTTGAGCACAGAGGCATATTCGATGCCTATCACGTCGCACGAAGTCTTGGTCTTCACATAACTTGATGCCAATGTTTCGGCAAAAGCTTGTGCCTTATCATTATCAACACACCCCACCGTGAGATAGGTAAGTCTGCCCAAGGCAACTTCCTCCGCATGGCTCGGTCCGCCGAGTACGGCAAGATTGTCGTCGGGCACATTGTATACTTGGCGGAAGAACTCAGAGCACACCAAGTTCTCATCAGGTACGATACCTTTGATGGCCGTGATGATGAATTTGTCGTGGAGCTTTACCTTGAGTTTGCGCAGGTGGTTCTTGAGATAGGGTGATGGCGTAACGAACACGAGCGTACGGCATGAGCGCACTATCTCATTGATGTCGGTCGAGAAGGTGATGCGTGAGGTGTCGAAGTGTACGCTTGTGAGGTAAGAGGGATTATGCTCCGTACGTATAAAGTCGTCGATGGCGTCTTGTCTACGGATATACCAATGCAGATGCTCCACCTTTTCAAGTAGCATCTTTGTTATGGCTGTGGCCCATGAGCCACTTCCCATTACTGCTATGTTTCCTAAATCGTATGACACGGGGGAATATGCTATTGGGGGATTAAGCAAGCATATTTAAATTTAGAGAACGTTCCAACCTTCGATGTCTTGCACGCTAGGCTTGGTGATATTGAGTTTGTACTTTTTAATCACTTCGCCTATTTGCTGTTGGATTTTCTGTGCTTTCACGTCCTTGAGGTCGCTCACGAGGTAGTAGCCCACCTTCTGTAGCACGGGCACGAGTTCTTCTGCAATGCCAGCAGCCACGTATTTGTCGGCCTTGTCGCGAGGGGCTTTCTTTTCAGGACGCATTTGGGGGAAGAAGAGTACTTCTTGAATCTGTGTCTGACCTGTCATGAGCATAACCAAACGATCGATTCCGATGCCGATACCCGAGGTGGGAGGCATGCCATATTGCAAAGCGCGTAGGAAGTCTTGGTCGATAAACATGGCTTCGTCGTCGCCTTTTTCAGAGAGGCGGAGCTGGTCTTGGAATCGTTCTTCTTGGTCGATGGGATCGTTGAGCTCAGAGTAAGCATTGGCAAGTTCCTTGCCGTTTACCATCAACTCAAAGCGTTCTGTAAGGTTCGGATTGTCGCGGTGTTTTTTTGTAAGCGGCGACATCTCAATGGGGTAATCGGTGATGAATGTAGGCTGAATATAAGTGCCTTCACAGAATTCTCCGAAAATTTCATCGATGAGTTTGCCCTTGCCCATGGTGTCGTCAATTTCCATATTGAGCTTCTTGCAAATGTCGCGAATTTCGTCTTCAGTCTTTCCATTAAGGTCGTAGCCCGTCTTCTCCTTGATAGCTTCGAGGATAGGCAAGCGGCGGAAAGGAGCTTTGAAGCTAATGGTCTTTCCGTCGACCACGCTTTCGGGCTTACCATTTACTGCCACGCAGATGCGCTCCAATAGCTTTTCGGTGAACGACATCATCCAGTTGTAGTCCTTATACTGCACGTAGAGCTCCATACAAGTAAACTCAGGATTGTGACTGCGGTCCATACCCTCGTTGCGGAAATTCTTACCAATCTCGTATACGCCCTCGAATCCGCCTACAATTAAGCGTTTCAGATATAGCTCTGTGGCAATGCGTAGATAGAGGTCAATATCAAGTGAGTTGTGGTGGGTGATGAACGGACGCGCACTTGCACCGCCAGGAATGGGCTGCAAGATGGGGGTTTCCACCTCAGTATAGCCATTCTCGTCGAAGTATTCGCGCATCGTCTTGATTACTTGTGTACGCTTCATGAAAATGTCTTTCACTCCGGGATTGACCAAAAGGTCAACGTAGCGCTGACGATAGCGAAGTTCAGGATCGTTGAAAGCATCGTAGGTTACGCCATCCTTCTCCTTTACTACGGGCAGAGGCTTGAGACTCTTAGAAAGAAATACAATCTCTTGAGCATGAACAGAAATTTCGCCTGTCTGTGTGCGGAATACGAATCCTTTCACACCGATAAAGTCGCCCAAATCGAGCAGTTTCTTGAATACAGTGTTGTAGAAAGTCTTATCTTCGTCCGGGCAAATGTCATCGCGGGTAATGTATACTTGGATACGTCCCTTAGAGTCCATCAGTTCAGCAAAGCTTGCCTTACCCATGATGCGCTTACCCATCAGACGTCCGGCAATGCACACTTCGCGCTTTTCTTCTTCGTTGAAGTTTCTCTTAATATCATCGCTGTAAGCGTCTACTTTGTATTCGGCAGCAGGGTAGGGGTTGATGCCCAATTTACGCAGTTCTTCGAGGGAGTTGCGGCGCTGTATTTCTTGTTCGCTGAGTTCTAAAACGTTCATTCGTTGTAATTTTATTGTTTTGAGTGCAAAGATAGTGCAAACCGAGCGCAATACAAAATGAAAGGCGAAAGACTTTTATTTTTATTGCAGAGGTGCAGTCTAAGAGGTCGTAAAAGTTGATAGGATTGTTTAATTGCACCTTTTCTATCACTTCTCTTTCCTCAGTCTCAGTTTGGTTCGTTCGAAGCTTACGTATTCATCCGTTCGCAAGGAGTAGATTTTATCTACACAGAGAGAAGATTTTGCGTGCCCTGAAGGAAGGCAGTGTCTTCGCGTTGACTAGGTAAAAGAGCTTCATCAAACTTTTGTTCTTACAGGACATCACGCATACTCATGTGGGCAATCCAAGATGTTGCTTGAGTAGAGAGTGCTCTTTTATCCTTTGTGTGTCATGATATCAAGCACGCAGCGGTCGGTCTCGTTCATTGCTCCCGCACCGATGCTTACGAGGTTACGAATGCTTTGGTCTACATCGTTATCGATAATGCCTTCAACACTACTTACACAATTGCCTTGCATGGCTAGCATAGCCGAAAGTACTGCTGTGCTTACTCCCGTGGTAAGTTTTAGTGCGCAACTTGGCTTGGCACCATCGCATATCATCCCCGTGAGATTGGCTATCATATTTTTTACGGCATAGGTCACTTGCTCGTAGTTGCCTCCCATTAGGAAGGTGATGCCGCAGCTTGAGCCTGTAGCAGCTACTACGCATCCGCAGAGGGCGGAAAGTGTGCCTAGACTCTGCTTGATATAGATGGCGGTGAGGTGGGAGAGCATAAGTGCACGAGTGAGTTCTTCTGGTGTATTGTGGTTTTCCCGAGCAAATACCACTACGGGGTTAGTAGCGCAGATTCCTTGATTGCCTGAGCCAGAATTGCTCATAACGGGAATCATGGCTCCTGCCATGCGGGCATCGCAAGCACACGACGTAGATGATAGAATGTGCGAGAAGATGCTCTCGCCCATAATGCCCCGTCCGAGCGGACGGCTTAGTACCTTTCCTAAGCAGTGGCCATAGTTGCCCCGTAGTGAACGATCGGCTGCGGCCATATTGAGGTGTGCGGCTTCATTGATAAATTCAATGTCGACAAGGGGCATTGTAGTGGCATACTCCCATACTTTTTTCAAACAGAGTTGTAGTGGTTTATCGCTTTCTGTGGTGGAGGCACAAGAGGTATTTTGCAGCGGATGGGCTTCGATGAGTTTACCATCGCGTTCTATACTGACGAAGTGGGTATGTTCCCTAGCAATCACTACACGTGCATGATGTCCTTTGGCATCCTCGGCCGTTACATCCACAAAGAGTTTTTCTGGGGTATCCTCGGCAAGACTGATTCTGATGCGTTCTTCGGCAATAAAAGTCTTGCCGCGTTCCACATCATCGGGTGTGCATTTGCCAAGCACTTCTAGCCCTTTGCTCGCATCGCCTGCTAATGCGCCAAGTGCAATGGCAATGGGCAGACCCACCATCCCCGTACCGGGAATGCCTACTCCCATCGCATTTTTTAGAATGTTTGCACTCAAACGTGCCGTGATGTGTGTGGGACACGTTGTTAATTCTTGTGCTGCGCGGGCGGTGGCTAATGCTACGCAGATGGGTTCGGTACAGCCGATAGCGGGTACTACCCAATGGCGGACTAGTTGGGTGATTTGTTTCTGTTCTTGGTGGGTGAGCATGTGGAATGAATTTGCTAATGTAAAAAGGAGTGTACTGCCCCGTGTCGTAAATAGATTATAGTTATTGCTCGGCCTTTTTTTCTTTGGCTTCTTGCAGTTGTTGACTGCGATATTCTGAGGGTGTGCAGTGGTAGGCTCGGTTGAAAGCTTGGTAGAAAGCTTGTCGGCTTGCAAAACCTGAAAGTAGCCCGATATCTTCGGCCGAAGTGTCGGCATAGCGAGCTTGTGAGAGCATATTACAAGCATCGCGAAGTCGCATGCTATTGACGAGCGCACGATAGTTGTCGCCCGTACATACAGCCACGGCCGTGGTAATATAGCGTGGTGGAATTTGCAAATCTTTTGAGAGCTGAGCCGAGAGGTAAGAAGGGTCGCGATAAAGTTTGTTCTTCATCAGCTTGTCGAGAATCTTGACGTATATCTCGTAGGCTTTCTCGGGCTTCATCAGCTTGTAATAGCTGCGGTCGGCTTTTGCGATATGTTCTTTGTTCGTGCTCATGATAGGCACAAAGGTAAATAATAAACTGGAAAAAAGGTGGGGTGAAACTGAAAAATGTGGAATGATGGGCGGATGAGTTGCATTTGATTTAGGCAGGTTCTATAAATTCTGATGATGGGATTTGTATGGTATTGGGAGTGGATTTCTTTACTTAACTTTTGGTTTTAGTATGAGCGGGCTAAATCCGAAACTTAAATATATAATAAGCACCGCTTTGCAAGCATTCTTATTCGCTTCTTCCCCTCATCTGCTCTTTGCAAGAATCGTTTGCTTCTATTTACTCCCCACGATTTTGCCGTCCACAGATTTACTCTCTGCCATATGCAAACCATCATCCATTGCTTTACCGGACGGCAGCGGTAGCTCTACCGGACGGCAGTGGTAGCTCTACCGGACGGCAGCGGTAGAGCCCAAAATGCTCATCGAGCAATGAAAAGGTCACATTCGTGGCACGCTTCAGTAAGGATATTGAAAACGAAAGATATAATATCCTAACTCTCGAATTTATGATGGACGGGCTGATTTATCGTGTAAGTCGAATGCAATCAAGCTTGCTTGAATTGCTGAGACGCAGCCGATAATGACGATAAAAGCCTAATGGCTTTCATAGCCTAGGGCAACGCCCTGGGTTTCCCGTAAGCAGTGTAGTTATGCCCTAAAAGGGAAAAGTACGAATAAATAGTCCTTACTTTTGCCCATACCGGTAGGGTGTAACTATACTGTCTATGGGATACCTTAATATATGACAAAAGAGGCTGTGCCGTAAATATTCATTACGACACAGCCTCAAGCTTAGAGCTCTCGAGGAGCTCATGCTGTAGCAATCTCATATGAAGGGGTTGCAAAGATTATTAGTGAACTTCAATAGAACGAGCTACCTTGGCTTCTGTAGGAGTAACCTTGGGAAGTTCTATGCAGAGAATGCCATGCTTTACTTCGGCAGCAATTTTGCTCTTGTCTACATCATCGGGTAATACAAGCGTCTGTTCATATTTAGCGTAAGAAAATTCGCGACGCAGATATTTCTTGCCTTTCTTCTCTTCGTCTTCCTGTTTCTTTTCCATGTTGATAACGAGGTCGCCGTTGTCGTCGATGTGGATGTTGAAGTCATCCTTGGTCATACCAGGGGCAGCCACTTCTACGCTATAGGCTTTCTCGTCCTCAGCTACATTGATAGAGGGAGCGGTGGAATTAGCGCGTTGCATATACCCATTGTCGAAGAAATCGTTGAATACACTAGGAACCCAATCTTGTGAAGAATAGCGTGTCATAATATATAGTATTTTTTTATTTGTTGTTGTTAATGTTGTCTGTCCTGCTTCCTGTCTTGGAAGCCGAACACCCTATGTAAGGCAATCCCCGTGCCAAAGCTTTGGGTTGACTTTGATGGCGAAAATCTGTCAGTTTTTGTTGGACTATTTGGCAGAAAGTGATGAAGGAAAGGCCACATTAGCGACAAAAAGTCAAAAAAGTATGGTGAACGCTTGGCACTTTCCCGAGCAAGTGTTACTTTTGCGGTTGTGAAGACAAAGGGGTGCCAGCTCCGTTGGAAAGATACGCTTCGCTGGCTGAGATTATACCCTTACGACCTGATGCAGTTAATGCTGCCGTAGGCATTGTACCACGCTCTCTTCTGTCCATTCTTTTCGTAAGCGCCGGGCAGAGCGCAAAGGGTCAATTCTTACTCCTTAAGCTTCGCATTACTCCTTTAATAATATACTTTATTACTTATGCAAGTATTCGTCAACAACAAGGAGGTGCAGACCCAAGCCACTCACCTTTCTCAACTTATCGAACAGCTTGGCCTTCCCGCGCAAGGCGTAGCGGCTGCTGTAGACAATAAAATGGTACCTCGCACGCAATGGGGCGATTATGCCTTGGCCGAAGGTGCTCATGTCACCGTGATTAAAGCCGCCTGCGGAGGATAGCAGCACGCTTTCTTTATAAAAGTCGGATTCAGTCTTGTTATGTGTGTGGGCAACGCAGGATGTATTGGCTGCAGTAAGGGCTTGAATTAGTCTGTTGAAATAAAGGACTAGCTATCTTGCTCGCAAGAGGAGGCGTGGCGCTGTCATCATATATGGGGGCTATAAATTTCAGAATTTATAGAACCACCTATATAATACTTTACTCAACTTTCGGATTTAGCCCGCTCATTCTAAATCCAAAACTTCAGTACTTTATACTTAATATTAAAACAAAATATGTCTATTCTGAAAATAGCCGATCGTGAGTTTCAATCACGTCTTTTCGTTGGAACGGGTAAGTTTCGCAGTAACATAGAAATGCAACAAGCCATTGAAGCCTCAGGGTCAGAAATGGTCACTGTGGCCATGAAGCGCATAGAACTCGACGATGCTAACGACGATATGTTGGCTCACGTGAAGGGAGACCACATACAACTTCTCCCTAACACTTCGGGCGTGCGCACTGCGGAAGAAGCCGTGTTTGCTGCACAAATGTCGCGCGAGGCATTTGGTACTAACTGGCTCAAACTTGAGATACACCCAGATCCTCGCTACCTTCTGCCCGATAGTACAGAAACACTCAAAGCCACGGAAGAACTCGTAAAGCAAGGATTTGTAGTGTTGCCCTATTGCCAGGCCGATCCCACTCTCTGCAAACACCTAGAGGAAGTAGGTGCCGCAGCAGTGATGCCCTTAGGCGCTCCTATTGGCACTAATCGCGGACTTCAAACTCGCGATTTTTTGCGCATAATCATCGAACAGGCCACGGTGCCCGTTGTGGTGGATGCAGGTATCGGTGCTCCTAGCCATGCGGCAGAAGCCATGGAAATGGGAGCATCAGCATGTTTGGTCAATACCGCTATTGCCGTAGCTGGCAATCCCGCTCAGATGGCTGCCGCATTCAAGAAAGCCGTAGAGGCTGGTCACGAAGCTTTCGAGGCAGGACTGGCTGCACAGGTTCACTCTTTCGAGGCTTCGGCAAGTTCACCGCTCACAGCATTCTTGGGATAAGGAAGTTTGGAGTTTGGAGGTTATGAGGTTATAAAGTAACCTTTAGTCTGTCTAAAGCTAACCTCATAACCTTAAAACTCAAAACTCTCCCCCCCACACAAAAAAAATAGGAACAATGTTTTCAGAAGAACTTTTAAAATATTCATGGGACGAAACAACGGAAGCCATTGCCGCTAAGACTGAGCGCGACGTGGTGCGTGCTCTGCAAAAGGAACATTGCGATGTCGACGACTTCATGGCGCTCATCTCGCCCGCCGCAGAGCCTTATCTCGAAGAGATGGCTCGGCTATCACGCCGCTACACTGAGGAACGCTTCGGCCGCACGGTGTCAATGTTCATCCCCCTCTACCTAACCAACTCTTGTACCAACTCTTGCGTATATTGTGGCTTCCACGTGGCCAACAAGATGAAGCGCACTATCCTCACCCCCGACGAGATGGTGAAGGAATACGAAGCTATTAAGAAGTTGGGACCATTTGAGAATCTGCTCATTGTAACAGGAGAAAATCCCGTTCTTGCTGGCACACCCTATCTTGCCAAAGCTCTCGACTTGGCAAAGCCCTACTTCTCTAATCTGAAGATAGAAGTGATGCCTCTCAGTATGGAAGACTATCTAGAACTGACACATCATGGCATGAATGGTGTGATTTGCTTCCAAGAGACTTATCATCGCGAGAACTATAAACTCTATCATCCGCGCGGACAGAAGTCGAACTTCGAGTGGCGCGTCAATGGTTTCGATCGAATGGGACAAGCTGGCGTTCACTCTATCGGTATGGGAGTGCTCATCGGTTTGGAAAAAGAATGGCGCACCGACCTTACCATGATGGCACGCCACTTGCGCTACCTACAACGTCATTACTGGCGTACCAAGTATAGTGTGAACTTTCCCCGTATGTGTCCGGCAGAGAATGGTGGCTTCCAGCCCAACTGCGTAATGACCGATCGTGAACTCGCTCAGCTTACTTTCGCTATGCGCATCTTCGACCACGATGTCGACATCTCTTATAGTACGCGTGAAAGTCCCGACTTCCGCAATCATATGGCTACACTTGGCGTGACCACGATGTCGGCAGGTAGCCAGACAGAGCCTGGAGGCTATGCCACTCATAAGGATGCACTCGAACAGTTCGAGGTAACAGATCCCCGAAGTGTGCCCGAAGTGACCCAAGCCCTCAAGCAAGTGGGTGTGGAGCCTGTATGGAAGGATTGGGATGAAAGTTTCGACTTTATAAATAAGAAAAAAGCGTAAGGTTTGGAGTAGGGTTTAGAGTTTTAAGGTTATGAGGTTATAAAGTAACCTTTAGCCTGTCTAAAGCTAACGTTATGAACCGATAACCTTAAAACTCCAAACTCTCGTTATAACCTCATAACCTTAAAACTCCAAACTCAATCTCCACATGTTTATATTATGAACAATGTATCTTCTTCAGAGTCGCGCTATGAACGTCAGCTCCATCTATCCGAAATAGGCGAGGAAGGACAACGTAAAATTCGTAAAGCCCGCGTACTCCTTGTGGGCGTGGGAGGACTTGGTTCCCCAATCTCACTCTACCTTGTAGGAGCTGGCATCGGCACACTTGGGCTGATGGATGATGATGTCGTGTCTGTCAGCAACCTACATCGTCAAGTGCTCTATGATGAGAATCAGATAGGGCTTCCTAAGCTTCACGAGGCAGTGGAACGTCTTCATCGCCTCAATTCCGAGGTGAAGCTCGAAGCTTATCCCTATCGCCTCACTCGCGAAAATGCGGCCGATATCGTGGCCAAATATGATATGGTGATTGATGGTTGCGACAACTTTGCTACGCGCTTTCTTATCGATGATGCCTGTCGCGAAGTTGGCATACCTTATATCTATGGAGCCGTGTGTGGCTTTGATGGACAAGTCGCCGTGTTCAATGTCGGTTCCAATGCGCGCCACTATCGTGACCTTTATCCCGACGAAGCTGCCACTTTAGCTATGCCACATCCAGGCAAGGCCTTGGTAGGCATGACTCCCGCCGTGGTAGGCAGCATCTTGGCAGAGCAAGCCTTGCAACTCATCTGCGGCTATGGCGAACCCCTCATCAATAAGCTTTGGACGATTAACTTGAGTACAATGCAAAGTTTCACGATAGATTTGTAGGTGGCTTTCTAAGAAAGTGTGCTTCTTTAATTGTAGAACAGCGTATCTTGCTTCGTCTATGAACAGATAAGTCTGCTAGAACAGATAAATATTCTCGATAAAAGCAGAAAAAGGGCTTCATGCTTGCAAGTTTTGCACAAAATCTGTAATTTTGCGCACGAATTTTGATGCATGCATTCGTGCAAGGTGCAGAAAGCGTGCTTCGGAGAACTACTTAACAAGATTATGACTCACAACTTACTGAAAGGCAAGCGCGGCATTATTTTCGGCGCGCTCAACGAAGAATCTATCGCTTGGAAGGTGGCTGAGAAGGCTGCCGAAGAAGGCGCACAAATTACATTGAGCAATACTCCCATGGCTTTGCGTATGGGAACACTCGATAAGCTCGCCGAGAAAATCGGTGCTACCATTATCCCCGCCGATGCAACCAGCGTAGATGATCTCACCAATGTGTTCCAGAAGAGCATGGAAGTGTTGGGCGGAAAGATTGATTTCGTGCTCCATTCCATCGGTATGAGCCCCAACGTGCGTAAGCATCGCACTTACGATGACCTCGACTATGGCTATCTGCAGAAGACACTCGATATCTCGGCTATCTCATTTCATAAGATGCTTCAGAGCGCTAAGAAACTTGATGCCATTGCAGAGTATGGTTCTGTAGTAGCCCTCACTTACGTGGCTTCACAGCGCACGTTCTATGGTTATAGCGATATGGCCGATGCCAAGAGCATGCTTGAGAGCATTGCTCGCTCATTTGGTTACATCTACGGTCGCGAAAAGCACGTTCGCATCAATACAATTTCTCAGAGCCCCACGGCTACTACGGCTGGTAAGGGTATCAAGGAAATTGACAATATGATGGACTTCGCCGATAAGATGTCGCCTCTAGGCAATGCTAGCGCTGAGGATTGCGCTGACTACTGCGTAATGATGTTCTCTGACTTCACTCGCAAGGTGACCATGCAGAACCTCTTCCACGATGGTGGTTTCTCTTCAATGGGTATGAGCCTCCGCGCCATGAATCAGTATGCGAAGGATATGAAGCCCTACGAGGATGAGCATGGTAAGGTAATCTACGGATAATCCTTCTCGGTTCTCTTTTCACTCTATTATATATAAGGAGTGGATTCTACAAAAAAAGTAAAGGACGGATGTAAATAGCTCAATCGGAGCATTGCATCCGTCCTTACTTGTTTGCCCACAAATAAATTATTACTTTTGCAACAAGGGAAAGATGCAGAGAAGTTTGTAAATGGCTTTTTCAAGTAAAATAGAAGATCGTCTGTCTCCTAGTAAAGTGTCTCCTCTATTCACGTAAATAATAACAAATATCTATATGGGAATCATCTCCTCACTATTCGGTACGGGAAAGCCGAACCCCGATAGCCAATACGTCACATTGCGCGATGATGGCATTCGTGCTATGCAAATGGGCGAATTGGCCTATGCCGAAAAATGTTTCAAGGCCGCACTCGACATTAAGCATGAACTCCACACTGTAAGCCTGCTAGCCGAGGCCTATCTCCGTACGGGAAATAATGAAGAAGCCCTTCCGTTGCTTCAAGAAATATCTGCTTCACCGCAGGATACGCTTGAAGTAGACCTACTTTTGGCTCAGACACAAGGTCGTCTTCATTTCTATGCCGACGAACGAACCACTACAACAACCATTCTCTCTGCACATCCCGAAGAAGCGCGAGCACTCTACCTTGCCGCAGAAGCAGACCATGGGTTGGGCGAAGACTTTATGGCCATAGCTCATCTCACGCAGTGTCTTACGCTTCGTCACGACTATGAGGAAGCACTGCTCTTGCGTGCCCAAATTCTAGTGGGTATGGGGCAGTGGAACGAGGTGTTAGCTGATGCCGAATCGCTGGTTGAACTCAATGCCGAAAGCGAGACGTATCATACGCTTCGTGCCGATGCCTATGCAGCCTTGGGTCGAACGGATGAGGCTATCACGGAGTACGAAGCAGTGCGCGAACTCAATCCTTTTACCGATAGCGTGATGAAACTCGGTGCACTCTATGAGCACACTACACGGTGGGACAAGGCTCTAAGTCTTTACAATGAGGTGATAGACTTACGTCCCAATTATGCTCCTGCTTACAAGGCTCGTGGCGGAGTGAAGCACCACTTGAAAGATGAGGTCGGGGCTGCCGAAGACTTAAAGCGCTCGCTCGAGATAGCCCCCGAAATGGCCAATGATCTCGAAGGCCAATATTCTAACGTGGAGAATAAAATGAACGACTACTATAAGCAGTTGAACCCTTATCATTTTTAAGAATAATAGGCAATTTCAGCCAATACAAGGGACAACGCACACCCTCTGTATTGGCTGAAACGAGTCTTAATCGTATGATACGTTCGTCGGCCTAATCAACTATTTTATACAATCGCAATCTTTGCACAAATAATGCGCTCGATACGATGATAAAGGCACATTACCCTCTCTCTATTATAACCCAATTGTTGTTAGTCATAGCTCTGCTTATATCTGTCCCACTTACGGCAGACGCTACCCCTATAGACTACTCAAGGGCAGCAAAGATTGCCCAAAAGTATATCACACTGCCTAATGGAAAAAACTTTAAAGCACAAGTAAGTCAAAGGCATAGCAATAGCGACACGCCTTATTATATATTTAATGATGCACATGGTCGCGGTTTTGTAATCGTTGCTGGCAATGACGTCATGGGAGAGATATTGGCCTATAGCGCAGAGAATACGCTCGATACGCTAAATGCAAATCCTTGTGTAAAATGGCTATTAGAGGGGTACAGACAAACCTACGATGACGTTAAAAATGAAAAGGTCGCAGCTTCACAAGCTATCCCTCGCGCTGCAACATTCCTCCAAACAGTATCGCCTCTGCTCAAAACGAAGTGGGGACAATCGCACCCTTTCAATGCACAAACGGGTTATCCATATAGCGGTTGCGTGGCCACTGCCGTTGCTCAAATGATGTATTACTACCAATGGCCTACACATGGTTTTGGTAAGAAAGAATACACCGTTACCTACGACCAAACAACAAAAAGCGCTGACTTTAGCCAATCATATTACGATTGGGATAATATGCTACTCGACTATCGCTATCCTGTTCGCGCCACAACTATACAAGAGAACGCTGTGGCTCAGCTTATGAGCGATGTGGGCATAGCCTCATCTATGCAGTATACCCCTAGTTCGAGTGGCACACAGGGAATTTTTGCATATCAAGCCCTGCAAAAGCATTTCGATTATACTGCGGCATACGTAACAAGGGCTATAGAAGGGCCAAGCCGTTTTGCCAGTATATTACGGCAGGAGTTGCTGAATGGTTGTCCCGTTTATCTCGAAGGACGTCCCGCCAATACTGCCTCTGGACACGCTTGGGTGGCTGATGGCTTTGATGAGAATGGTCTCTTCCACATGAATTTTGGTTGGGATGGGCAAGGCGATGCTTATTATTCGCTCACCAATCTCAGTCTGTCGCAAACCGGCAGTGAGTTTCAGGGTAAACCATTAGCCTTTAACCGCGCTATAACGGCAATTCTTGCACACCCTAACAATGGAAAATATCCCGATATAGATCGGGGACTTTTGGAGAGTTCTCCTCAGCTCATGTTTAATGAGGGTGGTTCTCTCACGCTTAATGGAACTGAAGATAAAAGTCTTTTCCCATCACAGCCCCAAACCGTTGAGCTCAACTCTTTTGTAAACAGAGGTGCTCCTTTTAAGGGCGATGTTGGCATAGCCGTTTGCAATGATGCGGGTGAGTACCTGCGCATATTCTATTCAGACGACCATGCCAATGGCGGATTTACGGAGCGCATTTATGGGGCAGACCATGACGGCTTTATGGGAACTGATTATTTGGTAAATCAGCCACTGCATGTACAGATTCGTTTGGCTGGACTTTCCAACGGTTATTATCGCCTCATTCCTGTATGCGTCAGCCGTAATGATGATGGCACATGGAGTGACTTCTTTAGAATGAAAAAAGCCCCTACCATTGAGGTGGAACTGACCGATGATGCTGGTCGCGTATCTGAGGTGTGTTCTGACGATGCTCAATTTCAACTCATGGCACAGCCGCGCCTCAGTGCTGCAGCCGAACGGGGTGGTAAGGTACAAGCCTTTTTTACCGTGAAAAATCTCAATGGAGTGCCCCGCGATTGTTATATGAGAGTACAGTTGCTTGACGAGCATCAGGAGGTTGTGTTAGATTCTCGAGTGGACGAATGTACAGAAATAGAAGGGTTTTCCGATGCTGAAATTCCCATCACGCTTTCACTCCCCACCAATCTTTCCCCGGGGCGCTATGAAGTAAAACTTCTGCTTTCGGCTGACAAGGAAGGTACTCTTTTTTACCCCATCCATAAGATTCACGACAAGGATGTTCCCTACATAGAGGTAATCGAAGCACAAGAAAAGCCGCTCATGGCCAAGGTGGAAGTGTTTTTGGCTGACGATTCTAACAATAAAATAGCGAGTGGCAGTGTTGACCTCTCGCAAATGTCTCCTTTCAAACTTGCTGTGTCGTTGCGCACATCGGAAGATAAGTGCTACAGTGGGCCAATTACGATGCTAACAGAAGATGTTCAGACAAAAGAAAAAATCTATGTGCGAGGCATAGATGATGAGGTATACGTGTCACCTTCTTTCGACGTTCCTCTATTTAGCTATTGGCTACGCAAGGATAATATTTCATGGGAAGATGGTCATGCCTATCGCCTTATTGTTATGGGCCAAATTGACGGACAAGATGTAGAACTGGATAATCCCAAAGAAGCCTCCTATTACCTAAAATGCGAGGGTGATATGCTTACACTCTTTCAGCAAAATGTGGTGACAGGGACATCGTCAACCTCAACTTGTTTGTCCACTACTAAGCCATTCAGTGTGAAGCGCAAGGGTGACGATTTTATTATTTCGGCCCACGATTTGTTCTGTGTGAGCATGTACAACGTAAGCGGCAGATTGGTTAAGCGTGCTTTGTCTGCTGACGGACGCCAGGGTGTGCTATCGCTCCGAAAGTTGGAGCGTGGCATTTATTTGCTGCACATTGAGTGTGACGGGGGACGCCACACTTACAGTGACATTGTTTGGGTGAAGTAAGTTGACGATTTGCTCGCGATATGATTACGTAAGGAAAGGCGGTCTTGTTCGCTTTTAAAACATGTAGGTCACGCCTATGTTGAGGTTCGTGTTGTGAGATTTGTAAAAGTCCGTATCCACCACCTTGGTAAAACTATACTCATATCCTATGTGAACTTGAAAACCATTAATCTCTACGCCAACGCGAGCTCCCCAACCAGAATCGAAACGATTGCTTGCTGTTTCGTTGAAGAAATCTTTGTTTTTCATTCCACAGAGTTCGGAAAAATCTCCGTATTTGATTTTCCCACAAACGCCAATGGCCAAGTAGGGACCCGTCTCTCCGAAGATACTTATCCCATCGTTCATGGTGAATCGTCCGCCGATGCTGATAGGTAATTCAAGATAGTGAGGGTTGTATTTCATCTTTGTTTTGTAATTGTCATCGCCATAGATATCGCACTTACTTCCCTTCATCGTCCAGAGCACTCCCCAACCAAGGTAGAGGTGGTGATTGAAATTGTACTCAAACTTGGCGCCAATGTTGAAGCCCAAACGACTTTCCATTTCCATGTTGGTCATTTTGGCCACATTCATACCTGCGGTAATGCCAACGTTGAACCCTTTTTCTTGAGCATTAGCAATGATTGTGCCGCATGCGAGTAGACTGCAGAGTAATAATGTCTTTGTTCTCATAACGATAGTGTGGTATTATAATTATTAATTTTCGGATTAAAAATGTATAGGAAATATGCTTCCTTCATCTGAAGGAAACGTTTCGTCTTTTTCAAAGTTAAGGAACAGTATTCTTGCTCCTTTTTTATAACGCAAAAAAATGTAATTTATTTTAATCAAGAATCGCATTCTAGATTGTAGATGGCAAATCTATCATTCTACGCGAGTTCGGGATAAGGATTGCGTAAAAAAATAGGGTAAAACGAGCTAAAATAGTTCGTTTTACCCTTTGCTAATTCATTGATTATTAGTAACTTTATAGTGAAACAAAAAACAAATTACTAATGATTAGCAAGGACAAAATTACTGAAATTTTCTGCATCGCAGACGACTTTTGCAAAGAACTTGAGAAAGAATTCGCAAAAGCGTTTCCCTTTCTTGCAAAAGTAAGGAAAGGAAACGCTTTTGATATTAAGCTAGCTACAACTTAGAAAATCACCAATTGCCCATGTCATAGAGCCCCATGGTGGGGTCGGGTTTTGGCTGCCACGTGCGCACTTTGATGATGGGCTGATTTCGATCGTTAAGGTCTACTTGTAAATAGAGATAACCAGTATCTCCATAGTGAGTGGAATAGTAATCTTGCTTGATCTGTATACCATATTCTTCACCATTGCGTGCTTTGCGTACGTCGTTGTTGGCAAAACGGATGTTGACAAATTCATTGCTTTTAAAGCAACGGGCGAGATTTTGTAGATACTGTTCCTTGCTGTAGTGAGTTCGTTGCACATAGCGATGTGCTTCATATCTTACACCATCGCCCGACTTTCGTACCAATCGTGTTGCCACATGTCCAACGATAATCACCGCATCATCATCGAAAATGGTGCGTAGGTAATCCAAACGCTTCAGAGCATAGGCCGTTTTGTAATTTTCAAGAAATTCCATTAGCTTTTGTCGAGCTTCGACGGACCATACTCCTTTGTTCAAGATGTCGGTACGTGCTTTGTGATCGAGGCCGAATGCTAAGCAGTCAATTTTACCCTCAGAAGTAAAGGTAAATACAACATCTTCCACAAAGTTTTTTCGTACTCCTTGTTTGAAACTAAATGCCATCTGTATGCTTCTAGCCACGACATTGTTGTCGTAGCGATAGAGTGCACAGGCATCGGTGTTGATCACTTTCGCTTGTCCATATTGAATGAGCGATCGAAACATTTCCCAACCATCGGAAGTAAAGCAATTCTTCACCTCATCAAATGCTTTTGTGCGAATGGCATTCATTACTCGATTAAGTACCTTTCGGTATTGATCCTCGTTGGGAACGGGAGCAAAAGCCTGTATTTGTTGGCTCTCATCGTTGCTTGAAGATGTTGCAAGAGATACAGACTTTGTTTGCAATTGGCTATTTCTCGTGCTGAGGCTTATGCGTGCTCCAGGCATGGAATGCCCACTCACCACTTGCATCACACTTTCCACTTCGGGACAGATGTGAGCTTGGCTACGATAGGCATATTCCAAGTTGATCTGAATGTCATCGGGAATCATTCCTTTGTTAAATTCCATATAGCCTCGTCCATCTTTTACGCTGCAAAGATTGCTCCAATCTCGTCCGTCGAAATAACTGAAGTCGAGGCTTGAAACAGGTTTGTCTTGATAGGTAAAATAGACGTCGACATTGCTTCCATCGTTTCCTGTAATTTTAGCTTCAATGCCACTGAAAAGTGAGCGGATGCGTTGCGGAAGCCATGTGAGGGGCATGAAGTCTTGCTCGTCATCTTCAGAGGTATATCTAACTTCAGCGGGATGTTGCACACTTTTCAATAAAGTGAATGCCCAATAGTAGTTGCGCAAAGCATCATCGATTTTCCCTTGTTCTTCGGCCACAAGCCCTAGGCGGATGAATTCTTTGAGTGTACGTATGCGTCCTTCAAATATGCGTCCTAGCTCGCTGCGCTTGATGTATCGGCAGATGTGTGTGTGGTCGGGATTATTGTCGATGACCAAACGCTCGGTATTGGTAAGCGTGGCCGAAGAATAAGTCTGCAACTTATTGCGAGTGTAGGTCTTTGCATCCAACGTACCATTTTGTGAGCGTTCATCTTCTGTGATGCAAAAATCGTTGCTTACAGCCACAGAAATTTGGCTGACCAGCGCAGCGAGTGCTTGTTGGTCGGCCTCGTCGACAGTAGCTCCCCAACCCTCGCCATAGAGATAGAACTCGGGATGAGATTGGATATCTTTCCACTGCTGTGCCTGTCCCATAGAGATGGAACATAAGCATAGCAGCAGAAGGAATAATCGCTTTAGGTTCATTCTTTAGGTGTGTTATCTTGAGGAGTAAAACCTTCTTTTACGAAGTCACTCACCTTTTGTGCATACTTCTGTGCGGCAGCGCTTTCCTTTGCAGCATTTTCGTAGGCACGAATGCGAGCACGTGTTGCGGCGCTTTCGCTGATGACGAAGAATGTCTGCATTTCATGAGTGCCGTCTTTATTGTCTTTGATGATGGTAAACGATTCTTGCAGTTCGCCATTGATTTCTTTCTGCACTAGGCTTTCGTAGGCGCCATAGAAATGATCGAATTCAGAAGATACATCGTCGCCATTGCCAGCCATGTCGCTTACGATGCGGCCTTTGAGTGTACGCCCTGCTTGCTGTGCATAAATCACGCAAGCATTGTTGATACACGTTTGGTGTCCAATGTTTTTAGATTTAAATTGTGAGCAAGTACCCACAATCTCGTAAGCATATTCGCCTTCTTTCGAAAGTTTTTGGTAGTGTTGCAGCAAAGCAACGTCGAGCGAACGAGTGGATCCGTAGATTTTCCACCCTTCTTTCTTATACTCCTTCATTTTGGTTTTATACTCCTTTTTTAATGCTTTGCTTAAAGCTTTGTCGTTTTGTGCTGCTGCGGGAAGGATAAGGCAGAGCGCGAGAAAAAATAGAATGATTCTTTTCATTGTAGTGATATTTTATAAGAGATTGTTATTCGGTTGCTGAGGTGGGGAAGGTAAGGATGAGACGGGCGCCAATATATTTTGCATAGGTCCCAGAATCATAACTAGATGATGTAGTAGTTATGTAGGTGTCTTTACTAATGCATTTTCCACCGCAATACCAGTAGTTATTATCATCATACTTGTCGCAAGTCCATTCTCCAGCGTTCCCACTCATATCGTAGAGGCCAAGTTCATTAGCCATTTTTAGTTTCACGTTATGAACACTGTTACTACTATTGTCATAGTACCATGCAACGTCGTCAGCCGTGTTACTTCCTGCGTAGGTATATCCATGAGATTTTAATCCTCCTTTAGCTGCAAATTGCCATTGTGCTCTTGTTGGGAGAGATATATTTAGTTGAGTGAGATTTGCAACTTCTTGAGCAAAAGTAATGGCGCTTAAACCATAAGACCAAGTCATTGGATACTGTGAAGTATAATTTCCGCTGTTAATTATTTTTCCATAAAAGAAATCCGTCACCTCTGTCTCTCCCATCATAAAATATCCTCCCGTGCATCCTACGACGGGGAGCATTTTATAATCAGCTCCGTTTACTCTGATGGTGAATCCAGAGCGCCATCCGCTATGAGATGCTTCGGTAGGGAGATCCATGTAGCCACTCTCGCCGGCTTTCAATATAGAGGCAGTGCAGTTGCGCGTAAAGCCCACTTCGCCATAAGCCACGCTTAGGGTGCGAGAGTCGTCGGTGAAGTAGCCATAGATGTAAGGCGTGGTTCCTTGATTATTGACGGTCTCTGTAAGGGCTGTTGATTGAGTAGTGAAAGTGTTGCTCGTGGGAGCAAAGGTGGTGTAGGTGGTGATGCCGAGCAAGTGCACATCGTTACCCTGATTGCCCTTAAAACGTATGCGCCCAGTCTTAGGAGTGAGGTTGGCATACACCGTAAGGTCGCCATTCGTATAATTGTAAGTGCCGCTATTATCTTCGTAGATCTCGGTGTTGGGATTGATGTCCACACGGAATTCTCTGTAGTTGTGGCATTCACGAAATAGTGGGCAGTACACTCTAGGTTCGTCCCGCTATCAAGATATCCGTCAACCTCAACATCCCATTTACCTGCTTTGTAGGTGGCCACTCCCGCTACAGTGGAAGTCCCTTTCTTGAAAGTAATGTAGATGGTGTCGTTCTCTGTCCATGTGGTGGACGATTCGGCCGCGGCCTTCAACTTGTTGCCTTGATGGTATCTGCTGATGTTACCCACCAAGTTCATCGTGAGGTGCTGACTAGCTGAATGCGATGGCTGCTGAGCTTGATCTTGAGCGAAAGGCTCATCGCCAGAACAGCTTCCTAAAGCCCAACACATTCCTAGGGTTAAGAGCATTTTGCTCAGAATTCGTAGTTTGTTCATATTCGTGATTGTTTTTTTGATTATTATTCATTCCAATTGTTGTCACTACTGAAGTGTGATTTATTAATCGTGGCATCCTTGTTGCCATTCTTGTTCCATTCACTATCATTGCCATAACGTGAATGGCCCAATGTACCGCTTACATTACCCGTTTTGTTCCAATCGCCATCCGTTCCATAGCCCGTACGTACGATCGTCAGGTGAGAGGAGGATTGAGCGTTCCAATTTTGGTCCGTTTGGTAGCGAGTGAGCGTGAGGGTCAGATTGCTAAGGTTGGTGCCAGAGCCGTAGTTTGAATCACTTCCGTAGCTAATGATGCTGAGTTGCAAGTTAGGCTGGCTTCCATTGCTGTAAGATTGGTCATGCCCGTAACCTCCGATTGTGAACCCTACACCCGAACTCGAGTCGTTGTTGTAATCGTGGTCAGAACTGAAATCCGTTCGCATGAAAGAGCCTCCTTGGAATTGCTGCACAACGGGTATCCTCAGTTCGTAAGTTCCCACTTTCAGATCGAAAAGTTTCACAATGACGTTTCCCTCCCTTATTTCATTCGAAGGGTTGACTTGGGCTGATAGGGTAAAACAGCTGTCGGTGGGTGAGGTAGTGACGCTCAGCCAATCCTTGTCGGTAGAGACGCTCACCTCTCCGTCTGTGTGATAGTAAATCGGTTCGGAAGTCCCGCCTTTGGAGTAGAACGTGAGTTGTTCCGTGTTGACGTTCAAATAGCGTGCGGCTTGCTTTACCGACAGAATGCATCCTAACTGTGTGGGTGCGGTAGATTTCACTGCCACTGTGCCACTTCTTGCGTTCATCGAAGCATTGTCGGCCACTCCAACAGTCATCTGCATGTTTCCGCAACCTTCGCTAGGAGATACGTCGATCCATTTGTCAGCACCCTCTTCAGCTGAAGCTTTCCAGCTAAAATTAGATGTGATGGAAACGTCTATCTTGCTGCTATGGCTGGAAATCTCTTTTAAGTCGTTGGAGATAGATAGGTATTTACTTCCTTGTTCCACGGGGAGGTCAATACTCTTCTCGGCCATCGATAGATGCACATTGCCATATCTGCGCTCAGCATCATAGTTTTCATCCACGCTGATGCTCAGCGTGGCATTTCCCGTGGCATTAGTCGGAGAGAGGTGAATCCAATCATTGCTTGTCTCTGCTTGCCAAGTGCCATCAGAGGTAATCTCAATCTCCTGCGTGCTTGCAAGGTCGGAAAAATTGAGCTTCGCTTCGTTCACGCTGAAGTTCTTTCCCTCTTGATGCACATGGATAGTGCCCTTTAGCGTGGTGCCCGGACAAGAAATCTGCACCAGTCCGTCTCTCTCATGGATCGATGGATTGTCGGCAATGTTGAGCTGCATTGTCTGATCTCCCTTACCTTCAGAAGCGTTAGGTTCAATCCATGAAGATTCTGACTGTACCACCCAGCTCACGTTGCTCGTTACCCCAATCTCGTATTTGCTATTTCCACTTGCAGCGATGTCTACGTTAGTGGGCGCAACATTGAGATATACTCCTGCCTGCTTGATGGGAATGGAGATGCGTTGATGCCCTCCAATCGTAAGAACCACATTACCCTCGCGCTCCTCTTGCGACATATTGGGCGCTACACTGATCGTAAGCGTGGAAGTACCCGCATTGCCCGTTGTGGGCGATACTTCAATCCAACTACTTGAACTGCTCGCAGTCCAATCGGCTTCAGATTGTACTTTAATGTCGACGGCGCTTGCTGCTTGTCCGAATGAGAGAGATTGGGTGGAAGCAAAAATCAGAGCCGAGCTTTGTGTGACATAGATGCTGCGATTCTTCAGTCCTTTATGGTATTGGATGTTGACAACGGCGCTGCGCGTCGTCTCAGTAGTGTTAGCTGTTGTTTGAATCGTCAGAGCATTGTCGGTCTTTTGGCATGTGATCCAACTTGCAGCGCACGATGCTTCCCAGTCAGTGTTTGATGTGACTGAGATTTGTTTCTCGCTAGAAGTTCCCTGAAATGAAACACGTTCTTCAGACACTGTCAAGAAGGGACTTGCCGCATCCTGTGTCATGGTGATAGGAATCCTCATAGGATATCCTTCCGTGGTGGAGTTGAGATAGAACACTCCCACACGGCGTTCTGCGGAAGGGTTGCTCCTCGTTACCACAGTCACCTCGGTAGGTCCCGTTCCGTGATCCACATAGACATCAATCCAGTCTATGCTGTTCTCGATGTTCCAATCCACACCGACGGATAAGATTTTGATCGATCCCTGCTCTCCTTCGCTAGGTATGTTGAAACTGTTCTTCTCTACATTTAAGTATTTAGGAGTGAGCGTGGGCTGTAATAGGTCTCCTCCCGACTTCAAGAAGTCATCAGAGCATGAGGTGATGGCGACAAGGAGGGAAAGCAAATATGTAATGTAGCGTAGTGTGTGCATGACTTGCTAGATAATGAATGCGGTTAGAAAAACGTGTATATGCCCATGTTGAGGCCAAAGCCCTCGTTCCATTTTTTGATTTTGGATGAAACGCTAGATAGTGCTTTGTAACCATCAGATTGATTTATAGAGACAGCATACTGTGGCGTGAGGCTGATTCCTAAATGGTTGACCAAGGCAAAGGATATGCGCGTACCTACTGACAGATTACAGGCGCTGCTATTGCCAGCATAGACTGCACTTTCTTCGGAATCTTGTGTATTGCTCAACTTGATTACTCCCAGGCCAAGTTGCGGGGTGATGCGCAGGTGTGTTCCGATGTTGAAAGCATAGCCCACTTTCAATTCACCTACGGCATGAGCTTGATATTGCGACATGACTGGAGCGGCAGATTCGCTACACCAATAGATGTCTTCGCTTTTTTCGGGCACGCAGATATAGCTTCCCTCTATGTTGACGTTGTGTATGTATCCACCGAGGCTGACACCCATTCCCATGTATTGCCCGATTCTTAGACTCCCTCCAAGATAGAACTCATTTTTGTAGTTAAGGATCTTTCGTAAACGAAATTCCACTTTCGTATGGGCACAGTTCAGTTCCATCGTTTCGTGGAAATCTCTGTAACCTCTTCTAGTGACATAGACGTCGTAAGAACCATTCGTCAATGTCCTATGAAATGGAGTAATCTCGTTAATTCCACTTTGTTTGATGCTAACTTTCGTTTGTGACGGAATGGAAGTAAAATAAAATTCTGCTTCTTGCTTCAATGTGAACAATAAATTGGTCGTCTGATCTTTTTGAATGGTTATGGTTTGGGTCTCCGTGCGATGCTTGTCGGCGGATACTTGTACGCTATGTTTACCCACTTTTAGTGTTAGTGGAGTGAGGGCAGAGAAGTCATTGATGATTTTTCCGTCAATACACACTTTTGTATTTACTGGATTGACATGAATACTGAGCTTTCCTGTATAAGGTTTCAGACTGTCGATGCGCAAGGTCTGAGCATGTAGCGAATCGTTTATGACCACCTGTCCTTCTTCTGGATAATATCCAGGAATGTTTACCTTGTAGGTATAAGTGCCGAATGCCAATTCCGTGCTTCCCGATGCCCCCTGAAGTCCGTGGCTCAACGCAATGTTCATGCCATTGAGCGAGAACTGGGAACCATTGTCGATGGCTTGTGGTAGTTCGATGATAAGCTTTTGCTTATGAGAATCGTCATAATTGTTGACAAACACCTTGTCGCTTGTAATTTTCATTACATAAACTCTAGCCGACTTGATGCTGATGGGAAAGTCATAGTTGGTGAGCGAGCCCAATATGTTATGTCGAATGCTCATATGTCGTACACCTGATGGAACATACACCCATATCTCGCCTGGATGCCCTTGGTCTTCCACTTTGCTCACACCGAGCGAACCTACGTCGAAAAGGAATCCATGTTCAGTGGTCTGTACGCGTATCAAAGCACATTTTTTGCCGTTTTGATCCTCCACGGTTGTTCCTCTGCTAGAGGCCGTAAGATCTTTTTCGTCAAGATAAAAATCGGTGACGGAGATAGTCTGTGCCCTAGCCATAAGAGTAAAAATGCATAATATGCAAGTTAGGGCTACTTTGTATAGAAAAGATATGGAGAGGCAGCCTTTTTTCATGCGAATAAGGTTCTATCTGCTGGCTGCCAGAGCAGAGTGTTCTTTTAGGGAGTAATTCTGTGATAAGGTATAGATACAAAAAAGCGTGGAGCCAGTTCTGCTGCTCGTTCCACTTGTTAAGGCTTTCGCATTGCCCGGATTGTCGAAACGAGCAACGCAGAAAGCCCCACGTAGATGCTTATAGATATAGCCATATATCTCACATCTCCATACAACAATTTTTGCTATACGGAGAAAGGTGTGAGGGCTGTATGAATTTACATCCCATAGGGCGTCCCCGTTGCTTTGTTTTTGACAATCCATAGAGTTTGCGAAATTCTAACAAGTCAAAACCAAAGCGTACAGTTACGCCTTTTATGTATTATGATCCATGCATTTTATTACCTCAAATATTCCTCTGCAAGGAAGGGTGGTCTCATGAATCTGCCACAAAATTAAGACTTTTTTTATAGATGCGACGAAATAGAATGTAATTTTTTGAAATCTATCGGTTAAGCTAATCCTCTTTGCTGCATGCAAGCGGAGGACTCTTTCAGCGGAAAGTAGACACAAATTGTACTCTCTTTTTGGGCATGAGGAAGAATTCTTTTAATTTTGCATGAGCTAGGTTCTGATTAGGCTGCGGATGATGGGTAAAACGAAGGAAGGGAGTCAAAATAATAGAAAAATGAAATATATATGAATCTCAAGGCAATAGGTAATAAGGTGAAAGGAAATCCACGGATGACGGAGGGAACGGTCTATTCGGTGCTCGTAATCTGCAGCATATCCCATTTTCTGAATGATATGATTCAGTCGGTCATCCCGTCGATTTATCCTATTGTGAAAGAGAATTTTGGATTCTCGTTTGCGCAGATTGGCGTGATTACGCTAGTGTTTCAGCTCACGTCGTCAATCTTGCAGCCTTTCACGGGATTTTATGCCGATAAGCGACCACGGCCTTATGCGCTATCTGTGGGCATGTGTTTTACGCTAGTGGGGTTGTTAGTACTAGCCTTTGCTCAGAATTATGGACTCATCCTCTTGGCAGTGAGCATTGTGGGACTCGGTTCGTCGGTGTTCCATCCCACAGCTTCGAGAGTGACACAACTGGCTTCGGGAGGAAAGAAAAGTTTGGCACAATCGATATTCCAAGTGGGCGGCAATGGGGGTTCGGCAGTAGGTCCGCTATTGGCTGCGCTGATAGTATTGCCTTTCGGACAAAGTGCCATCTCGTGGTTTGCTTTGGCGGCATTGTTGGCGGCTATCCTCATGTTGAGACTTGGGGCATGGTATCAGGCAAGGTTGGCGTATGTGGTGAAGCATCCGCAACGGCAGCCGTTGCTCAACCACAACATTTCTCCTCAGGCTAAGTATGGTGCATTGGCCATCTTGGTGCTGCTCGTCTTCTCGAAGTATTTCTACACGGCTTGCATCACGAGCTATTTCACTTTCTTCTTGATGGACAAGTTTTCAATCTCCGTACAGGCTTCGCAACTATGTCTCTTCGTGTTCTTGGCAGCCTTTGCCATCGGTGCGGTGATGGGAGGCATGATGGGTGATAGATTTGGAAGAAAATATGTGATATGGTTTTCCATTCTTGGTGCTGCACCATTTGCCATTGCCATGCCGTATGTTAGTCTGCCTCTGACGCTAGTGTGTACCTTCCTTTCTGGACTGATTATAGCTTCAGCCTTTTCATCGATAGTGGTGTATGCTACGGATCTCATGCCCGACAAAGTGGGGCTTATTGCGGGCGTGTTCTTCGGACTAATGTTTGGCTTGGGAGGTCTTGGTTCGGCTTTCTTCGGCTGGCTGGCCGACCGCACGAGCATTGAATTTATTTTCCAGGTGAGTGCTTTCTTGCCATTGCTTGGTGTGATAGCTGGATTTTTGCCCAATATACAGAATATTTCTCACAACAAAGAAAAACAATAGGAGAACGAATCATGCGTACAAGAGTAAATGTGCAGTTTTATCCCTCTCCTTGCGGACTGTTGATTTTGGCCTCTGTGGACGATGCACTTTGTCTTTGCAATTGGGCTGAGTATCCTTGCGCCCAACGAAATATAAACCGACTGCGCAGATTGCTTCATGCTGAGATGGTGGAGGAAACATCGGCCGTGATAGAACGTACGAAGGAGGAACTCGACGACTATTTTGCTGGTAAACGCAGAGCGTTCGATGTTTCTCTATGTCTAGTGGGCACAGACTTTCAGAAGGACGTGTGGCGGGCATTGCTTGAGATACCTTATGGACAGACGCGTTCGTACAAGGAGATAGCTCAGCAGATGGAGCATGCGAAGGGCGTGCGAGCCGTGGCACAAGCCATCGGAGCCAATAGTCTGAGTATCCTCGTTCCGTGCCATCGTGTGGTGGGGAGCGACCATCGTCTGACGGGATTCGCCGGAGGCCTAGAGAACAAGGCCATGCTGCTTAAGCTTGAGGGCGAGCAGTCGGATTCTGAAGATAATGTACCTCTTTTCTAAAAATATCCATCATTCACTTAATCTTCAAAACAACTATGAGAAACTTCCTAATTCTTCTCTCCATTATCTTAGCTCTGCCTATTGCAGCACGGAAACCTATCAAGGTGGCGTGTGTGGGCAATAGCGTGACTTATGGTTATAAACTTCCCGACCGCGAGCGTCAGGCTTACCCCGTAAGGTTGCAGCAGATGCTTGGCATGGGGTATGATGTGCGCAACTTTGGGCATAGCGGAGCCACCTTGCTAAGCAACGGACACAATCCTTACGTGAAGCTGCCTGAATTTAGAGCTGCATTGGATTATCAACCCGACCTAGTGGTGATACATCTCGGCCTTAACGATACGGATCCACGCGATTGGCCTCACTATGCTGATGAGTTTATTCCCAACTATCGGGCACTGATAGATTCGTTTCGTGTGGCTAATCCGCAGGCAAAGATTTGGATTTGCTTGATGACGCCCATATTCCACGACCATCCGCGCTTCGACAGTGGCACGCGTCTGTGGCACAGCCTCATTCAGCAGCGCATACGTCAAGTGGCACAGACGGCAGGTGTGGGACTTATCGATCTTTATTCACCGCTCCATCCCTTCCCCAACTTATTTCCCGATGCTTTGCATCCAAATCCCGAAGGCGCACAAATCTTGGCACGCACCGTATACCAGAACCTTACGGGCAATTTTGGAGGCCTTTCTCTACCTGAGACTTATGGTAACGGCATGGTGATTCAGCGCGAAAGGCCTATCATTCTTGAGGGCATGGCTAATGCGGGCGAGCGTGTGAAAGTGGATTTTCACGGAAAGAAGGCTGAGGCAATGGCTGCGACTGATGGTCAATGGAGAGTGACACTCCCCGCTGAAAAAGCTGGTGGTCCTTACGTGCTGACGATTCAGACGAAGAACTGCAAACGAGCGCTTGACGATGTATGGGTGGGTGAAGTGTGGCTTTGCTCCGGACAATCGAATATGGAGCTCACTGTGTCGCAGACGCAAACAAAGAACGAAGACTTGACAGCTGCGGATAATTGTTCGCGACTTCACTTATATAATATGCGTTCCATCACTCCTACTTACGCTATGGAATGGGATTCCGCTCGATTGGATTCTATTAACCATCTGCTGTATGTTAAACCGGGCCAATGGAAACGATCTTCTAGCAAGGATGCTCGGAACTTCTCGTCTATTGCATTCAATTATGGACGTACATTGGCTGATAGCCTAGAATGCCATGTGGGCATTATTTGCAATGCTGTGGGTGGTTCCGGATGTGAAAATTGGATAGATCGTGCTACGCTAGAGGAGCATTTCCCAGCCATCTTACGTAATTGGCAAAGCAATGACTTTATTATGCGATGGATGCGTGAGCGTGCGGCGTTGAACGTGAAGCAAGCTACATCGCGCTTTCAACGCCATCCTTATGAGCCTGCCTACCTCTTCGAGAGTGCTATGCAACCGCTCAAGGGCTATGGTGTGAAAGGTGTGGTGTGGTATCAAGGTGAATCCAATGCTGAGAATATGGAGGTGCACGAACGCTTATTCCCACTCTTGGAGCAGAGTTGGCGTAATTTCTTTGGACAGACAGATTTACCTTTCTATGTGGTGCAACTTTCGTCTATTGCCACACGCCCATCTTGGCCTGCGTTCCGTGATAGTCAGCGCAGAATGGCTCAAAAACTTCCTTATACTTGGCTATCGGTATGTTCAGACCTCGGCGATTCGCTCAATGTCCATCCCACTCGCAAACGAGAGGTGGCCTTGCGATTAGCACTCTCTGCACTCAATCATACATATCATCATGGTTGCACTCCTTCGGGTCCGATTTATAAGAGTTTTGCTGCAACGGGTAAGTACGAGGCCGTGGTATTATTCAGTTATGCCGAGGGTATGCATGCCGCTGAAGGAGAGCGTATTAAAGGTTTTGAGGTGGCAGGAGCGGATGGGCTATATCATGCGGCTGAGGCAATGGTCTGTGGTTCTGAGATACGTTTGCATTGCCCAGAAGTAGAACGTATCCTTTCTGTGCGATATGCATGGCAACCTTATACGCATGCCAACTTGGTGAACGCAGCCAATCTTCCCGCATCAACTTTCCGAGATGAGCATGCGGAATGATTGAGGCTTGCTGACGATGCTTTGACTCAAACTTCTCATGACAAGAATGAATAAAAGTAAGCGAATGCGCATATCCCGAAAATGGGACTTGCGCATTCGCTTATTACTTTAGGGTGGTTCTATAAATTCTGAGATTTATGGGATCAGCGGATATTTCCGGTTGGTATGATGGTAAAAAGAGGTTTGCTCATATCATGCATATTGAGTAGCTATTCTAAACATGAAGAACTTTATGTCT